>JAJPXU010000048.1:0-41207 GCA_021205305.1 Lachnospiraceae bacterium
CTTAACCATATCTTACCACCCAAGCACTCCAAATAAAACTGTCTCAATGATATTCAGCCGGCTCACTACAAACATCAGGACAAAATACCCCAGCAGCACCAGATAAGCCGTCTTGTCCCGTTTCTGATAGACAAGCGGACGCATTTTCGTCCGTCCCTCACCTCCGTGGTAGCCCCGCGCTTCCATCGCCATCGCCAGGTCATTTGCGCGGCGAAAAGCAGAAATAAAGAGCGGCACCAGCAGCGGCACCATGTTTTTCGCTCTCTGAATCAGATTGCCAGACTCAAAGTCCGCGCCACGCGCCTGCTGTGCTTTCATGATTTTATCCGTCTCTTCCAGAAGAATCGGGATAAACCGCAGCGCAATGGACATCATCATGGCGATTTCGTGCACCGGTACGTGAACCTTTTTCAGGGGAGAAAGAGACTTCTCCATCCCGTCGGTCAGGTCATTCGGGGTCGTCGTCAGCGTCATCACAGACGAACCGATGATCAGATAAATCAGACGCACCGCCATGGAGACAGCGGTCTTGACGCCCTCCACCGTGATCTGAAACACCCAGAATTTCACCAGGACGGTACCCTGTACCAGAAACAGGTTGAAAATGACGGTGATCATCAACAGCATCAGAATCGCTTTCAGCCCTTTAATCATATATTTAAAGGGAACCTTTGACACGCGTATCACAGTGGCCAGAAACAGGGTCGCCACCAGATAGGACTCGATCTTTCCGAATGCAAACAGGGATATGATAAATACCATTGTTCCTGCGAGTTTTACCCTTGGGTCCAGTTTATGAATGACCGAATCGGTCGGATAATATTGGCCTAACGTAATCTCTCTTAACATGGTCTGCTTCTTTCTGTAATTTGTTATTCGTATTGCGTCCGGCTGCTGTTTTTCTTTTCACATTTCATTTTAGCAGCTCATTTCAGCAACTTTTCAGCAGTTCTATTATTAACCGCTCTCTGTTAACAATTTTCTGCTTTCGCACTTTTTAAGCACCGCGCAATGGATTCCGCCGCTTCCTGGGCCGTCGCCGCGTCTGTGTCGACATCCCAGCCCAGCGCGGCCAGCTCGTGCATCAGATAGACCTCCTGCGGCGCAGCCAGTCCTACTGCCTCCAGCTCCTTGTAATGGCGGAACACCTTCCTGGGCTCATCGTCATACAGGACCTCACCCTTATTCATCACGATAATGCGCTGCACATAGCGGGCGACATCCTCCATGCTGTGCGACACGAGGACAACCGTAATCTTCCGCTCCTGGTGCAGCTTCGCCACCTGATCCAGAATGTCGTCACGGCCTCTGGGATCCAACCCGGCCGTAGGCTCGTCCAGCACCAGCACCTCCGGTTCCATCGCCAGGATCCCGGCAATCGCCGCGCGCCGTTTTTGTCCGCCGGAAAGTTCAAAGGGGGATACTTTATAATACTCCTCCCCCAGGCCGACCAGCTTCAGCGCCTCCGCTGCACGCCGTTCGATCTCCTCTTTTTCCAGCCCCAGATTCTTCGGTCCAAAGCAGACATCGGTAAAAACATCCGTCTCGAACAGCTGGTACTCCGGATACTGAAAAACCAGGCCAACCTTACTTCGGAGCTGCTTCATGCTGTAGCCTTCCGCGTAAATATTTTCATTATTATAATAGATCGTCCCCGATGTTGCTTTGAGCAGCCCATTCAGGTGCTGAATCAGTGTCGATTTTCCCGAACCGGTATGGCCTATGATGCCGATAAACTGGCCGTCCGGCAGCTCCAGATTGATATCCTTCAGGGCATGCTGCTCAAACACCGTGCCGTTGCTGTACGTATAATTCAAGTGTTCAATCCGAATAGACACGTGCCGTCTCCTTTCCAATGCTTCTCACATAAAAGTACAAGCATTCCATTCTCATCAAAACATGTTCCGTAAAATCAGGAAGCCTGCCTGTCCCGATAGGCCTGCAGCTCCTCCACCAGTTCCTCATTCGACAAAATATCCGGCCGCAGATCAAATCCCATCCTGCGCAGCTCATGTGTGACCAGTGTCGCCTGAGGCACATCCAGCCGATATGACTTCAGCTCCTCCACACGGCCAAACACCTCATGCGGAGTACCCTGCATGACGATCTTCCCGGCATCCATAACGATTACCCGATCCGCATCAATCACCTCTTCCATATAATGCGTGATCAAAATCACCGTCACATGCTCTTTCTGATTCAGCTCGTGTACAGTCCGGATGACATCCTTTCGCCCATTCGGATCCAGCATGGCAGTCGGCTCGTCCAGGACAATGCACTTTGGCTTCATTGCCACCACGCCCGCAATCGCTACGCGCTGTTTCTGCCCGCCGGAGAGCTTATTCGGCGAGTGGGAGCGGTATTCCCACATGCCGACCGACTTCAGGCTGCTCTCCACCCGCTGCCAGATCTCCTCCTGCGGAACGCCCATATTCTCCGGTCCGAAGCCAACATCCTCATCCACAATCGTCCCGATGATCTGATTGTCCGGATTCTGAAACACCATACCGGCCGTCTGCCGGATCTCCCAAAGCTTCGACTCATCCTGTGTGTCCTTGCCGTCCACCCAGAGCGTTCCTTCGCTCGGAAGCAGAATGGCGTTGATGTGCTTCGCCAACGTAGACTTTCCGGAACCGTTATGGCCCAAAATAGCGATAAAATCACCGGCCTCCACCTCCAGATCCACGCCGTCGACCGCTCTCTGCTTCGATTCCACATTTCCGTTCTCATCCAGCTTTAAATAATCAAAAGCAAGCTTCGCCGCTTTTACAATTCCCATTTTATGTCCTCTCTTAATCTATAAAAAAGTGTGCTTCGCACACACTCGCGAATTGATTGAATTTCAAGAAGCACACTTTTTTGCCGCGCCGGATGCGTATTGCGAAGCAATAAAACACCCTACGCATCCGTGCGCATAAATTTTTGTCCGATAGGGAAGTTCGGAGAACTTTCCTATTGGATAAAAAAGTGTGCTTCGCACACACCCGCCCGCCCCGGCGGCAAACCATACTCAGTCATGCAGTAACGCTTCATGTTCGATGGATGACACGGGTGCTGTAGAACTTCCGATCACCAGATCGGCATCAAAAATCAGACGGGATTCCACCTGTTTTCCTTCGATCAGATCAAACATCAGCTGAATCGTCGCCTCCGCCATCTCTCTGCGCGGCTGTCGGATCGTTGTGATAGATGGTTCGTAATAGGAAGCCATGTCCAGCCCGTCAAAACCTGCCACGGAACAGTCCGCCGGAACCATCATCCCTGTGTCAAAAAGCGCCTTGCAGGCGCCAACCGCCATCCGGTCCGATATTGCGTAAATACAGGTAAACTTTTCCCCTGACTCCAGCAGTTCCTTCGTCAGTCGATAGCCGCTTTCCATAGAAAATGTCTCCAGATCCTCCGGCGTCCACTTTACCAGATTCTCATTGTATGAAATTCCATGCCCTTCCAACGCTTTCTGATATCCCCTGTGACGCAGCATACCAACGCTGGCGTCATCTCTGCTCGCGGTCAGCAGCGCAATTTTTTTATGACCACAGGAACAAAGGTAATCGACCATCCTCCGGCTTTCTTTCTCATTGTCAACCGAAACAGAAGGATACTCTCCGCCCATATCTGCGGCATCAGCCGTACTCAGCACAAACGGAACCGAAAGCTGTCTCAGCTTCTCATCCGTCCGATTCGTGACACCGCCCAGAAAGACAATTCCTTTCAAACGCTTTTCCTTCTCAATCCGGAGAGCAACGTCCACCTCATCCTCAAACTCTTCCACATGCTGTAAAACAAACGAATACTTCTTTTCATTTGTCTCCCGCTCCAGTATACGGATCATCTCACCAAAAAAAGGATTACTGATACCCTTAATCAACACAGCAATCGTATTGGATTCCGAGCGTTTGAGATTACGCGCGCTGTTATTTGGCACATAATTATATTTTTGAATCGTATCCAGAACCTTCTGCCGGGTCTCTTCATTAATATCCGGGTGGTTATTAATCGCCCTGGATACGGTACTCACTCCTACGCCACATAGCCGGGCAATCTCTTTTATGGTAATCTGCTCCATACTGCTTCCTTCCTAATGCGCCAGTGTCTTTATTCAGATCTTTTGCTGCCTTCCTTATGCGCCAGTACCTTCTATTCGAGCATCGGCTTCTGCCGCATGCTCGCGCGCCTGGCGCAGGCAGCTTTTGCTGCCTTCCTTATGCGCCAGTGCGCATATTATAGCAACTTACCTCCTAAAATGCAAGGTGGAATATGACAGCCACCGGAAATCGAAAAACGAACAGGAGGTGACTTATCTCACTTCCTGCTCGTTTACCCCTGTTTTCCACGCCTGTCTGTCTTTTCTTATTTTCTCAAACGCCCGTATACCTCATTTATTCTTCGGATTTTCCCGGCAAGTTCATCCGTAAACTGGCCCTGCCGCAACCGCCATTTCCAGTTTGATCCCAGGGTAGACGGATGATTCATCCGGGCTTCCTCTCGCAGGCAGAGATAATCCTGCATCGGAATAATGGCGGTATCTGCAACGCTTTCCAGGGTCAGGCGAACAAAAGCCCACACAGTCTCAGAACGATCCTCGTCTTTTAAAGACAAATACTCTGCCGCCAGGAAACGATCCTCCTCTGTCAATTCGTCATACCATGCAGCCAGCGTCTGGTTATCATGTGTTCCTGTGTACACGACACAGTTTTTCGTGTAATTGTAAGGCATATAATCCCCAGCTTCCCGGGAATCAAAGGCAAATTCCATAACCTTCATGCCCGGATATCCGGTTTCCGCTACAAGACGTTCCACACTCTCTGTCAGATAGCCCAGATCTTCCGCGATGATCCGCAATTCTCCATCCAAAAACTTCTGTTCAAAATGCGCTTTCACCGCACGAAAAAAATCCATGCCCGGTCCCGGCTGCCATCTGCCGCCCGCCGCTGTTCCAGCTTCATAGGGAATCGCGAAATACTCATCAAAGCCCCGGAAGTGATCCACCCGCACCACATCATACAGAGAAAAGCAGTGTTCCAGACGTCCCAGCCACCAGGCAAACCCTGTCTTTTTATGGTACTCCCAATTGTAAAGAGGATTTCCCCAAAGCTGCCCGTCCGCGGAAAAAGCATCGGGCGGACACCCTGCCACCCGCAGCGGCCGGCGCTCATCATTAAACTGAAAAAGCTGCGGATTCGCCCAGCTGTCTGAGCTGTCAAAAGAAACATAGATCGGAATATCCCCGATGATCCGGATTCCACGCTCATTCGCGTATGCTTTCACAGCCGTCCACTGTTTCGCAAACTCATATTGCAAAAAGCAGTAAAACAGAATCTCCTCCCGGCACATTTCCTGATAACACGCCATCACTCCCGGATGGCGCATGCGAATCTCCTCATCCCACTCATCCCAGCTTTTCCCGCCAAAACAGTTTTTTACCGCCATATACAGGCTGTAATCCGCAAGCCAGCTTTTCTGTGTTTCGCAAAATTGCTGAAATTCCTCATTTTTTTCCGGCTCTGCCCTTCGAAACGCCTGTTTCAGCACCAAAAAACGATTCTGGTAAAGTTTCGCATAATCCACAGAAGCCTCATCTGTCCCAAAATCCAGGTTCTCGTAATCACTCTTTTCAAGCAGGCCTTCCGCGGCAAGCGTATCCAGATCAATAAAATACGGGTTGCCCGCAAAAGCGGAAAATGACTGGTAAGGGGAATCTCCGTACCCAGTCGGTCCCAACGGTAAAATCTGCCAGTATGTCTGCCCGGCTGCAGACAGCTGGTCAATAAACGCGTAGGCTTCCTTTGAAAAACAGCCAATTCCATACGGGGATGGGAGGCTTGACACCGGAAGCAAAATACCACATGTTCTCATCCCTCTTCTCCTCTCTTTTCTTCTCTCATCCCTTGACCGCACCCGCGATCACACCTTCAATAATATACTTCTGACAAGCCAGATAAAAAATAACAATCGGGATGATCGCCAGCACAAGTACAGCCATCATCGCCCCCCAGTCCAGCTGACCATGACTCTGTTTTAAATACTGCACGGCAATCGGAATGGTGCGATACTTATTGACATTCAGAACCAGACTTGGAAGGAGGTAATCGTTCCACACCCACATCGCCTCCAAAATGGCGATGGTCACCGTTGTTGGTTTCAGAATCGGAAAAATTACGCGGAAAAAGGTCTGAAGCGGATTGCAGCCATCAATCACCGCCGCCTCCTCAATTTCCAGAGAAATACTGCGGATAAACCCGCTGAACATAAATACCGCCAGCCCCGCGCCAAATCCCAGATACACCACAATAATTCCCAGCGGATTTGCCAGATGAAGCATATTGGCAAATTTAGACAGCGTAAACATCACCATCTGAAACGGCACTACCATGGAAAACAGGCAAAGCAAATAAATAGCTTTCGACAGCTTCGTATGGACGCGTGTCAGATACCAGGCCGCCATCGAACAGAAGAGAATAATCGCCAACACACTCCCCACGGTGATAAACAGCGACACGCCGAAGCAGGAAAAGAAATTGGTTTTCTCCAGTGCGTTTTTATAATTCAGCAGGCCGCACATCGCCTTTTCAATCCCGGCTTTCCATTTCTCAAATCCATCCTCGAAGAGAGATTTCGTACTGATTCCAAACGGATATTTGAAAATATATGCCTTTCGCTTAAATGAGTTCAAAAGGACGACAAAAATCGGTGCAATCCATCCCAGGCTCAAAAACGAGAAAACCGCTGTAAGAATGCCGCTGTGTCTGGATCGTCTTGCCGCGTTCACCAGATCACTGGATTTCGCACCAGAAGCTATTTTTTTTGCCATTACGCCTGCACCTCCTTGCTCGTCGTCAGTTTATTCTGTGCCACCGCGATCACCGCGACCAGAATAAAGAAAATCACCGCTTTCGCCTGTCCGACTCCCTGCCAGCCCGTCGTACCATACATCGTATCATAAATATTCAGCGCAAGCAGCTGCGAGAGCTTGCCCGGATTGCCCCCGGTCAGAGCCAGGTTCTGATCGAACAGCTTGAACCCGTTCGTCAGCGTCAAAAATGTACAGGTACTGATGGTCGGCATCAGCATGGGAATGATCACATAGCGAAGCCTCTGCCAGGAACCTGCGCCATCAATCTTCGCTGCCTCAATCAGATCGCCCGGCACATTCTGAATCCCGGCGATGTAGATGACCATCATATATCCGATCTGCTGCCAGCAAACAACAATAATCAGCCCCCAGAACGCATACCACTGCGTAGAGACAATGGTCTTTGAAAAATTCTGCAGAACCGCGTTGAAAATCATTAACCAGATATAACTCAGGACAATTCCGCCGATCAGGTTCGGCATGAAAAACACCGTCCGAAACAGATTTGTTCCGCGAATGCCCTTCGTAAGCGCCATTGCAATCGCAAACGCGACCACATTGATAATTGTCATAGACACCAGGGTAAACAGCGCCGTATACCAGATCGAGTGCAGAAACGTCGTGTCCAGCTCGCCGTTCACATAAAAAATGCGGGTATAATTCTTCAGACCGACCCAGGTCCAGTCCGTAACTGTCGTAAATTTACAAAAGGACAGGAACACACCGTAAACAAACGGCACAATAAATCCAATCGTAAAAGCGGCCAGCATCGGAAGAACAAAGATCGGAAAATACTTTCGGATCGATTTTTCCATAAAAACCCTCTCTTTTCATTACACGGGAAACCGAGACAGCCAAAACGCCCCGGTATCCGCTGACAACAGCCAGGAAGCGCGAATGGTAGTGAAAGAAAGGGCAGGTGAATCAATCACCCACCCTTCTGAGCCACACAATTCGAATCCGCTTCCGCCGCAGATTACTCTTTGACAAAAGCTACGTGCTTTCTGTCTCTGCAGGCGTAGCCTCAAACAGCCTCTGTTTTATTCCTCATTTGCCAATGCCCACTGATTCGCCCAGCCATCTACAAATGCACTCACCACTGCATCCCAGTCGCCGCTGCCATCTGAATAAGCAGTCAATGCCGATACCACATCTGCTCTCCAGTCATCGACATTCGGCGTAGCATTAAAGCTCCAGGCCACAGAAGTCTTGCCAGCCTCCGCATAGGTATTCACCATCTGCGCGAATCCGTTGCTGGACTCGTAATCGCCTGTAAAGGTATCAAACGGAGTCGTAAGCCCCATCACATTCGTCAGAGAATCACGGCCTTCGTCAGAAGTGATCACCCACTCCAGGAATGCAAGCGTCGCCGCGATATCCGCTTCGGAAGCCTGGCTGTTCACTGCCCAGTAATTTTCTGTGCCAACCGCAAGTCCTTCGTTTTCGTCATCTACTCCAAAATAAATCGGCATCATGCTGATGTCATCCGCAGTCACAAGATAGCCGTTCTCCTCATTGATCAGAGCGGAATACTCCCAGTCACCATTCTGGTAGAACACTGCCTCGCCCATGCCAAATTCTGTCTCCGCATTCAATGCGCCGGATGCCAGCGTCGCCGGATCCGCGTCAGAGTAAGTCGTGTACATATTCCAAACCCGCTTAAAATTGTCCAGGTATGTGCCGTCAATCTCTGCCTCACCACTGATCAGGTCTACACCGTCATCAAGGAATTCATAGTAAAGAGGAAGTCCCGCGAGATGTCCGGAAAATCTCCAGGAAGAGCCAGAGTCCAGACCTGCACTTGCAAATGCTCCTGCCAGTTCAAAATCTGTACCTGCGTCCGCAAGCGCCTCATTCAGCTCATCCAGACGCTCTGTGATGTCTGCCGCTACGGCTTCCAGGGTATCCAGACTGTCAATCTCTCCCGCATCCGCAACTACCGCGCCATCCAGTCCGCAGTAAATATCAAGAATTGTCTTGTTATAAATAATACCATAGCACTCATAGCAGTTCGCGATGCCGGCGGTCTTGCCATTGTATTCAATCACCAGCGACGAATCAGTCAGATGCTCATAGAGAGCACTTCCCGTCAGATCATAAGTGTAATTATCCCATGTCGCCGCATCAGAAGTATTCCCAATCGTAAAAATAGTCGGCGGATCAGACTTCGCCATCTCAGACTGAAGTGTCGTATTATACTGTCCATCCGCCGCCGTCAGTACCGTCACCTCTACTCCGGTCTGCTCCGTATACAGAGCCGCCAAATCCTGCCATGCTTCATCCGTCTCCGGCTTAAAGTTCAGCAGATAAACCTTCCCTGTCTCTTCTGCCTGTACCGGTGCCGCTATAAAACTCGCTGCTACCACTGCCGCTGAGCCACGTAAAAAGTCTCTTCTGGATATTTTCTTCATAAAACAAACCCTTCCTTTCAGAAAAATAAGTGTTCTGCGCCTATATGGAATCCTTACCGATATCGATTCCGGTAACGTTTCCAGTTGATGGTTTTATAATATCATAAAGAATTTCCGGATGCAAGTCTTTTCTTTTTTCTCTCTACATTTTCGTCCTTTTCACTGAATTTTTCAAACTTTTTTTGTATGGTTTTCACAATACCATTTCATTCATAGCCGGAATACCCGCAAACGTCGCTTCCTGAATAAACCCCAGCTTCCGCGCCAGTGCCTGCGATGCTCTGTTATCCGGACGAATCCGCAGGCGGATTTCATCCACAGCCAGCCGCTGACGCGCATATTGCAAAGCCGCCTGACACATTTCCGTTCCAAGTCCCTGTCGGCGGTACGCCGCGTCAAGCATGTACTGTAATTCCAGAATCTGACCATCTGTTTTTCTCCCTTGAACCGCCATTTCGGCGCTTTCTGTCTCGCAGCACATTCGATATACCCAGATCTGTTCCCGCGTATTGTATTCTTCATAAGGTGCAAATCCGCAGCATCCAATCACGCTTCCCGCATACAGGACACTCCAGAGGCCAAATCCCTGCAAACGATATGCGGTCACGAAATAAGAGTGAAGCCGCTCCGGCGTAAATGCATCTTCGTTCAGCAAAGCCATACCATTCTCCTGTTTCCCGATGCGAACCAGTTCAGGCAGATCCTGCTCGTCCATTTCCCGAATCCAAAGCCGCTCTGTCCCGGCAATCCACGCCGGACGTCCCTGCGCGCGGCACAGCCATTCTTCCAGATATCTGCCATCCACCTCTTCAAAACCTTCCAGAACAAGTGCTGCACCATCAAACCAGACACCCTCCCCGTGCCGGCAGCCAAAATACACAATCCCCTCCTGCGACAACTGCTTTCCGGCCGCAGGAGAATCCGTGAGCACAACCATCTCCCGTTTTCCGAACGCCGCCGTCTTCAATATCCGTTGTAAATCTGCTTCTTTCCGCGCCAAAGTGACACAGGTAATTCCTTCCGCACGCAATCTTTCCCGAAGCGCCTCTGTCTCTTTTCCCCATTCCTTTCCCAGGTCAAAAACAACCTGCTCAAGGCCGGCTTTCCGAGTCGCATTCCTTGCGTCTTCCTCTTTCATTTGTTCCTCCAAATCCATCCGCAATCCCCTGCGGGAAGTATACAGCAGCCACAAGTAAATCACAGTTGATCCTGCATTCCCCAGACTTCTGGTTCCCGCATGAGAATAACACAAACCGCAAAGACGTTCAACCTGTCTTCCATGAAAAACGACTTACGTCATTTGTATTATTTTAGAAAAACAGTTCTAAAAACCCTGATTTTTGCCAATTTGTTCTTGTAAAAAAAGCCTGCTCTGTGCTACACTGTCTTAGGGATAAAGGAGGCTTTTCCATGCATCTGGCTATCGTTGAGGATTTACAAAGCGACCGTGACAACCTGATCAGTCGCATTCAAGAGAACAGCAGTATTCAAAAAGATACCGTAGAATTATCCGTCTACACAAGTGGAGAGGCTTTTTTGACAGACTTTCGACGAGGTTTTTGTAATGCCGTCTTTCTGGATATTATGTTAGGAGAAGGAATGAACGGTCTGGATACGGCCCGAAAGGTTCGTGAAATTGACGATTACATACCGATCGTATTTACTACCACAGAGAAGGATTTCGCTCTGGAAAGCTATGGGGTCCATGCGATGGATTTTCTCGTAAAACCAGTTGCGCAGGCACCGCTGGACTGGTGTATGAAGCGATTGCGGGAAGCCCTCACAGCTCCGGCTGCCCTGACTGTTCGCTGCTCTGCCGAAGGGTGGCAAACATTTGAACAGGTCATTTTACTGGATGATATTCTCTTTCTGGAATCCATTCGAAACGGCGTTATCATCCACACGTCTGCCGGTGAAGTCCGCTCCGGACAGAGCTATTCAGAGCTCCTGCGCCAGCTTCCGAAAACCGGGCGTTTCTGTGAATATGGCAGAGGCACTGTGGTCAACTTTTCCTGGGTTGACCTCATTCTGGACAATGGAGAAATCCGCCTGAAAAGCGGAGAGCTGCTCTTCTGCAGCAGAAGGAAGTTAAAAGATACCCGAACGGCCTACACCAACTATCAATTTATGGTTCTGCGAAAGGAAGGGATAAACGCATGAAGCTCTCCGCTTTTGTTACAATATTCCTTTTCGAGACAGTCACAACTCTGCCCTATCGCGTACTGGGCTACTATCCTTTCCGAAAGCAGCTGCGCTTTCCCGCCTGGAGCATTGCCCTCCTGGTTGGCATCAGCCAGCTTCTCCAGTCCTCGATCTATGCCTGGATGTCAGGAACTTCTTTACCGCAGCGCGCAGCTGAAGGTGTCTTTGCCATCGTCTGCTTCCTGATCTATATGATCAGCATCGACGCAGATCACTGGAAGACATTGTTTCTGTACGTATTCCTCTTTGATTTCACCGTTGTTCTCCGTGGGAGTGCTTATTTTATCGAGGCAAGACTTTTTTACAGCCCGGCCCTCGTATTCGACTCTCCCCGCAGCATTTTGATCAATCTTCTGCTTCTGATCGTAACCATCCCATTCATGGTCGCTTTTCTGGCGCGCACGAAAGATCTGGTATTTCAGACGGATGCACCTGCCCTGTGGCATGTAATCTGGCTGCTCCCCGCCTTTACTACAGTCATTGTCATGATGTATACCGCTGATATTTCGCCGGAAAACGTATACCAGTTCCGCTTCTTCTTCTCCCGCGTTCTTCTGATCTTGGGCATGTTCGGCGTCTATCAGGTACTTCTTCACTCGCTGGACGTCATTCGACGGGAAGCCGTAACGGCGGAACAGGCCACCCAACAGGCAAATCTTCTGGCGCTTCAGAGAACGCAGTACAGCCAGCTTGCCCGCCATATCGAAGAGACGCGGCAGGCACGCCATGATCTTGCACAGCATCTGCGCATCATCAACAGCTATCTCAACACCGGCAGCGAAGAAGCCCTGCGGGAATATGTCGCCCATTATGAGCAAAGTCTCCCACCGGATACCAGCCGTACCTGGTGCAAAAATTACGCGGTCAACACGCTTATCCACTACTATTATGAAGAATCCGAAAAATCCGGCATTGATTTCACCGCGAACCTAAACCTGCCCGCGGATCTGCCGATTGGGGAGCCGGAATTCTGCTCGATCCTCGGCAATCTTCTGGAAAACGCCCTTCTCGCCTGCCGGGTGGTAAAAGATACCGCTCCATTTATCCGCGTCCTTGCAAAAGCAGACGGACATCGGATCATCCTCACGGTAGATAATACCTGCACCGAGGCGCCCAAAACAAAAGACGAGCGTTTTCTCTCTTCCAGGCATGAAGGCTACGGCTTGGGAACCGCTTCCGTACGCGCCATCGCGCAGAAAAATAACGGCAGCGCTGACTTTCGGTATGAAGAGGGTATGTTTTACGCATCCGTGATACTGAATCTGTCCGCAAAGGCTTAAGTAGGCGCGAGCAGCAAAGCTGCTAATTTTCTCTCACGCCTGTGTACATAAAACAAAATCCCGGAAAGCCATTGAATCAAGGCTTTCCGGGATTCATTGCGTAGCGGAGGGGAGACTTGAACTCTCGACACCACGGGTATGAACCGTGTGCTCTAGCCAGCTGAGCTACTCCGCCATATAATATAGTTCTCATACCTCGCGGTACGGAACATTTGTGAATCTATGGGGCCTATAGGGCTCGAACCTATGACCCTCTGCTTGTAAGGCAGATGCTCTCCCAGCTGAGCTAAGACCCCATATCAAGTGAGCCATCGGCTGACTCACTTTGCCATTATAATACAGCTCCAACGGAATTGTCAAGCATTTTTTTCGTAATTAATGAAAATTAATGCCATGAGTGAAATGAAAATTTAAATTCCACAACTCGGGGGTACAAGTGGAATTCAGTCTTACTCAAAATTCCACTTGTATTTCCGGCGTTCGCAGCAAAAACCTAGTGGAAATCAGTCTTACACCATATGGCCTACCCAATTCTACTGGGTAAATGATGGCGTAAATGGAATGAAGTTTTACTCCTTGACTGTGCTTTTAATCCCTGAAAGAGTGAAATCCACCGGAAAATCACAAATTTTGGTGTGGAAATAAACTTTTCACTTCAGCAATTAATGCCATGTATTCTGGATCCGGTCTTGGGCACCATGGTTTTCCGACGAGAGGCCTCTGTTCTCCACTCTATCTGGTACACCAAACCGTGAAGGACAAAGCTCATCATCGCACCGCACACAACGTCAATGACGGAATGCTGGTCGAGCAGGACAGTGGACAGGCAGATCAGTACCATGATCACGAAATGAACCGCGATCGTAAGCCGCCTGTGCTTCAGATTATCGAGACTGCACACGGCTTGAAAAACCATCACTGTGTTCATCACATGAATAGACGGGCACACGTTTGTCGGCGTGTCGATCGCCCGAAGCATGACGACCAGATTGTACAGAGCACCTGTCTCATGCGGCGAAGAAGCCAGCCGCAGATTCAGTCCTGTCGGAAAAATATAATAAATAATCAGGCAGATTGTCAATCCGGAAAAAACCATCTTACAAAGCTTTATGTAATCTTCCCAGCCACGCCTGCAAAACCAGAGAAAACTGCCGATAATGTACGGAAACCAGAAAATGTAAGGAATGATGAACACTTCACAGAAAGGAATCAGTTCATCCAGCTTACAGTGAATGATGTATTTCGGTACGACATTCTCTTCCAGCCACTGAAAAGCGAACAGGTAAAACACAAGATAACATACGGAAATCATAAGCGGATATTTACGAAACCAGGCTTTGATTTTCTGAATTCTCATAAAAACATCTCCTCGATTTGTCATGATTCGTATTACGAATCATGACGCAGGCCGGGCTCATCGCGCAGCGAGTTTCATTGCCCGGCTCTCCAATATTTGTCATGATTCGTATTGTGAATCATGACGCAGGCCGGGCTCATCGCGCAGCGAGTTTCATTGCCCGGCTCTCCAATATTTGTCATGATTCGCATTGCGAATTTTGCCGTTTACTATAGCACCTTTTGGTCTCTTTGTCATTCGAGTTTTGTTTTTCTTAAGGTTTTTTTCAAAATTTTATTTATTCTGCATCACATTTTTGTTTTGCTTTCGTTTCTATTAGGAATCTTTCGTATTTGCACAGGAAAAAAGTTCCGCTTCTGTTGTGTGAAATTCTGATTTTGCAGCGTGAAACTGCCTCAGCTTTTTACGCGCGGTGCCCGGATCGATTGAAAAATACATAGACAGCAGCCTGGGATCTACGACATCCCACTGGTGGAATCCCGCATAAGACGGATAACTGCTCCACCAGTAATCTTCCAGTCTGCACACGTATCCGCACCGCAGGGGAACCTGATGAATTTCCCGACAGCAATCCGCGATTTCGGGAAGTGTATTCAGTTGCTTCATCCGACCGGAAAGTTCAACTTTGGCTTTCTGAGATACCCGAGAAGTTTCTGGCTGCTGAAGCTGCTTTCGTACTGCGCTTTGAAGCGCCCGGATCACCCCGGCGATTCTGGCCGCTTCTATCACAAAATAAGCGCGGTCATCCGTAATGCAGAACGCGAAAAGAAGCCATCCATCTCTCTGGCGCAATTCGCCAATTCGTTCGAGAAGATGCATTTTTATCCTCTCGTCCGCAAAGAGATAGCGGCTTCCTTCCATTTCGTAATAAAATACTTTTTTCTCTGTCGTTAGATGTGACATACCCGTTTCCTCCTTTTGGGGAGAATCGTTTTTCACGGTCAGCAAAAGAATGTTCCGCTGGCCGATGCCTCCCCGCAGAAAGGATGGTAGCACTCCTTTATATTTTTTTCAAAGTAAAACTGCTTTTTGTAACAAATCGTGTCATTCTGGCGGATCACGATGGCAGCTGCCATTTTGATGCGTGTTTTTGCTGAAAATTGACACAGCTATATCAATTGAATCCATTCCGAATAACAAGGCGCAAACCAGTCGCTGGTTGAAATGGCGGCTATAAGCCAGTTGAAGCGGTATATGTAATATCTCCAAAGGCAGCGCTGTATTCGTTGATGCGATCCATGATTTCTGTCGCCGTCGTACCGGTTGCCGGCGTCGGGCGGTAGTCGTTGTAGCTGGTCTGTGAGGATAATGTGCAGGGGATGATTTCAATATTGTCATCGTCTGCCGCGCCGTCCTGACTGACTGTGAAGGTCTGCCGAAAGATCATGGTTGCCTTATCAGACGGATTGGAGTTCCCTCCAAAGCAAAAATTACCCAGACTGTAAACGATGTATTTTCCATTGTATTTCTCTATTCCCTGTAGGACATGCGGGTGATGCCCGACTACCAGGTCGGCTCCGCAGTCGACCGCAATATGCGCAAGACTCTGCTGTGTCTCATCCGCGGCCGTTTCCTTTTCTGTACCCCAGTGGAAGGCAACGATAATCAGCTGCGCGTCCTCCGCCTGTGCCTCAGCGATCGTCTCACGAACCTGCGACTCACAATCCATGCCGGATGCCAGCTCATAGATACCAATAAAGGCAACCTTAACGCCGGATACCTCCTCATATGCGATGGTGTCTCCGATGCAATATGCAATCCCCGCGTCAGTCAGATTGTCTTTTGTATCAATCAGACTCTGCGCGCCGTAATCGCTGCTGTGGTTGTTTGCCAACGTGACGACCTCGATTGAGCCATCCTGAAGAATTTCTGTGTATGACGGATCCCCCTTAAACGCGTAAGTTTTGTCTTCGGGCGTTGTTTCATCGGTCAGAGTTCCTTCCAGATTTGCAAAAGTGATATCATCGTTTTCCAGAATGTCCCGGACATTTTCAAAAAAGTAGGCAGCGCCATACACGGCATAATAGGCGTCAAAGCTGGTCGATGTATTCGCACCCGCATAGGTACCCAGTGTACAATCTCCAACCACGCTGATGCTGACCGTCTGCTCTGCAGCAACGGTTACCGAGCAGGTCACTGTCCCCAGATCGTCCGCTGTCACTTTGATCAGCGCGCCGCCCTCTGCCACAGCCGTAACAAGACCGGAACTGCTGACAGTAACGACATCCGTATTCGAACTTTCGTAGCGAAGTTCCGCTACATACGCGTTGGCCGGACTGACCTTGGCAGTCAGGGCTGCCGTCTCGCCCGGAAACAGGGTGATCTCCGTCTCACTCAGCGACAGGGATTCCGCGGTTACCATAGTGGTCATAATCGGGCTGCTTTTGTTCCCTGCCTGGTCAAGCGCATAAAAATAATATATTTTTCCCTCTTCATACGGAATGGATTCTGTATAAAGCTGGTACGAAGGAAGCGAAATCCAGTCGTCCTCATTTCGCTCGGCATACCAGATCGAGGCTACGCCGGAACGGGCGTCAGACGCACTCACTGTAATCTCTCCCTGATATTTATCCACGGAAACGATCGGCGCGGATGAGTCCAGCATAGGAACCTCGATCTGAGCTGTGAGCGTTTCCTCGTCGGTCACTACCACCACATCTGCCAGGTAATCTTGCACTTCCACCGTTATAAAGCCTTTTTCATCTGGCTCATAAGCATTCCCGTCAACCTCAATTGAGGAGATTGTCCCGCTTTTTACTTTCACTTTTAATTTCAGCTCACCAGAGGAACACCACGCTTCCGGCTGGCTTTCCACCGTAATCGCAAGCCCTGCGTCTGCTGTCACATTCTCCTGCTTTTTGTGCAGACTCATAGTATGGCCCAGCACATACAAAATCAATACCAGCACTGCAGCCGCAATAACAGTAGCTGCTCCCGCGATTTGAAGCTGCTTTTTTCCAATGCCTTTTTCTTCCAGCAGGGAAAAAAGCTGACGCAAATACGATTTAACATCCGGGGACAATGGAGTTTCTTTCAGATCACTGAGCTTGCCATGGCGTTTTTCCTTTTCCTCTGCGGAAACTATATGTTCAGATGATTGACTGGCTGCGCCAGCCGCCACAGCTGTTCCGGGCGAACTCTCCTGCGCAAGGCTGCCTGTCCCTGCCCCATCCAGGATGCGGTCAAGAATCTGCACCGTGTCCAGGTCAATTGAACCAAGTTCATTCTCTTCCCCCGCTATTTTTTCAGAAGCCGGATTATCTTTTTCCGGATTGCTTTCTGAACCTTCTTTTATTATTTCCGTTGAACGTTCCGCCGGTTTTTCTTCCGATGATTCCATATGCAGGCTGCGTAAAATACGCTGTCCGACCGTCTCTGCCTCTTCTGAAACCGTTTTCGCACCGTAACGCCGATGCGTACGGCCTCCGGCATTCTTCTCCGTATCCGCCAGGTGCGCCCGCTCCTGTTCGCCGTCGGAAAATTGCGGCTTTTGTTCACGCTCTCTGTCTGTCGGCTGCTGTTTTTGCTCACGCTCCTGCCCCGTGTCGGCAGACGGCTGTTTCTCCTGAATCGGCTGACTGTCTGTTCCTTTCCTTTGGCTGATACTTTTCCGGTGATTCTTCTTTTCCGCCCGTTCGCGCAAAAAATCTCCCGCGCGCCCGGCAGCAGACTGCGCCGTTTCTCTCAGAGCACGCCCCGCACCGGCGAGTTTTTCTGCGGTCAGGCCAAATGCAGCCGAAACCCCATCCTCCGGCTCATCCGCAAGCAGACGTTCGAATTCCTCATCGTCGTCTTCTATCTCCATATCACGGGCAAGCTTTTTCTGGTGCGCAGCAAGGGCGGCAGCCTCTCTGGCTGCCTCCCTCTGTTTCCCGGCCTCTTCTCTCTCCTTGGCTCTGCGCTTTTTCGCTTCCGCTGCTTCCTCGGCCTTACGTTTTTGCGCATCCGATTCTTCCTCGGCCCTGCGTTTTTGCGCTTCCCGTTCTTCTTCTGCTTTGCGCTTGACGTAAGCCTCCGGTTCTTCGCCGTTCTGGATTGCCTTTACGATTTCAAATAACTCATCGACGCTGTCTGCTTTTATTTTCTTTTTCATTATCTGTAGTACGCTACGCCCGATTCAAATAGTTTCAGGTCCTGCTCTCCGTAAATGTTGATCGCCACTGAATCCCCGCGGCGCTCTGCGTGTGCCATCTTGCCCAACACCCTGCCATCCGGACTGGTAATACCTTCGATTGCAAAATAAGAACCATTGATATTCCACATCTCATCGCTCACATCAATATTGCCGTCAATGTCACAATATTGCGTCGCTACCTGCCCATTGCCAAACAGCCGGAGCAGCCATTCCTTATTGGCAACAAAACGTCCCTCTCCGTGTGAAGCCGGACTTGCGTAAACACCGCCGAGTTTTGCCTGCGACAGCCACGGTGATTTGTTGCTGACCACTTTCGTATAAGCCATTTTGGAAATATGGCGTCCAATCGTATTGAAAGTCAGCGTCGGAGAGTCCTCTGTCTGCCCGGTAATCTCACCGTTTGGCACCAGTCCAAGCTTAATCAGCGCCTGGAAACCATTGCAGATACCGAGTGCCAGCCCGTCCCGTTCATCCAGAAGCTTGGTCACCGCCTCTTTGATCTTTGCGTTCTGGAACGCGGTCGCGAAAAACTTCGCGGAGCCATCCGGCTCATCGCCTGCTGAAAACCCGCCCGGGAACATGATGATCTGCGCCTGACTGATCGCTTTTTCAAATACATCCACCGATTCCCGGATGTCCTGTGCGCTGAGGTTGCGGAATACCCGGACATCTACCTCCGCGCCCGCGCGCTCAAATGCTTTCGTGCTGTCGTACTCACAGTTCGTGCCCGCAAATACCGGGATAAATACACGCGGCTTTGCGACCTTATGCTTACAGATATACATATTCCCTTCCGCAAGCTGCCACAGCCCTTTTTCTGTCATTCTTCCGCCGGAATCTTTTCTGCCGGCAAAGAAATACGAGCGCGGTCCATCGACCGGATTGCCGTCAATATCCAGGCCGCCGCCGATGGTCGGGATTCCAGACTCGGTCTTGAACACTTTCTCAAGTGTTCCTGTCCATGCCTTAAGCGCTTCATCACCCGGAATCTTCACATCACGGTATTCAAAGACTCCCGTGTCCGTCACCTCACCGACCACCGTGTAAGAAATCGCCAGATTTCCTACACCGCCATCCACAACCTCTGCGACGATGTCTCCGAAACCGGCTGTGAACAGATCGCGCGCATCGACATTATGCTCAATTCGGAAACTGCATCCGTTGCCAAATGCCATCTTGGAGAGTGCGGCAACCAGACCATTGCCGTCCAGTGCGTACGCGGATACGATGCGTCCCGCATCGATGTCCTGATGGAATTTCCGATACTGGTCAAGCACCCGCTCATACTTCGGCAGGCCATATTCATCTTTTTCGATTTGCATCAAAACCAGCTTATTTCCGGCCTTTTTCAATTCCGGAGTAATGATGGTGCGGTCACTCGCCACATCGACTGCGAACGATACCAGAGTCGGCGGCACATCAATCTCATGATGCCCGTTCCCCGCAGCATCCGCCTCATCTAAAATATTAAACGATCCCGACATACTGTCCTTGCCGCCAATCGCCGGCAGGCCATAGCCAATCTGCGCGTCATACGCACCGAGCAGTGCCGCGAACGGCTGGCTCCAGCGCTTCGGGTCTTCCGTCATGCGGCGGAAATACTCCTGGAAGGTAAAACGGATCTTGTCGGCCTCGCCGCCGTTTGCCACGATGCGCGCGATGGATTCTGTCACAGCATAGACAGCTCCGTGATAAGGACTCCAGCTTGACAGATAGGGGTCAAAACCATAGCTCATCATCGTCACAGCGTCTGTCTTTCCATCCAGAACCGGGAGTTTCGCGACCATCGCCTGCGTCTCTGTCATCTGGTATTTCCCGCCATAGGGCATCAGCACCGAACCGGCGCCGATGGAACTGTCAAACATCTCCACAAGCCCCTTCTGGGAACAACAGTTCAGATCTGCAAGGGTGGAAAGCCATTTTTCACGGACATCGCCAATCTCCCTGCGTTCAAAATACGGCTCCGTCTCAGAAGGCATCTCTACCTCTACAGCCGTCTCCTGATGAGCGCCGTTCGTATCCAGGAACGCGCGGGAGATATTCACGATCTCCTTCCCTCTCCAGAGAAGGCAAAGCCGCGGCTCCTCTGTCACAACTGCCACAGCCGTGGATTCCAGGTTTTCCTCTGCGGCATAGCGCATAAATGTATCCACATCTTTCGGATCTACCACGACCGCCATGCGCTCCTGAGACTCCGAAATCGCAATCTCTGTTCCATCCAGGCCGGCATATTTTTTGGGAACCTTATCAAGATCAACACGAAGTCCGTCCGCCAGTTCGCCGATCGCTACGGATACACCGCCCGCTCCAAAATCGTTACACTTCTTGATCAGATGGCTGACCTCCGGACGGCGGAACAGCCTCTGCAGCTTGCGCTCCGTCGGGGCATTTCCTTTCTGTACTTCCGCGCCGCAGACTTCAATCGATGCCTCCGTGTGTACCTTCGAGGAACCAGTTGCGCCGCCGATTCCATCGCGGCCGGTACGGCCGCCAAGCAGGATAATGATATCCCCCGGATCGGAATTTTCACGGATGACCGCGCTTCTCGGAGCCGCCGCCATCACCGCGCCGATCTCCATGCGCTTTGCCACATAATTCGAGTGATAAATTTCTTTTACATAGCCGGTCGCCAGGCCGATCTGATTGCCGTATGAGCTGTAGCCGTGCGCTGCCTCACGCACCAGCTTCTTCTGCGGAAGCTTGCCCTTTAGCGTTTCAGACGCCGGTACCGTCGGATCCGCGGCGCCGGTCACACGCATTGCCTGGTAAACATACGTCCGCCCGGAAAGCGGATCACGGATCGCGCCGCCTAAGCATGTCGCCGCACCGCCGAACGGCTCAATCTCCGTCGGATGGTTATGCGTCTCGTTTTTAAAGTTCACCAGCCACTCCTCCGTGGTCTTTTCCGGTGCTTTTCCCTCCGCGCTCTGCCGCTCAATCTCTACCGGCACTACGATGCTGCAGGCGTTAATCTCGTCCGATTCCTCCTGGTCGTCCAGCTTGCCCTCTTTTTTCAGTTTTCGCGCCGCCAGCGTCGCCAGATCCATCAGGCAGGGGAATTTCTCCTTTGCGCGGCTTTCTCCAAATACCTCTTCGCGATCCGCCAGATACTGCCGGTATGTCTTCTCAATCGGCGCACGGTAATACCCGTCCTCAAAGGTCACATCCTTTAACTCTGTCGAGAAAGTCGTATGACGGCAATGATCTGACCAATACGTATCCAGCACCCGCACCTCCGTCACCGTCGGGTCACGGTGTTCTTCCGAAGCAAAATAATTCTGAATGTGCTGGAAATCGCGGAACGTCATCGCCAGATTCAGCGAATCATAGAGCTTTCTCAGTTCCGCCTCTTCCATCGCGGTAAAGCCCTCAAATGTCGCGATATCCGCCGGTTCACCAAACTGTGTCACGAGGGTCTCCGGCTTTTCAAACCCGGTCTCACGGGAATCCACCGGATTGATGCAATGATGACGAACCGCCTCAAACTCCGCATCCGATAAATCCCCTGATACGACATACACCGTCGCGGAACGGATAATCGGATCTTCCTCCTCGTTTAAAAACTGCACACACTGTCTGGCGGAATCTGCCCTCTGGTCAAACTGCCCCGGCAGGTATTCGACAGCAAACGCCCGCTCCCCCTCAGAAAGAGGAAACTCTTCTTCATACAAAATATCTACCGGCGGCTCAGAAAATACCGTCCGGCAGGCTTCCTGGTAAACATCCTCTGAGATATTCTCCACATCATAGCGGATCAGAACCCTGACCCCACTGAGTCCTTTTACACCCAGATAACTCCTGATCTCGTGCGCAAGGTCTTTTGCGGCAACCGCAAAACTATCCTTTTTTTCCACGTAAACTCTTTTTACTCTGCTCATTTGGATCCTCCTGTGGCTATCTTTTGAAGTAACTGCTCCATACTCTCTGCGAATTTTATCACACTTGAAGCAATATGACAAGATTCGGCGCGGAAACTTCTTTAAAATCGAGATAAAAGAACCCCGCCACCACAAGATGACAGGGTTCTTTTGCTTTTGACCGATTATTGTATCTTCACTGATTTTACACTGCTCCAGGCGGAATAGTATTTCGTCCCTGCGCTGTTTTTATAATAAGTGCGGATTCTCACATAATACGTATTTCCGCTTGTCAGTCCGGTAATGGTCTGGCTCACCTGCGTCCGTGACTGTACCCACACCGTTTTGCTGTCGGTAAAGGAGGAACTGGTCGAATATTGGATCTGATACCCTGTTCCCTTAGAAACCTTTCCCCAGGTCACTGTCGCGCTGCCGGAGGCGCTGCTTGTGACCGTGGAAATGGCTGGTTTTTTCAGACGCACCGTTTTTTTCGCCGTACCGGACCCGGTCGAAGTACCACTATAAGCGACAACTTTATAAACATAAGTCGTCCCATAGTTACTTTTCACACTGGTATCCACATATTTAAGCGTAGAACCATCCGTGATCGTCGCAATCACCTTGTAACTGCCCCCACTCGTCTTGCGTTTCACATAATAGCCGTCCGCACCGGTGACTTTCTTCCATTTCACCGTAATTCCTTTGGCCGTATTGGTCAGGCTGGAAATCTTGCATGCCGCCAGCTTCACTTTGATTTTCACCGTTTTGCTCGCGGAAGCAATCGCACTGTCTCCCGCCGCCGTCACAGTGATCGTCACGGTACCCGCTTTCTTTCCGGTCACAACGCCTTTGCTGCTGACTTTAGCAATCGACGAATCACTGGAACTGTACGTGATAGTTCCGATCCCCCCACTCACCGTAATGGTCGCTTTCGAACCGGCGGTAATCGTCGAAGCCGATGTGCTCACCGTCAGGTTCTGGCTGACCCCACTGATTGTAAAATTCACGGTCGCCGTGCTGCCGCTGTAGCTCCCTTTGCCGGTCAAAGTGACGGTCGCCGTGCCTGGATTTATGTTATTGCTATATCCGGATACCGTATAATCCGTGCCTTGTGTCAGGGTCGTACTGCCATCCACAATCGTAACCGTCGGTTTTTTAGCGGTTCCGTCATAGGTATAGCTGCTCTGGGAAAGTGTGATCGTGCACGCGCCAAGTTCGCAGTAGACAGACGCCGATGTCAGGGGATCATTGTAAGACTCTATGCTGACGGAAGCCCAGGCCGTCTTCGTTCCCTTGTAATACACCGAGGCAAGGCTGGTGCATTTATAAAAAGCCCACTCACCGACAGCTGTCACACTTGCAGGAATCGTGACGCTGGTCAGCGAGGTACAGTGTTCAAATACATAGGCCTCGAGCGACGTAATCCCACTGCCGACCACGGCGGTTTTCAGACTGGTACAGCCATAAAACGCGCAGGTGCCAAGCGTAGTTACGCTGTCCGGGATCGTCACCGCTGTAAGCGCGACACAGCTGTCAAACGCGTATTCCCCGATCGCCGTTACTGTATCCGGGATCGTGATGGAAGTAAACTGGCAGCCGCAGAGCGCTCCGTCCGCGATTGTCGTCACACCGGATGGGATCGTATAAGAAGAACCTGTCTTCGCCATCGGATACAGAATCAGCTCCGTCTTCGCCTTATTAAACAATACCCCGTCCGCCGAGGAATAAGCGCTATTGCCGGAAGCCACGGTAATCGCAGTCAGGGCAGGGCAGTCCGAAAGCGCCCATTCACTGATCGTGGTCACACTGGCCGGGATCGTGAGCGACGTCAGGCTGTCACAGTAAGCAAACGCGCTCATGGCAATGGATGTCACCTTTTCCGGAATTGTGATTGAAGTCAGGCTGCTGCATCCGGCAAACATGCACATTGTAATCGCAGTCAGATTGCTCGATAAGGTAATCGATTTCAGACTGCTGCAATACAGGAACGCGTAAGAACTGATCGTTGTCACACTATCCGGAATCGTGATCGAGGGCAGTGCGGTACACTCATAAAAAGCCCGCGCACCGATCGCGGTCACGGTGCTCGGAATCGTGATTGAAGTCAGCGCGGTACAGTGCATAAAAGCATACGCGCCAATCGAAGTCACCCCGCTTTCAATCACCACAGATGTAATCGTGTCATTGTAGCTGAACCAGGGCGGGTTCGTCGTTGAATCAGACACCGAAGTGGTATTTACCGCGTAGGTAGCCATATCGCCGGTGCCGCTGATCGTCAGTACTCCGTCCTCCAGCGTCCAGGTCAGGTTCGAGGTGTCCGCTCCGCAGGTACCGGAAGCCGTCGCGCTGACTGCCGCTTCCGTCTCGGACTCTTCCTCTGAAGCATCCGTATCGGCGGCTGCCCCCTCTTCTGAAATGTCGGTTTCCTCCTCTGAGGTACCCGCATCTACAAACATATCATCGTCGTCCAGCCAATCCGACGAATTCGCACCCGTACTGCTTCCGGACGAATCTGTCCCCTCCTCTGCTGCATCTGTCTCCTCTTCCGAAATATCTGTTTCTTCCTCTGAAGAATCCGCATCCACAAACATATCATCGTCGTCCAGCCAATCCGACGAATTCGCGCTGACAGCCGCGGCCACATCCGTCTCACCGGAATCCGACCAGATGATTTCCACGGAAGTACCCGTCTGCGAAGCCAGAACGGCATCCGCCGGAACCGCAGCGGTCATTAGGACAGCCATCAAAGACGCCAACATCCTTTTCTTCATAAGTATACCTCCTAAATCACGGCTGACAAAATCTTTGCAGCTGCCGCAATCTCCTATAAAAACCATGCCGTAACTGTTCAGTATCTTCACAGTTACGGGACTTATCCCGCACTTTGTGCGGGATGCCGTCCTGGCGAAGGAAAAAGTCCATTTAAAATAAAAGGGAATTTCTAAGCACCATCTTAACACAGAAAAAATATAGATACAACTCAAAATAATATTTTATTT
Organism: Lachnospiraceae bacterium; assembly: GCA_021205305.1. GTDB lineage: Bacteria > Bacillota > Clostridia > Lachnospirales > Lachnospiraceae > Choladousia. The sequence continues at coordinate 25,095 of JAJPXU010000048.1, forward strand.
TGGAAATAATCACAGAAATATACATTATGTGTTTATTTGTAACCCTATTTCCTTCCATTTGCCAAAACAACAAGAATGCAAATTATTCTCTTGACAATCTACTATATTCTGGTAAACTGAGCGGAGTGGCCTGGCCTCTTTCACATCGGCCGCCCCATCCGTCTGTTCGTAACCATCCAGACGTAAAATAAAACTAAGGAGAAAAGAAAATGAAGAATCAAAAAGTCGAGTCAGGAAACGTTCTGTTCCTGACGCACGCGGCTGTCATTGCCGCTCTCTATGTCGTACTGACATTTCTTGCAAACGCGCTCGGCCTTGCAAACGGCAACATTCAGGTTCGTTTTTCGGAAGCGCTCACCGTCCTGCCATTTTTCACACCGGCTGCCATTCCCGGACTGTACATCGGCTGTCTGCTTGCCAACATTCTCACTGGCTGTGCCCTGCCCGATATCATCTTCGGACCGCTCGCGACACTGATCGGCGCACTTGGCACCTGGCTGCTTCGCCGCCACAGCAAATGGCTCGCTCCAATACCGCCGATCCTGGCCAACGCGGTCGTTGTACCGCTTGTGCTTCTCTACGGCTACGGCATCCGCCCGCTCTGGTTCTCAGTCGTGACCGTTACCATCGGCGAAGTGATCTCCTGCGGCGTTTTTGGTATGGTTCTGCTCTTCGCGCTATCAAAATACCGCAGACAGCTGTTTCCGGAACAGGATTCCGTTACAAAATAACGCATAGGAATGGCCGCTTATCAAGCGGCCGTTTTCAACTCAAAAATTTCTCCAGCACCTGCTCCAGCTCCGAATCTGCTTCATCATAAACAACCAGCAAATCCTGTGTCAAATCCAGGCTCATCACACCCATAATTGATTTTGCGTCAATCAGCGTCTCGCCATTTTGAATCTCCACATCAAAGCTGCATTTATCCGCCGCTTTCACAAATTCCTGAACTTCATCCACTGTCTTTAGCCGAATTTTTTTCGTAAACATAGACCCCAATCCCTTCTCTCCCGCAAAAACATGATGTGCCAAAGAGCCGCGGCAGAGCCGATCCCAAAAATCTGCTCCATCGCGGCTCTTCTCAGTGTTTTAATTCAAAAAGTCTTTTAACCGTTTGCTTCTGGACGGATGGCGCAGCTTACGCAATGCCTTCGCCTCAATCTGCCGGATACGCTCACGCGTAACATTAAATTCCTTGCCGACCTCTTCAAGTGTCCTGGCGCGGCCGTCTTCCAGACCAAAACGCAGCTTCACCACCTGACGCTCACGTTCCGTCAAAGATTCCAGAGCGGTCGACAGCTCCTCACGCAGCATCGAGAATGCCGCGGAATCTGCCGGCGAAAGCGCCGTGTCATCCTCTATGAAATCTCCAAGATGAGAGTCATCCTCCTCACCAATCGGCGTATCCAACGATACCGGGTCTCTTGATATCTTCAGCACTTCCCGCACACGGCTGACAGGTACATTCAGCCGCTCCGCCACTTCTTCCGGCGTCGGTTCGCGCCCCAGTTCCTGCAAAAGTGTACGCGTCATCCGCAGTGTTTTATTGATCGTCTCGACCATATGTACCGGCACCCGGATTGTTCGCCCGGTGTCCGCGATGCCCCTTGTGATCGCCTGACGAATCCACCAGGTCGCGTAGGTACTGAATTTATAGCCTTTGGTATAGTCAAATTTATCGACAGCCTTCATCAGGCCCATGTTGCCTTCCTGGATCAGATCCAGAAACGGCATCCCTCTGCCCACGTATTTCTTAGCAATGCTCACCACCAGGCGGAGATTCGCTTCGGTCAGTTTTTTCTTGGCTTCCTCATCGCCCTGCTCTACACGTTTGGCCAGCTCAATCTCTTCTTCCCCGGAAAGGAGTGGAACATTGCCGATTTCCTTCAGATACATGCGAACCGGATCTTCTGTGCTGACATCCTCAAGTACATCCACGTCATTGATCAGTTCAATCTCCTCGTGATCCGACATGAGAATATCGTCTTCCGGCTCAAGGAGCAAATCATCCGCGCTGTCATCGGGAGCTTCATCGGGCATCTTGCCCTGAACCACATCGATATGATTCTTCTCAAGATACTCAAGGATCATATCCATCTTGCTTTCGGTGAGTTCCATCCCCGGAAACGCGTTCATGATGTCATCATATTTGACGGTATTCTTCTGTGACCTGGCATATGTTTTCAGGTTTTCAAGCGCTTTCAGAAACTGTTCCTGTGCTTCATTCATAAACAATCTCCTCACTATATGTCCCTATTTCGCTTTTCCTTGTAAAGAACGCCTTTTAGACATTCTTTATAACAATAACATTTTTGTCGTTCGCTGTCAATGCAAAGAAAAATTTGTCAAAAAGTTTTTCCTCTACAGTGAAATGAAAATTTAAATTCCACAACTCGGGGGTACAAGTGGAATTCAGTCTTACTCAAAATTCCACTTGTATTTCCGGCGTTCGCAGCAAAAACCTAGTGGAAATCAGTCTTACACCATATGGCCTACCCAATTCTACTGGGTAAATGATGGCGTAAATGGAATGAAGTTTTACTCCTTGACTGTGCTTTTAATCCCTGAAAGAGTGAAATCCACCGGAAAATCACAAATTTTGGTGTGGAAATAAACTTTTCACTTCAGCGTTTTTCCTCTACATCACTTCGCGCAGCGTAATACCCGGGCCACCGGTATGCTCAATATACTCTCTTGTGATCCGAACACTGCCAATGTTATCATCCTTCGGAATCTCATACATAATATCCAGCATAAACTCTTCAATAATCGCACGCAGCGCACGCGCCCCAGTCTTCTTCTTCAAAGCCTTCTCCGCAATCGCCTCCAGAGCTCCGTCGTCAAAGGTAAGCTCCACCTCATCCAGCGAAAGCAGCTTCTGGTACTGACGGATAATCGCATTGCGCGGCTCTTTCAAAATACGCACCAGCATATCTTTCGTCAGCGACTGCAGCGGACAGATGATGGGAAGTCGTCCGAGAAATTCCGGAATCATGCCAAATGCGCGCAGATCTTCCACCTCTACTTTCGTCAGCAAATCCGGATCTTCGTCATACTTATCCCGCAAATCGGAAAAAAATCCGATCGCCGCCTGCTTATTCAGGCGCTCCTTTATAATGTCTTCGAGCCCCGGAAACGCGCCGCCGCAAATAAAGAGGATATTGCTTGTATCAACTGTCGTCATCGGCACCATCGCATTTTTGCTTGCCGCGCCAACCGGCACTTCTACCTCACTGCCTTCCAGCAGTTTCAGCATTCCCTGCTGTACAGCTTCCCCGCTGACATCCCGCTGGTGGGCATTTTGTTTGCGCGCGATCTTGTCAATCTCATCAATAAAAATAATGCCCTGTTCCGCGCGCGCTACATCATTATCAGCAGCAGAAAGCAGACGCGTTACCACGCTCTCAATATCATCTCCAATATACCCCGCCTCTGTCAGCGAAGTCGCGTCCGCTATCGCAAGCGGAACATCAAGCAAACGCGCCAGAGTCTTCACCAGATACGTTTTCCCGCAGCCGGTCGGTCCGAGCAGGAGCATATTCGATTTTTCAATCTCTACATCATCAAAAGAAACCGCTGAGCGTCCGGAAGAATCCTCTCCGGTGAGGACATTGCCTTCCCCATTGCTTTCTTCTTTCCCTTCCTTTGCTTTTTCCTGCTCCTCAAAAGATGCAATTCTTTTATAATGATTGTATACTGCCACAGAAATCACCTTTTTCGCGTGTTCCTGTCCCACAACATACTCGTCAAGACTCGCCTTAATCTTATGCGGAGCCGGAATATGCGCGATATCAAGCTCTTTCTGAGGCTGTTTTTCTTTTGGTTTTTTCTTTATCTGCTGCTGCTGGCGCGGCATGCCGAAATTTCCAAACAGATCGCCCAGATTAATCATGCTGATCGTCGGTATTCGAAAATTCCTGTGATTTTGATTTCCATTCCCTGCGGACTTTCCATCCGCTCCGCCTTCATCGTTCCCGCCGTTCGCTCCGGTCTCGCCCTCTCCGTCAGCCTCAGCCACCTCGTCGATCACACCATCCGCGTTCTCTGTACCTTCATCCGCACCCTCAGCCGTTTTCTCTTCTTTGGCCGTATCGGGTTCTTCCTGCGGATGCCCGCTTTGCACGATATCACCCTGCGCATCGGTGTCATTTGCGTTCACGGAACCACCGGAAAAACTTTCTTTTACAAGCTGTTCCGCCATCCGCTGCGCATCTTTTGGCGTAATTCCCGCAGACTGCATGGTATTAAATGCTTTCTGAATACAATCCGGGCAGACACAGATTCCGCCGGGAATCTCAATCAGTTTGCCTGCAGTGCTCTCTGACCGGCCGCACATCATGCAAAATCTTTCATATCCGTCTCTCTCGTCTTTGTTGTTCTTCATCTTTCTCTTTTGCATCCCCTATCTATACTTTTTCGTAACAGTTCAGAACAGCATCGAAATGAAAAGACAGATGCTGAGCGCCAGTGGCGCTCGTTTAGCACCGACCGAAGCGTAGCGTAGGCCTATGGCTTGCTGTTCTGAATAGTAGTGTCTCAGCTTTTTTCTATCGCAATGGCATTTTACCATTATACGGAGCCGTTCGTTCCTGCGCGCCGTCCTCTTCCGGCTGAGCGGAAAAAGTGACACTCACCGTCTTCGCCGTATAAGTGCCCGCCACTGAGGTCAGGATTTCCATCGTGACCGTCTCGTAAGCCCGATAATAAGTCAAAAGATCCTCAAAACCATCCGTGGAAGATACATTAACGCCGTCCATGGCACTGATAATATCTCCCTTCTGCAGCCCTGCTTCTTCTGCCGGAGAACCGCTCTCAACGAACGTAATATAGACACCGCTCGGTATATCATACAGTTCTCTGGCCTCCGCGGATATATCCTGTGTATATACACCAAGGTAGGCCTGCTCAGACTCCTCTGCCCGCTCTCTGGTCTCACGCTCCATCAACTGTGCCAGAATCGGCTGTGCCTCATCAATCGGAATCGCGTACCCCATGCCCTCAACGCCGGAGGCTGAAACTTTCGCAGAATTGATTCCAATCACTTCCCCATCCGCATTCAGCAGTGTCCCGCCGCTGTTTCCGGCATTGATCGCCGCGTCTGTCTGAATATAAACACCGGTCACCCCGTCCACTTCAATCGTACGATTCAGGGCGCTGACAATCCCGCTTGTGACACTCTGCCCATAGCCGAGCGCATTGCCAATTGCAATTGCTGCCTCACCGACTACCAATGTACTCGAAGAGCCCAGCTGGGCGATACTGATCTGCTCCAGCACTTCATCCGGAATATCCTCAAGCGCTACCGCCAGCACCGCAAGATCATACTCCTCATCAGTGCCCTTCACCACAGCGGTAACCATCGCACTTTCTTCATTCTCTGTCTCTACGGAAAAACACACCGTCAGCGTCGAGGCATCGGCAATCACATGATAGTTGGTAGCGATCAAAAGCTCTGTATCATTTTCTCCGATAATAAAGCCGGAACCGCTGCTCTCGCTTTCAATCTCCATGGTGCCACGGTACATATAAGAGACTTCCTGTACTGATTTATTTGTAACTGCAACGATGGACGGCATCGCTTTCTTCACAACCGCTACGACATCTGTGGAAGAGCGGGCGCTGGAAACCCTCTCTGAAAGGCTGTCCTCCCCGGAAATAATATCCTTCGAAAAAGTTCCGCTGCTTTGCGCGCTTTCCTCTGCTTCTTCTGCTGCTGAAGCATCACTCCCTGCCGTCTCCGATTCCGTCTCAGCAACGAGTCCCGTTCTGTTAATGACATACCGCACAGCGCCGACCCCAAGATAAATACCGCCGGCCAAAATCAGCAGCGTCAGAATAACGATCAGAACCAGCAGAGGTGTATTGTTATGATTCTTCTGATATCTGTCCTCGTTCACGTCCATTCCTCCTCCCTCTCCACGCCCCATTCACGGTGAAAATCGGGGGTGCAAAACCGAGTGGGATTTCAACATAGTTGATGCTTAGTCTAGCAGAGAAATGTGTCGAATTTGTGTAGACTGTCTTCCACAGCGCTTGCTGTTCCGAATTATTCTTTTCCATGATTCCAATAGTTTTTGTTCATGGAAAACCTGCGCACCATGGCATCCGGAAGACGACGGTAATTTTTCCCCAGACAATAGCCCAGATACTTGCAGCCGCTCTGCCAGATCAGAGAAAAAATCAGCCATGGCATTCGCTTCCGAATCAAGTGTTTCGCACTTTTTTCAATCAACCGTACGCCTTCGCTCTCTGAGTGAACGCAGGAAAAAATCTCCGGGTGTTCTGCCTGAGAAACGCCCAGGTCAAAATTTCGATGAAACTGCTGAATACCACTGTAATTGTGCGAATGAACAACCTCCGCATCCGCGCAATAGGCAATTGCCATCCCGGATTGCATCATTTTTCCGGCAAAAATCATATCTTCATTAAAAATCGTATGCCGTTCAAAACCGCCAAGCGCCTCATAGGTACTCCTGCGGTACATCGCGCAGACATTCGAACAGAAAAATGCCTTAATTCCCATCGTCCGCAGATCCTCCTCCGTTTTCATCCGGCTCTGCGGCGGATAATTAAAGCTTCTCGAATAGCGTTCCAGTTCCTTACAATCCTGCCTGGGCAGCTGACGCGCATACGCGGCGCCAACCCGTGGATCCGCAAACGGAGCCCGAAGATGTTCAATCAGGCAGCCGTCTGCAGGCAGAGCATCCTGCGTCAGAAACAGGATGCCGTCTCCTTGCAGCATTGACGCCGCCATATGACGGGTACCGCCATGGTCAAACTCTTCTTTTCGTATATGCATAAGCCAGATAACCGGCTGCGCATCCACGGTTCCCGGGGGGCTTTGCCGCAAATCTCGCGTCGAACCCGGGCCGTAAGCAGAGCCAGGCTCACCGCAGCAGAAGCCACTCTCTGAAATTTCAGTTATCTCAAGCCCGTCCAGCAGATGCGGATCAAGCCAGTCCCGCTCCGTGTTGACCAGCAGAATCTGCTGCGGACGCACACTCTGATTCAGCAGCATCCGCAGCAGGCTGGCTAGCCGTCCATCCGGTTTGCAGACCGGAATGATCACATCAATCGTGGATGGTAACGCAATCGTTTTTTCTTTCTGTTTGAGAACGGATGGTTCCTGCTTCCGCTCCATAGTGCCTCCTATGAAATGATTCAAGCGACAAAAGGGTATGATACTACGGATTTCTCCGCACTTCGTGCTCCCGAATCTCCGCTCCGCTTCGGTCGGCGCTAAACGGACATCCACTGGATGTCCAGCGCCCTAACAACATTCGGAATCCGCTCATTTTGGCCAATATATTGTCCAAAATGGCTACTTCCTCATGTTGTTGCGGTCCCCAAGGTCATGAATCGGAACGCAAGCGTTCCATTCCTGACCTTTTGTCCCTTGTATCATGAAATTCCCGTCGCTGAGACGATATAGCTGCTGATCTCCTGGACAGTGGAAGACGGCGTATAGTCTGTCGTGCCAAAGAGCAGCTCATGAAGCTCCGTTACATTCGACGCCAGCGTCTGCGGCACGACGCAATCTCCGGCGGAGAGTGTCGCTGTGGTACTCGTAAAAGGAAAGCCCTGTGATTCCACAATCTCATACTTGGAAATTCCGCTCGCTAAAGAAAGCAGTTCCGTATTTTCCAGACTGGTCGATATATACGGAAGCAGGTTATTGACAATCGCCAACAGTCCGGTCACACCCTGCTCCTGTGCTTTTTTCAGAATCTGTGTAAGCACCGTTCTCTGACGCTCGGTTCTCTTATAATCCCAGCCGGTCGTATAGCGGATCCGACAGTATGCCATCGCCTGGATTCCGGTCAGCGTCTGCGTACCTGACGAGGTCACTTCTGTGTAAGAACGGCCAGTCACCTCAGAGGTCTCCACCAGATAAGCGTTCAGCCAGTAGACCTCCTCATCGTCCAGTGTCACCTCAACGCCGCCAAGTTCGTCAACCACTTCAATCACAGCCTCAAAATCCACCGTGACATAATCCTCAATATCCAGATCAAGATTTTTGTTCAGCATATTGACCGCTAGGCTCGCTCCGCCATAGGCATACGCCTCTGTCGCCTTTCGGTAAGAGCCATCCGTATTATCCAGATAAGTATCACGGTAAATCGACACCAGCTTAATGTCGCCGCTTCTCTTATTGATGCTCGCAATGATAATCGTATCACTGCGGGTACCGCTCTCCAGCTCCCCTTCGCGCGAATCTACGCCGAAAATGGCAATGTTCCGATAACCGGACGATGTCACCCCGCTATTGACCAGGATATCCGACAGCTTCTCGCGATCCAGCTGTCCAAGCACACCAAGTCCGGCAATTCCGACCGCCGCAATCAATAACAGCAGGATACCAAGCACCCAGAATATCTTTCTTTTTTTCTTCTTTTTTTTCTGTTTTTTCATTTTCCCTTTTCGGTCTTTGCCATTCTCCGGCACAGGCGATCCATAAAAATCCTGGCCGTAATTTCCCTGAAAATTGTCCTGCTGACTATAATAATTCCCCTGCGGGCCATAATAACTTGGCCCCTGCTGCGTATCCTCAGGCTGTCAATAATACTGATCTCCATAATACTGACCTCCGTTCAGGCTGCCGCCCGGCTGACCATAATACTGATCCCCATAATACTGACCGCCATTCACGCTGCCGCCCGGCTGATCGTAATATGGATTCCCATAATACTGACCGCCATTCACGCTGCCGTCCGGCTGCCCGTAATACTGACTGTCATAGTATTGGCCATCTGCGGCGTTATCCGGCCAGTCCCCATACTCCTGGCCATCCTGGTAATTATTACTGTCCTGATTCTGATTTTTACTCTTTCTCATGGTGTGCTCCCCTTTCTCTGGTTAGGAGCTGTCGCAAAATAATATGTTCAGATTGTGCCGGATAATGCGTGAAGCACAAGCGATAAAAACGTAGGCGCAGCGGGCTGCGCTGAGGATTTTATCGCTTGCGATTCGCGTGTTAGCCGGTGCAAGATGGGCATATAATTTCGCGACAGATCCTTAATCCCCTCATCATTCCCGTTTACCCAGAACTGTCACCCATATTCTTTCCTAAACCCCCATACCCGCTTTGCGGGTACCACTCACCCTCGTGGTTGCTGCGTGCCAGTGGCACGCGTTTCATGTCCCGATTAGTACGCATTCTTATTAACAAACCCTTTGAATAACGTCATCGCCAGTATTTTTACATCCAGGCTCATCGTCCAGTTTTCAATGTAGTAAAGATCGTAGTCGATTCTTTTCCGGATGGAAGTATTTCCGCGGTAACCATGCACCTGCGCCCACCCGGTCATGCCGGGCCGCACCTGGTGCTTGACCATATAACGCGGTATTTCCTCCCGGAACTTCTCTACATACTGAGGCCGCTCCGGCCTTGGACCTACCAGCGACATATCCCCTTTTAATACATTAAAAAACTGCGGCATTTCATCAATGCTGGTGCGCCGGATAAATTTCCCCACGGGTGTCACGCGCGGGTCATTCCGCGTTGTCCAGCCGCGGCGCTCCTCCGCGTCCGTCTGCTGCTCCATAGAACGGAATTTGTACATACGAAACGGCTTATTGTGCAGGCCGACTCGTTCCTGCGAAAAGATAATCGGCCCTTTCGAAGTGACTTTAATCGCCACCGCTGTCACCAACATAACCGGAGAAAACAAAACAATACAGAAAATCGAACCGATGATATCCACAATCCGCTTCATCGTCGCACTGAACGTATTAGAAAGCGGGACATGGCGGATGTTAATCACGGGCAGCCCCAGAATATCCTCCGTATAAGGCTTTGTTGGAATAATATTGCTGTAATCCGGAATAAATTTCGTGTGAACACCGGACTTTTCACACATTGCCACAATCCGCTCCAGCTTATAATACTCATTCAGGCCGACCGTAATCGCGATCTCGTCCGGCGTATGATAAGTCAAAAGCGTATTCAGGCTGCCGATCGGTCCCAGCACTTCCACCCCCCTGTAGCGTGTCCCCTTCTCCGTATCATCGCTGAGAATGCCAAGTATCTGATAGCCCCACTGCGGGTTCTGCACAATGCGGTCAATATACTCTTCTGCCGCGCGGCTGTAACCCACAAGCAGAATATATCTCTGATTCAGGCCCAACGAGCGGGCACGCATCAGCACCATCCGTACCAGATTGCGCTCCAGAATGGTCAGCGTCACATTCAGCACCAGAAAAACCGAAAGCAGCATACGGGAGACATCCATCTGTCGAATCAGGAAAAGTACCGCCATGGCCGCCAGGCCGCCGACCGCATTTGCTTTGATAATATTGCTGCCTTCCCGCCGTCTGCCTTCCAGACGATTCGGCACATACAGATTAAACGCGTAATAGAGTATCAAAAAAAATGGCACGATCGCAACAAGTGCCATCAGATAAAGTTCCCGCGGCAAAACGCCCATCCCCATGCGCCTTGAAACAGAAACCATGACATACCATCCCGTCATGTACGAGAAGATAATCACGAGCGCATCCAGTATGACCTGAAGCCGGTTAAAATATTTTTCGTTTTCCTTCAAACGTCAGTGCCTCCCCTTAGCAATCCCGGCAGGAATCCTTACATCAGCCTGCGGAACAGATTGACCCACAATTCTATCTGTATCCGGCCGTAATGCTTCAGATTTTTTCGCTGAAACCTCACTTTTTTCTCCCGGCAGCAAAGCGCCTTTCCCGCGCTAAGCCCCCTGACATACTCCCTCAGATACCCCTTCTGGGCAAAAAAAAGCATTTTTATCAGAAATCCGGCCAACAGAAGCGGAAAATTCAATACAATCTGCGGCCAGGGCATATTTTTGTAAATCAGATAAATACTATTGCGCGAAGAATAGCGAATCTTGAACTCGTTGTACGGAGAACCGCTCGTCGCACTACCCACATGCCGAACCACGGCTTTCGGTGCGTAGTAATTGTGGTAGCCCGCAATCCTCGCGCGATAAGCAACGTCCGTATCCTCCAGATAGGCGAAATGCGTCTCATCAAACAAGCCTATCTCCTCAAAAACTTCTTTGCGGTAGATCGCCGCGGCCGCGCAGGAAGCGAAAATCTCCCGCTCCTTTTCATACCGTGCGGCAGGCTTTCCTTTCCCGAGAGCGTAAGCCCAGCCAAAGGCACAGTAATAATCGCCCGCATTATCCATCCGCTCCGGATCATTCATCTGCACCATCTTTGCCGCACAGGAAAATGTCTGTGCCGCAGCCTCTTTCCGCGGTGCCTCTATCGCCCGCACCAGTTCCTCCACAAAGCTCTCGTCACAGACGGTGTCATTATTCAGAAGAATCACATAGGGCGTCTGGCTCAGCCGGATTCCCTCATTGACCGCACGGCAAAATCCTTCATTGCGGTCAAACCGGCAAACGGCCACTTCCGGGTAATGGGTCTCTACAAACTCCACACTCGCATCCTCTGAGCCATTGTCTATCAAAACAACCGAAAAATCCTGCCTGCTCTGTATCATCAGAGAATCCAGGCACGGCCCGAGATACTGCATCCCGTTATAGTTCGGTATCACGATTGTTGCAATCTGCATTATTTTCCTTTTCTCTCATTGCTCCGCAGTGAATAATTCCATTTGCTCAGAGAAAGATTCCGATTGTAATACGGATCCCCCTCTTTCAAAATCCGAATCCACCGTGTGCGCATATACTCAATCTCCGTCTGGAAGCGCCTTGCTTTCGCCTCGGTGTCTTCCGTACCGCGTGTCTTTGACTCATAATGGTAAAGCTCCGCGTAAGGGTCATACACAATCAGGTAACCTGCCTCGCGCAGCCGCAGGCAAAAATCCACATCATTAAATGCAATCGCCAGACGCTCCTCAAAACCGCCCACCGCATCGAACGCTTCCCTTTTGATCATCATACAGGCTGCGGTCACAGCACTCAAATCCTGCTGAAGCGACTCACGGTGCATATAACCGGTATGTCCGCGCTTCATATCCACAAACACACTGCCTGCCACTCCGCCGATGCCAATGATAATGCCGGCGTGCTGAATCGTATCATCCGGATAGTACAAAAGCGCTCCCGCCGCGCCGGTACCCGGACGTTGGCAATGCCCCAATAGCTCCGTCATCCAGTCCGGAGAGATCACTTCAATATCATTATTCAGGCAAAGAATGTACTCTCCTTTTGCGTGCTGGATTCCAAAATTATTGATCGCGGAATAATTGAATTCCCTGTCCCAATATACAACATGAACGCCATTTCGTCCATCTATTTCTTTATAATACTCGAAAATTTCACAAGTTTCGCTGTTGTTTTCTACAATAATAATCTCATAATTTTTCCAGGTAGTCTTCTCAAATATTGAGGTCAGGCACTTCCTGAGCGTCTCCGTTTCATCCTTATTCGGAATCACAACAGAAACCAATGGCTCCCCCTGTACCGGATATTTCACGCGGTAACAGCCAAAATCCTTTTTGCGGGAAACCTCACCCGCAAGCCCCACACGCGCCAGATGCGCCTCGATTGCCCGCTTCCCGGACTCATAAGCATACGCTTTGCTGATCGGGTTGTCCGCCGTCGACTGCGCGGAAATCCGCCAGTGATACAGAATACGGGGAACATGGCAGATCCCATCTGCAGTTTCCGTGCACCGCAGGATAAAATCATAATCCTGCGCACCCTCATAGCGGGCGTCCAGACCGCCAACCCGCTCGTACAGGCTCCTCGCAAACACAAGGAAGTGGCAGATATAATTATTGGACCGCAGCAGATCCGGAGAAAAATCCGGCTTCAGGTTCGGCTGAAAATGCCGGCTCAGATCCGACTCTACCTTGTCTTCATCCGTATAGAGAAGCTCAGGCTTCCTGCCGGCCGCTTTCTCTTCCCGCGTGATCGCCGACGCAATCTCGTAGAGTGCATCCGGAGCCAGCAAATCATCGTGATCCAGAAGACCAATATAGGCGCCCTCCGCCATCTGCAGCGCCGCATTCGTGTTACCCGCAATCCCCTGATTCTCCGCCAGCGTCTTTACATGAATCCGCGTATCCTCTGCATAGGATAAAAGCGCACGCGAAAGCTTCTCATCCTCCGGGCTGCCATTTACCAGACAGAGCTCCCAGTGCGGATAAGACTGCTGCCTCACAGAATCAATCATCTGCTCCAGATACGGCAAAGGCGTCCGGTACAGCGGTACCACAATGCTGATTGGCAGCGGCTGCTTCCATCTTTGTGTCCGCTGACGCTCCAGCTCTGTCTCACTTGCCCGGTGCTGTTCATACCAGGGCTCGTAAGGCACTTCCTCCGGCTCAATCCGGTCGCTTAAACGAATCAGGAACTCCTTCAGGCCAAAGTGCTGAAGATACTTGATGCCTTTTTTTATTGTATAAAAATTCAGTTTTCGGATCAGTCTGGATACTGTACTCGACACTGTAGGTTCTCCGTCTCTATTTTTATCTGCTATTTTCATTTTGATGCCTAGTTTAGAACAGCAAGCCGCAGACCGCCTTTTCATTTTGATGCTGTTCTGAACTGTTTACACATTTTAGCATATCCTTAAAAAGCTGTAAACCTGTAAAAGACTTTCTGTTATTTCCTCTTGAGAGATTTTTGCGACTATGGTAGAATCAGGGAAGTGCAGCTGCAGCGGATGAGATTTCCGGCGGCGTTCGCCCGAACAGCCATTTGGGAATACAATGTTTCGGCTTGCTGCAGTCATATGATTCGAGCAGCAAAAAGGTTCGAATACATCCTATCAGAAATCAGGAGACAAAAAAAATGGGAAAAATTACAGTAGAAACTTGTGAAATCGATGGCCTGAAGGTAATCACCCCGACCGTTTTCGGGGATGCGCGAGGCTATTTTATGGAAACTTATAACTACAATGATTTTGCGGCGGCAGGAATTGATCTGACCTTTGTCCAGGACAACCAGTCTTCCTCCCGCAAGGGCGTGCTCCGCGGCCTGCATTTTCAGATTCACCATCCGCAGGACAAGCTGGTGCGCGTCGTAGCGGGTGAAGTGTTTGACGTGGCCGTCGACCTGCGTCCGGGATCTGCGACCTACGGGAAATGGTTCGGCGTCCTGCTTTCCGCGGAAAATAAAAAGCAGTTCTTTATCCCGAAGAATTTCGCGCATGGCTTTGTGGTCCTCTCCGACCAGGCGGAATTTACTTACAAATGCACAGACTTTTATCATCCCAATGACGAGGGCGGCATCGCGTGGAACGATCCTGAGATCGGCGTAAAGTGGCCCATTCCGGAAGGCATGGAGCTGACACTCTCTGAAAAAGACCAGAAATGGGGATCTTTCTCGGAGTACACAGCCAGCCGTGGTTTATAGTATTCTGTACGTAAGGAAAAGGCGCCCTATTATAATATGAAGAAAGAACGTTTTAAACTTCCAAAGGATCTGTATAAAAACAGACGCCTGCTGACAAAAATGGCGAAAAATGACCTCCGCAACCGTTTCGCGGGGTCTTATTTCGGTACGGTCTGGGCCTTTATCCAGCCCATTGTGACGATTCTGGTCTATTATTTTGTGTTTGGCGTAGCCATGCGCGGAGGAAGTTCCGCAGAAGGCGGGACACCTTTTGTCCTGTATCTGGTAGCCGGAATCATTCCCTGGCTTTTTTTCCAGGAAGGTCTTACCAATTCGACCAACTCCTTTCTGGAATACAGCTATCTGGTAAAAAAGGTTGTGTTTGACATCGACATCCTGCCGATGGTAAAACTGCTCTCAGCGACCGTGGTTCACTGCTTCTTCATCCTGTTCGTGATTATTTTGTTCGGATGCTATGGCTACTTTCCATCGGTCTATTATCTGGAGCTGATCTACTATGCGCTCTGCCTGTTTCTTCTGATCCTGGCTTTCGCGTATATCACCAGTTCCGTGGTCATTTTCTTTCGGGATCTCTCACAGATCGTCTCCATTGTACTGCAGGTCGGCGTCTGGCTGACCCCAATCATGTGGGAAGAAAGTATGCTCAGCTCCTACTCCTGGGGGCCGACTGCCCTTAAGATCCTGAGACTGAATCCGGTCTATTATATTGTACACGGCTACCGGAACGCTCTGATCAGCAAACGCTGGTTTTTTGAGGATCCGCTTTGGACACTCTATTTCTGGGTATTTCTGGCCGCAAGTTTCGCGATCGGCACCTGGGTATTCAACCGGCTAAAAGGACATTTCGCGGACGTGCTGTAAAAGGAAAAGGATAAGAAAGGCAGGTATTCTTTTGGATAATCAGTTTGCAATCCGTGTGGATCAGGTCAGCAAGGTCTACAAACTCTATAATAAGCCCTCTGACCGTTTAAGAGACGGACTGGGGCTCACCCGCAAAAAACGCTACCGGGAACACCGCGCACTGGATCAGGTAAGTTTCACCGTACAGGAAGGGGAGACCGTCGGGATTATCGGCGTAAATGGTTCCGGAAAATCTACCATTCTGAAAATTATCACCGGCGTCCTCACTCCGACGGAGGGTTCCGTCACAGTAAACGGGCGCATCTCCGCTCTTCTGGAATTGGGAGCAGGCTTTAATATGGAGTACACTGGCATTGAAAATGTCTACCTGAACGGCTCCATGCTTGGCTTTACAGATGAAGAGATCGAGCAGCGTCTTCCGGAAATCCTGCGTTTCGCGGACATTGGTGACTTTGTGCATCAGCCGGTAAAGACCTATTCCAGCGGTATGTTTGTGCGTCTGGCTTTCGCGGTTGCCATCAATATTGACCCGGAAATCCTGATCGTCGACGAGGCGCTTTCGGTCGGCGATGTATTTTTTCAGGCCAAATGCTACCACAAATTCGAAGAATTCAAAAAACAGGGAAAGACCATCCTCTTTGTCAGCCATGATCTGAGCAGCATCAGCAAATACTGTGACCGCGTGATTGTGCTGAACCAGGGAACAAAGCTGGATGAGGGAAAGCCGAAAGCCATGGTTGATCTCTATAAACGTCTCCTGGTCCACCAGGAAGGAGAGCCGCCGCAGGGAACCGCAGAGCAAAACACAAAAGCCTGGAAACAGTCCATTGAAGTTAACCCGGAGCTTTTGGAATACGGAGAAAAACAGGCCGAAATCATTGATTTTGCTGTGACAGACGGCCGCGGTATGCTGACCAATACCGTCGAAAAAGGCAAGATCTGCACCATC
>JAJPXU010000048.1:41217-81280 GCA_021205305.1 Lachnospiraceae bacterium
AAATGCTTGTAAACATTCCATTTATGTTAACCGGTTGCTTTTGTAATCCGTTGAAAACCCGGCCTAAAGCATTGATTTTGCGGTGACGACGGCCGCGGTATGCTGACCAATACCGTCGAAAAAGGCAAGATCTGCACCATCAAAATGCGGATCCTTTTCCATGAAGATTTGCAGGAACCGGTCGCCGCATTTACGATCAAAGACATGAAAGGAACGGAGATTACCGGCACCAATACCATGTACGAGAAAGTTGCGCTGCCCGCCAAAGCCGGAAGTGTCGCAGAAGTCGAGTTTACCCAGGAGATGAACTTACAGGGTGGAAACTATCTGATCTCTTTTGGCTGTACCGGCTATATGGACGGCGAATTTCACGTTTTTCACCGGCTCTACGACGCCTGTAATATTACCGTGATATCCATCAAAGATACCGTTGGATTTTATGATATGAACTCAGAAGTAACTGTCACAACATCAATGCAGGCATAAAGCTTCCGCAGCATATCTTTCATTGCCGCTACCATCCGGAAGTGCGTACGATTAACGAGACAAAGCGAATGCAGGAGGAGTTGATATTATGCAGGAAAAAATTGGCAGCGTCATCCTTGATGACACCTGCTACCCCGGTGAAGACCGCTACAGCGACGGAGCCATAGAACACAAGCTCCTCGACATCGCAAAGAGCTGTAAAAGCGA
The DNA here is from genome assembly GCA_021205305.1 of Lachnospiraceae bacterium. Classification (GTDB taxonomy): domain Bacteria; phylum Bacillota; class Clostridia; order Lachnospirales; family Lachnospiraceae; genus Choladousia. The sequence continues at coordinate 41,911 of JAJPXU010000048.1, forward strand.
GGCAGACTATAATGCAGCGATCGCCAGGGAAAAAAGCTGGCCTGTGATGTACCATTTTTCTCACATCCGCCACAATCTTCTCTCCTGGGTACCCATTACGAAACAGGATACGGTACTGGAGATCGGTGCCGGCTGCGGGGCTGTCACCGGTGCGCTCGCCCAAAAGGCCGGGAGCGTCACCTGCGTGGAGCTTTCCCGGCAGCGCAGTCTCATCAATGCCTGGCGAAACCGCGATTATGATAACATTACCATCTTACTGGGCGCGTTCGAAGATATCGAAAAACGTCTCACCGAAAAATACAATTACATCACCCTGATCGGAGTATTCGAGTATGCCGCCCTATACACAAAAGAAAAAAATCCTTTTGTCAGCATGCTCTCCACAATCGCGCGCCATCTGGCGCCCGGCGGAAAGATCCTGATCGCAATTGAAAACCGGCTTGGACTCAAATACTGGGCCGGCTGCACGGAAGACCATGTAGGCAGGCTGTTTGAGGGACTGGAGGGATATTCGCGCACGCCTGCGTCCGGTGTGCGCACCTTCTCAAAGCTGGAACTGGAGAGGCTTTTTGCGGAAGCCGGAAATTTCAAAGCCACGTTTTACTATCCCTACCCGGACTATAAGTTTCCGTTTTCCATTTACTCCGACCGCTATCTTCCGCGCAAAGGAGACCTGAAAAACAACCTCAACAATTACGACCGCCGTCGGCTTCTTCTGTTTGATGAGGGAAAGGTATTCGACAGTCTCGTCGAAAATGGACTATTCCCGCAGTTTTCCAATTCTTTCCTTATTTTCCTGGAGATGGAGGAACGGCCATGAAAACGATCATCTATTCAAAATATTCCAATGAGAGAAGCCGGGCGTTCTCTATCCGCACGGATATTCTGGAACTGGAATGCAGCAATATCCGCTGCGTCCGCAAAACCGCGGTGTACCCGGAAGGCAAAGAGCACATACAGGCGCTTTACCGCCATTATCAGGCACTTTCGGCCCTGACAGACGGCACAAAGCTCTCCTGGAACCGCTGTATCCCGGTGACGGATGGCGTCGAGCTGGAATACATCGAAGGGGTTTCCCTGGAAGAACAGCTGCTCTTCACCCTGCACACGCAAGGCACAGACGCCTGTGCAAAGGAATTTCTGGACTGCCTGCGCTTCCTGCGCTCTCTTCACACCGGAGCACAGTTCGCGCCCTGTGAGGAATTCCGCCTGGTCTTTGGGGATGTCTCTCTTCCGGTCGGCACGGATTGCGCGCCGTGTACGGACATTGACCTGCTCTGTGAAAACATTCTGGTCTCGGACGGGCGCTGGATTGCAATCGACTATGAATGGAGCTTTGATTTTCCAATCCCCGTAAATTTTCTTCTCTACCGGATCATTCTGCATTTTACAGACAATGCAAACCGTGGGGAAGAATTCCGGCATTTTGATTTTATGGGACAAATGGGAATCACCGAGGAGGAAAAAAACGCTTTTGCGGCTATGGAAGCACATTTTCAGCAATATATCCTCCAGAATCACGTCCCCATCCGGAATCTCTATCCCGAGATCAGCGAAGGCTGTTATATACCGGAGGATCATTTTGCGTCAGAAGATTTGCAGGTTTATTTTGACTGCGGCGACGGGTTCCGCGAAGAGAATTCCATGCTTTACCGTATGCGCGAAGAACCGCTCCGGCACCTGCGGCAGGAAATCCCTCTTCCGGATGGCCTGAAAGCCCTCCGGATTGACCCAGGCTGCCATGCCTCGATGGTGCATCTTAGTGAATTTCACTTCGATTCGCAGGCAGAACAGGCCGCTTTTTGCCTGCGCGAAGGTACTGTGAACGACGACTGGATTTATTTTTCGGAAGAAGATCCGAATATCTTCGTCACAGAAATCCCCCAGGGTGCCAAACACTTCCTCATAGAATTCGAATCCTACCAGCCGGGGCAGGCTCCCGTGGAAGCGGCCAGTCAGCTGGTGAAAAAATATCAGGCGCTGAAGAATTCACGCCTGATTCGCTGGAAGGACACCGTGACCTCCGTCTTAAAGCCCTCATAATGAGTATTCTGGCTATTTGGGCTCGTTGCTTCACAGAAATCACCAAATATCTGCGCCAGCGCGTCTGCCTGACTTGCTGCTTCGCGGGAATAGCGTCAATCTGGTCATGGTTTGGCTTGCAGCAGTCAAACAGAATTACATCCGTAACTATGAGAATTAATTTGGGAGAAAACCAAAATCATGAGTATAAAGAAGATAAAAATTGATCAGGAAATGTTTGGCTGGGAACCTGGCGGCACCTTTATCCTAAGCGGATGGAAGGTCACAGGCCCCGGCGAATCAGCCATCTTCCAGGTATTGGATGAGTCTGACTCGCCGGTAGCGGCGGAATGTATCACGCTTCCGCGTCCGGACGTTGTCGGCCTTCACCCGGAATATGCCCCGATGCAGGCCGAACTGGACTTTCAAATCACCGTGCCTGACATAGAACGTTTTATAGAAGAACACCAAAAGCTAACGGTTCTGCTGCGCGTGGGCGGCACCAGCCGCATCCTCTTTGCACGAAGTACAGAAAAACTGAAAAAAGCTTACTACGATTCCTCCATCCAGTATTTTCTGGATGTCTGCGGATGCGTCGACAATGTAATTACCATCCGCGGCTGGATTGTAGATATTACTGGTGAATGCTTTCCCCAGATCACAGATGAAAATGGGAAGCCTTTGTCCATTCAGCCCAAACGCTCTATCCGCCCCGATCTGGTGGACGCCCTGCATCTGAATCCGGACTTTTACCAGGAACGCTCCTGGGGCTTTTCTTTTACCATGCCCAGAGATGCGTTTCACGGTTCTGCTCTGCTGATCCGGATGCAGAATCCCTATACAGACAAATCCATCCGCCTCTCCACCCAGCGTCTGGCGTGGATGGGAACCAGCGCGGGCCGATGTCTGATTTTGCTTACCCGCTTCAGCCCCGGCCGTCTTTGGGGGGAGATCCGCCGCAAAGGACCAAAGGGTTTCCTTACACACCTGCGGAACGCAAGCATGCTCACTGACATTCCCTACGCAAACTGGCGCAAACAGCACAGTCTTAGCCGTGCACAGCTGCGCAGACAGCGGAAAGAACACTTTCCTTATGAGCCCCTGCTCAGCATTGTCATTCCGCTTTACAATACGCCGGAACGCTATCTGCGGGAACTGCTGGATTCCATTCTCGCACAGACTTATCCCCATTTTGAAGTCTGCCTGGCGGATGGAAGCACGCAGCCGGAGCCAGCCGCACTAATCGAAAAACAGTATAGCCGGGAACCACGCATCCGCCTGCTGCGCCTTGAGAAGAATGATGGCATTTCCGAGAACACAAACGCAGCAATCCGCATGGCAAAGGGAGAGTTTCTGGTCTTCTCTGACCACGATGACCTGTTGGAGCCAAACGCACTCTATGAACTGGTAAAGCGCCTGAATGAAAATCGGACACTGGATCTGATCTATACCGATGAAGATCTGACCGATGAAGGTTCCAGGCATTTTAGCAATCCCCGCTTCAAGCCCGACTTCAACCCGGACTTTCTGCGAAGCATCAACTATATTTGCCATCTGACCATGGTGCGCACTTCCCTGGCATTTGATGTGGGGCTTCTGCGGAAACAATGTGACGGCGCGCAGGATCATGATTTTCTCCTGCGCTGCATCGAAAAGACCGACCGTGTCAGCCATATTCCAAAGATCCTTTACCACTGGCGCGCCTACAGCGGCTCTACCGCCGGCAACCAGGACAGCAAGCAATACGCCATTGATGCCGGAAAGCTGGCACTCACCGAGCATTACGCAAGGCTGGGCTATGAAGCTGAGGTAGAGTATACCGATATCTTTATCATGTACCGGATGCGGCTGAAGGTAAAGTCTCCGCTTCCAATGGTCAGCATCGTAATCCCGAACAAAGACCATCTGGAGCTTCTGGACGCCTGCGTACAGTCCATTTTCGCCAAGACAGACTATGACAATTATGAGGTTCTTATCGTAGAAAACAACAGCGAAACAGCGGAAACATTTGCCTACTATGAGAAGATGAAGCGTGCGCATGCGAATTTCCGCGTAGTCACCTGGCAGGGCGGCTTTAATTATTCCGCCATCAACAATTTTGGCGTCCGCCACGCGAAAGGAGAATATCTGGTCTTTTTAAACAATGACACCGAAGTCATCTCCCCCTTCTGGATTCGGGAAATGCTCGGATTCTGCCAACGGGAAGATACGGCTGCGGTAGGGGCAAAACTCTATTACGCGGACGGCCAGGTACAGCACGCTGGCGTAGTGATCGGCATCGGAGGCTTTGCCGGACATATCCATCCTTTCAGCAGCCGCGCGGATACCGGCTATCTGGGCCGTCTGAAGGCTGTGCAGGATATCAGCGCGGTCACCGCGGCCTGCATGATGGTGAAACGCTCCGTCTTTGAAGCCATCAATGGCTTCGACGAAAATTTTGTAGTCGCACTAAATGATGTCGACCTCTGCCTGCGCATCCGTGAACAAGGTTACCTGATTGTGATGGATCCCAATGTAGAACTCTACCACTATGAATCCAAATCTCGGGGATATGAGGACACACCGGAAAAACAGGAACGATTCCAAAAAGAGATCCGCCGCTTCCAAAGCCGCTGGAAAGACTTTCTGGAAGCAGGAGATCCCTATTATAGTCCGCATTTGACTCTCCTGGACGGAGGCTGCGGCATCCGCCAGGAAGGAGAAGCAATGAACACAACGGAATAAAAAAACCTCCGGTTTCGTCTGTCAGTGAAACCGGAGGTTTTCTGAAGCCTTTTTCTTTTTCGCCAGGCGCACAAACCATTCAAATGAAAAGCGCAAGTCTTCGTCCTGCCGTTCTGCGTCAATGCTTCTTTCTTATCTTCCTTTGTACATTTCGTCGTAATATTTCTGATAATCACCGCTGGTAACATTAGCCATCCAGTCTTCGTGCTCGAAGAACCAGCGGATCGTAAGCCGAATACCATCCTCAAACTTCGTCTCCGGCTCCCAGCCTACCTCCGCGCGAATCTTATCCGGAGCAATCGCGTACCGGCGGTCGTGTCCCTTGCGGTCCGTCACATAGGTGATCAGCTTTTCACTGACAAGCGCCTTGCGCGGATCATCATCCGGGAGCATTTCCTGCAGCGTATCCAGAATAATATGAATAATCTGAATATTCTGTCTCTCATTGTGCCCGCCAATATTGTAGGTTTCAAACAGGCGCCCTTTCTCCTGTACCAGATCAATCCCCTTCGCGTGATCCTCCACATAAAGCCAGTCGCGGACATTTTTGCCGTCTCCGTACACCGGGAGCGGCTTGCCCTGGAGCGCGTTATTGATAATCAGCGGAATCAGCTTCTCAGGAAACTGGTATGGACCGTAATTATTGCTGCAGTTCGTAATATTTGCAGGAAAACGATACGTGTCCATATAAGCTTTTACCAGCATATCGGAAGAGGCCTTGCTTGCAGAGTATGGACTGTGCGGAGCATAGGGAGTCGTCTCATAAAAATACTCGCCCTCTTTTTCCAGAGAACCATATACCTCATCCGTCGAAACATGAAGGAACTTTTTCCCTTCCTTAAAAGTACCATCCGGAAGTTCCCAGGCTGCTTTCGCCGCATTCAGCATTACCAGCGTACCCAGCACATTGGTCTTTACAAAAACTTCCGGATCCCGGATGCTTCGGTCTACATGGCTCTCCGCTGCGAAATGAACGACGCGGTCAATGTCGTTTTCTTCAAAAATCCGGTTGATCGCCTCTGTGTCACAGATGTCAGCACGAATAAACGTATAGTTTTCCAGATTCTCCACATCACGCAGGTTCTCCAGATTTCCCGCATAGGTCAGCTTATCCACATTAATAATGCGAATCTCATCCCCATATTTGCGAAACATGTAGTGAATGTAATTCGAGCCAATGAAGCCGGCTCCTCCTGTTACAAGGTATGTTCTCATGATTATCCTCCAAGTTTTCTGATGTATATTTGTCCGGGGAAACGGCTCCACAGAAGCAGCCGTTTCCCCGGAGTATAACCTGTTTCAAGGCACTCACGCGGATGAATTTGCAGGGAACTGCTGCGAAGCATCAATCATATTCCGAACTCATCGTTCCGGCCGCATCTGTAAGCTCAGCCACAGTATCCGGCCGCAGCGGATCCCACACCGCACTCACATCAAAGAGATCCGCGAGATAATCGGCATTGTAATACATCCGGTATCCGTCAATGTTTCTCCGTCCCATACGCATGGACGTGCCGTTAAACTGTACCCAATACTGAGTCGAATCCACACAGCAGAAGATGTTGTACCCCTGCTCTTTCAGGTAGACATAATATTCATTGTCCTCTGAATACTCCGTCCAGTTGCTGATGTCCGCACCAAACGCAAAGATAATAATATCCGTCTCTCCGACAATCGTCTCGACATTATTCTTCCAACGCTCCGTGTCAGTCATCGTCCCATCCAGGCCTTTCACCATCGGATCAATATGCCCCCAGGTATGGCTCGCGAATTCCCAACCATCGGCTTTCAGAGCATCCGCGACAGCTGTCGCCGTATCTACCTCATTCTGCCAGGCTTCTTCGTCAAAATCCGGATTTTCTTCCAGATATTCCTTTTGCCAGCTCGTAAGGCGGTCTTCATCACGCGTCAGGTAAACCTCATCTGTCCGGTAGCCAAGCACACCTTCATAGCCAGTCAGCGCAATCGTTCCCTTGTGTCCGTGATAAGAAAAATCCGGGTGCAAATCTACAAAGGTATCAATCCAGGGAATCAAATCATAATCACCAACGGAAACCGTGCCGTCATCCTCAATATATTCCGCTTTTACATCGCCGTTCTCATCCAAAACCAGCCGCGACGCAAACCCGTCTCCGTCCATATAATGATAATAATTCACATCATCCTGTGAAAGTACAAACGGTATTTTCCCTTCCGGAAGCAGAATCTCTTTGCGGGTCACCGTTCCATCCTCGTTTACTTCACACATATCATGCATGCTGACCATGACATAGCCTTCCTCATACATGATCTCCATGATCGAGGAAAATTCATCCATTGTTACCATATACTGGTTGTACCCTTCTGCGTAAAGGTCTCCGTCAAACGCTTTGGACGCATCCCAGATAATTGTATGGAAAAAGATGTGTGTCACCTCTTCCGGTGCCCACGAAACGCAGTTTGCCTTCGTTTTCTCATAACTGGAAGCCGCCTGCTGCAGCGTCTCGCTTGCCTCATAATATTCCGAAGCCTGCACACAGGCAATCGCTTCGTCATAATCATACATGGCAGCCAGGTTCTCCGCCTCCATCAGCACCGCGTCAATCTCCGCCTCCTCGGCGGTCGTAAATGTATCATCGTCATCTGTATCAGCAGCATCAGAGAGTGCTGTAGCCATCGTATCCGTCGCGTCCTGGCTGTTTTCTGCGCTATCCGCATCTCCCGTCTCGTCCTGTGCCGTGACCAGAGCCTCGCCATCTTCCACTGTTCCGGAGCCATCCGTTTCTGCGCCCTCCTCTGACAAAGCCCCTGTCTCTGCTGTATCCGAACCGCTCTGTAACTGATTGCTCTGGGAAGTCCTCTTTACCACTTCGGGAACCACTACTTCTTTGACCAGAAGCACTCCCATCACTACAAGAACCAGTATAAGCACCGATATGATGCATTTCATGATCAACTCATTTTTCCGTCTTTTCGTGCGCCGCTCCTGCGGATTATAATCCTGGTCTGTCATTTGTCCCTCCTTCAATCCATTCCACACTGTTTTTCTCTGTATCAAAACACCCTGCTTGTCTATTCAGGCAAACCCGCCAGAGTAAGCGAAATGTTCACAGACTGCGTCGTCTCCGCACCTGTTTCCACTGTCTGTACATCCTCACCGGCAGCCGTCTCCTGCTCGCTGCCATCCGCCTGACTGGCAGCCGTGTTCTGGTCTTCTTCCTGGCTGTCAGAGGAATCCTGACTCGTCATTGATGTCATCTCCGTTTCTGACTCTTCTTCCGTCTGGATCTCCTGCCCGGCGTCATCCTTCCCCGTAAGGGCGGAAAGCTCCGTCTCCTGCACATTCGTCCCCATACGCTCAGATCCTGTCTCCAGGCTGCCATACCCCAACACGATCTCGTAAAAGATCGCAGCAATCAGTATCACAATCAATGCGAGTAATGCACCCCAGAGCAGACGCATTTTGGCATCCGTCTCCTCGTCCCTGCGCCTGCGTCCGGAAGATGCCGCAAGATGCTCCTTCGGCACCGTCCCGATCGGCTGCGCACGTCTGCTGCGCCTGCCCTCCTGCGGCGCCTCCTCAGGCTCACTTCCATCGGGATTCCCCGTATAGACACGGGAACGCCCAAGCGTCTTCTTCTGTTCATCCATGTCTTTTCTCCATTCCAAACCGCCGGAAACAAGATCCCCGCGTCTCCGGCAAATCAACCCAGCTGCCCGCCGCATTCCATTTTGGCAGGCCTGTAACAACTCCATTCATTCAATAAATGAGTATACCATGACATCGGCTTTGTTTCAACGAGGCAATCTTATTTTTCTCTTATTTTTTCCACAAGTTCAGAACAGCATCGAACAGCAATTTCCCCACTTTACGAAATTCGTTTCCAATGGTATACTAGGTTTCGCGTGGCATGGCAACACATTTAGAGAGGTGAGCACTGATGTCTGAACCGATTACACTCTACAAACTGATCATTCTGTATATGCTGGACAAGGCGGATTTTCCGCTGACGGACGCACAGATCTCTGATTTCATCCTGAATCAGGGCTATACCGATTATTTTACTCTTCATTCGGTACTCGGTGACCTGGAGGACAGCCAGATGATCCACAGCGAAACGATCCAGGACTGCGTATATTATACCATCAAGGATTCCGGCACGGAGGCGCTGAAGTATTTCCGCCACCGCATCTCGCCTTCCATCCGTCAGGAAGTAGACCGGTATATGGCAGAAAATAAAGTTCGGATGCGTGATGAGGTTTCCGTACTTGCAGATTATTACAAAACGACGAGTGGGGATTACTCTGTACGCTGCCTCGTAAAAGAAAAATTTTCCAACCCAATCGACCTGACCATCACGGTCGCGACGGAGAGCCAGGCAAAAACCGCCTGCCGCCGCTGGCGCGAACACAGCCAGCGCATTTATCAATTCATTATGGAGGAGTTATTATGAAAGACATGCATGTTTCCGACTCTGTCGCCTATGTCGGTGTGGATGATACCACACTTGACCTGTTCGAGAGTCAGTACAAAATACCTTATGGTGTTTCTTACAACTCGTACATCATTTTTGACGAAAAAATCGCCGTCATGGACACTGTAGACCCGCGCGGCACAGACGAATGGCTGGCAAATGTGCGGGCAGCACTTGGCGAACGAAAGCCGGATTACCTCGTAGTACAACATCTGGAGCCGGATCATTCCGGCAGCATCCGCCGCTTCGTAGAGGCGTATCCGGATGTCACCCTCGTCGGCAACCAGAAGACCTTTCCTATGATTGAACAATTTTTCGGAATAAAGCTTGCAGCGGAAGCCGCCGCCTCTTCGGATACGTCCGCAAACGCCTCGAGCACACCGGAAGCAGCCATCCAGTCCGTAAAAACGCTCACGGTCGCTGAGGGCGGTACGCTCTCTCTTGGCAGCCATACACTCCAGTTTTTCATGGCGCCATTCGTACACTGGCCGGAGGTTATGGTTACATATGAGCAGACGGAAAAGCTGCTGTTCTCTGCAGACGGTTTCGGCACATTCGGTGCGTTAAGCTCTGACATTGACTGGATTACCGAAGCCAGACGCTACTATATCAACATTGTCGGGAAGTACGGTCCGCAGGTTCAGACCCTTTTAAAAAAGGCCTCCGGACTTTCCATCGCCGCGATTCTCCCGCTTCATGGCCCGGTTCTAAAAGAAAACCTTGGCTATTACATCGACAAATACCTTACCTGGAGCAGCTATGCGCCGGAAGAAGAAGGCATTGTGATCGCTTACGCTTCTCTGCATGGCAATACAGCAAAGGCAGTTCGCCGCTTTGAAGAAATTCTCCGGCAGAAGGGCGTCGAAAACATAGCTGTATTTGACTTAAACCGCGACGATATGTCCGTGGCAGTCGAGTACGCATACCGTTATGACCGCCTTGTGCTTGCCTCGGTCACCTACGATGCCTCGCTCTTCCCGGCTATGGAGGATTTCCTGTATCACCTGAAGATCAAGAACTTCCAGAACCGCAAGGTCGGCTATATTCAAAACGGCACCTGGGCTCCGGCGTCTGCAAAATTTATGAAAACGCAGATTGCCGGGATGAAAAATATGACCGAAGTCGACCCCGTCGTAACCATCCGCTCTTCGCTCAACGCGGAAAGTCTTGCAGAACTGGAAGCTCTGGCGGACGCTCTGGTATAAAATATCCGCCCGTGCACAATCGAGTAGGAGATGGCCTTCTGCCTCCTACTCGCCGCGCGGGCCGGGGTGCGGCATAAGCCGCAAAATTCCTTGCCCGGGCCCTGCGCATTCAAAAAAGCAGCCAAAATCGGCTGCTCTTTTATCTCCAAAAACAATTTTTCCTTTTATTCGTATAGCAAAACGGAAACGCTCTGCCCATCTTATTCGTATCCGTTGTATTCCGACATCACACCCAGCATTTTCTCCACATTTGCAGCACGATCACCGTTAAACACCGCAGAACCGGCCACGCAGACATTCGCCCCGGCTGCAAGAACCGTCCGCAGCGTCTTATCATTTATGCCGCCATCCACCTCAATATCAAGCGGAAGCCCCAGTTCAAGCGCTTTCTGACGAAGGGCACGGATCTTTCCGGTCATCTCAGGGATATATGCCTGTCCGCCATACCCCGGATTTACCGTCATAATCAATACCATATCGAGATACGGAAGCACATAATCAAGGACACTCAGAGAAGTAGCCGGATTGAGCGCAACCCCCGCGCGCAGCCCAAGGCTCTTGATATCGTGAAGAACCCGCTGCAGATGTTTTGCGGTCTCAGCGTGTACGGTAATGCTGTCTGCGCCGCAGGCGGCGAAATCCGCTATGTATTTCTCCGGCTCAGTGATCATCAGGTGGACATCAAAGACGCTGTCCGTCGCACTGCGGATGGAAGAAATCACAGGCATACCAAAAGAAATGCTCGGCACAAAAACACCATCCATCACATCGATGTGCAGGTAGCTGGCGCCTGCCTTTGCCACAGTCTCTACTTCATTGCCCAGATGCTTAAAATCAGCCGCCAGAATAGACGGTGCCAGTATATTTTTCCGCTCCATGTTTGTTCTCCCTGTATTTTCGTCGTTCTTTTGTAACAGTTCAGAACAGCATCGAAATGAAAAGACAGACTGTGCAGGTTTACCTGCTAAAGGCTGTATTTTCATTTCGGGATGGGCGAAACGCCCATCAAGCCTCAGACATATGACGCGTCAGCGGCATATAGCCTTCAAAGAAGGCGGTCTGTGGCCTGCTGTTCTGAATAGTTACGTTCTTTTTATCGGTTATCTTGCGTACTTCGCAGCGGATGCTAAAAAATCACAAGCAATTATTATAGTAAACGACGTAAGTCGTTTAACTTTCAATATTTCCGCCTGCCCTTCAGTTCCTCGGCCAACAGCTCATAGCTCTCATATCTTGCCCGGTGGATTTCCCCTTTTTCTACTGCCTCCTTCACGGCACAGTCCGGCTCTTTTAGGTGCATACAGCCCTGAAACCGGCAAAAAGACTCATACGGAGCAAATTCGTGAAAATAGTCTTTCAATTCTTCGTATTCGATATCCTGTAAATAGAGGGAACTAAAACCAGGAGTATCCAGGATATAGCTGCTGACAGGAAGTTCTCCTTCCTGATCATATATATCCGTATCCGCCTCCGCATCTTCTTTCCCGTATGATTTCAATACCAATAACTCTGTGTGACGGGTCGTGTGCTTCCCACGGTCGATTTTCCGGCTGATCTCTCCTACTTCCATGTGTTCTTCCGGCAAAAAACAATTGGTCAGGGAAGATTTCCCGACTCCGGACGGACCTGCCAGCACAGTCGTCTTCGCTTCCAGAAGTACACGGATTTCATTCAGGCCTTCCTTCTGCGCAGCGCTTACAAAACGCACTTCGCAGCCGCAGCCGCGGTAAATCTGCTCCAAATCCCGCGCCTGCCCTTCGTCGGCCAGATCGGTCTTATTAAAACAAATGATGACAGGGATCTCCTGACGGTTCATGAGGATCAGGAATCGATCCAGCAGATTCAGGTTAGGCTTAGGGTGTGTCAGCGCAAATACCACCATCGCCTGATCGACATTAGCGGTAGCCGGCCGAATCAGCATATTTTTTCGCGGCAGCAGAAAGTCAACATTTCCGGTCTGTTCTTTTTCATCCAATATGGAAATCTCGACATCGTCACCAACAAGAGGCTTCACCTTTTCCTTGCGGAATATGCCCTTTGCCCTGCACTCGTAAACCTCTCCATTTTCGGCGTGAACGTAATAAAACCCGCCGACTCCTCTGATTATCTTTCCACGCATTCATCCTCCAGCGGATTTCCTTTTATCCTGAATGACTCCAGGCAGGACAAGTCCTGACCTACAGGCGATATCCGCGTTCTTCATCGACTTAACCTTGCTCTACGAGGTAACCTCCGAAAATGCAATCCCGGAATACTCAATCTTGCTGATGACCTCCCCTGTGTCTTCATCCAGCAGGTAGACATATGCGATGCCCGTAGATACTCCGCTCGCACCTTCCACCTGGAGCGTATACGGAAAAGTCGTCGTTCCTTCAAAAACCGTCGTCTCTGTACCGTTCTGATAAAGCGTAATCCGCACAGGCTGCCCGGTGTATCCGGACGGTGCTGTCAGAGACGCGTTGCACATCCAGGTACCACTGGCTGTTGCATCTGAGGAAGAAGTCGTACTGCTGCTGTCCTCAATTGTGATATTGTCATCCTCTGACGTACCGGATGAAGTATCCGGTCCTGTACTGATATAGAGAGTGACCGTACTTCCCGCGGGAACCTGATTATCTGTATCCTGAGCACTGGTACGCGTCACCATACCTTCACTGATCGTATCACTTGCCTCATAAGCGTAGGCTGCGGTCAACCCAAGCATTTCCAGAGCTTCTTCTGCCCGTTCCACCGTATAACCGGTCAGATTCCAAAGGGTTTTGTATTCCGTCACCGTTTCTTCCGTCTCCTCCGGTCCCTGGCTGACATAAAGTGTAATCGTGTCGCCCGTGCTTACCAGTTCACCGTATTCCGGATCGGTCGATATAATATAACCGCTCGCTACGGTATCGCTGTACTGCGTCTGATCCACAGTGTATTTCAGCCCTTTTGTAATCAGAAGCGCCTGCGCCTGCGTAAGCGCCATGTTGCTGAGATTATCCAGAACAAACTCTGCTTCTGTCTCTGATTCCGTCTCAGACTCGGTCTCCTTTTCCGTCTGCTTCTCGCTCTCCGTCTCAGATTCTGTAGAAGTCTCTATCACGATATCTTCCCCATCCGCATCTGATTTTTTACTGCCAGAGAAATTCATCAGTCCAAATGCTTTCGCCAGGAGCACCAGGAAGATAATGCCAACGATAACTGCAATAATAATCCCGCCTAATGTTACCGCTTTCTCAAGCTTGGGATTCAGGTCACTGTCTGTATCATCGCTGTTTTTCCTGCGCGTCTGCGTGTGTTCAAATGACTCATCCAGCTGATATCCTTCTTCCTGGCCGTCTTCCCCTTCATCGTAATCGTCCAGGTCACCATAAGCACCGTCAAAGGAACCATAATAACCGGAATCATCCATGCTTTCTGTCCGGTAGCCCGCATTCCAGCGCGTGCCGTCGTAAGAACTATCCACAGGAGAGACATCCTGATACTGGCTTTTCTGGTAATAGCTGCCCGGCTGATAAGCACGGCTCTGTACCGAACCGGTCTCCTGCGCATGCATATTTGCCGCCGCGCCTACATTCAGCGTCTCATCATAAGACGGCATACGCTGCTCCGCTTTAATCTGCGCCATCTCCTCTTTCGACATCACGATGGTCTGCGAAGTGCGGTCGGGCACCACCCAGGTCACAAAATCTCCCTCCGGATTCACCAGAGACTCCCGCAAATCACGAATCAGCTCCGCCATATTCGGATAACGGCGATCCGCGCTTTTCTGCGTGCATTTCAAAATAATCTGATTTGTACTATATGGAATTTCCGGAAATTCTTCTTTCGGACCATGCAATTCATCCTGCAAATGATGCAGTGCAATCGCCACTGCTGAATCACCGTCAAACGGGACATGTCCGGTCAGCATCTCGTACATCGTAATACCGAGCGAATAAATGTCACTCTTCTCATCGCTGTACCCGCCCCTCGCCTGCTCCGGCGACGTATAATGCACAGAGCCCATCATAGTAGACGTAATCGTATTCGAGGTTGCCGCGCGCGCGATTCCAAAATCTGCCACCTTTACCTTGCCGTCAGTCGAAATAATAATATTCTGCGGCTTCACATCCCGGTGAATGATTCCATTGTTATGCGCGGCCTCCAGGCCGGCTGAAATCTGGAGCGCAATACTGGTCATTTCTCTCGCTGACAGATGCCCCTTACTCGCAATATATTCTTTCAGAGTAATCCCTTCCACCAGCTCCATCACAATATAATTGATCCCGGCTTCTTCCCCGACATCGTAAATATTGACAATATTCCCGTGCGCCAGACCGGCGGCTGCCTGTGCTTCCGCCCGGAACTTCGAGACAAGTACCTTATCGTCACGAAACTCATTTTTCAGCACCTTAACAGCCACAAAACGGTTCAGCTTATGGTCCTTTGCCTTATAAACGTCGGCCATGCCGCCGGAACCAATTCGGGACATGATCTCATACCTGTTCTGAATAAACACTCCTGCACTTAACATATTCTCTCCCCTTAAGCCTCAGCGAGAACCACAGAGATATTATCTTTTCCCCCGTTTTTGTTCGCTTCATTCACCAGATGCTGCGCCGCCTCCTTCGGTGAATGGCATTTTTTGACTATCTGCAGAATCTCCTCGTCTTCGACCATATTGGTAAGGCCGTCTGAGCAGAGAAGAATATGATCGCCCGGTTCCAGCTTCACATCGAAAAAATCCACCCGCACAGGCGATTTCACCCCAATCGCCCTGGTAATGACATTCTTATCCGGATGAGACCGCGCATCCTTACGCTGTAGTTCTCCCATCCGCACCATCTCTTCCACCAGAGAATGATCTCTGGTAATCTGAGAAATCTCCTGATCCATCAGATACAGTCTGCTGTCACCAACATTGGCTACATAAAGATATCCATCCTTGACGACCGCGGCCACCACGGTCGTCCCCATTCCTTCCAATGCCTTATCTGTGGAAGCTTTCTCAATAACCCGGTCATTCGCAAAATGAATCGCTTCCGAGAGCAGCGGGATCGGCCTTTTTTCCTGCGCCTGTCCCAGATACTCAATCATAGACTCTACCGTGTAGCGGGAAGCCAGATCTCCCGCATTGTGTCCGCCCATCCCGTCCGCAACAATCATCAGATTCGGAAGATTTCCAACCGGCTGGTCGGAAGCATAAATAAAGTCCTGGTTAGACGCCCGCCTCTTACCAATGTCTGTGACGCTGTAAACCTTCATTGTTCTGTCCTTTCTCTGTAATCTGCGCATAAATCCTGCTTGTGAGGGTCCCATCTTTCTGCGCAGACCACGCCACTATTTACAAAACCTTTTTTGTGCGACTCTTCATTATAAAGTACAGGACTTTATCGTGCCTGCTCCATGTACCCCTTGCGGAGCTGTCCGCAGGCGCCGCTTATGTCGCGTCCCATCTCTCTTCTTATACTAACAGCTTTCCCGTATTTTTCAAGCTTATTTTTAAATGCAATCACTACCTGACGGTCAGGCTGCGTATAATCCCGTTCCCTGATTGGATTCACCGGGATCAGATTGATATGGCAGCTCATTCCTCCAAGCATTTTCGCAAGGCGTTCCGCGTCTTCCTGTGAGTCATTCACCCCGCCTACCAGACTATACTCAAACGTAACTCTCCGTCCGGTCTGCTCAAAATAATACCGGCAGGCGTCAATCACATCGTTCAATTCATATTGATAGGCAACCGGCATCAGTGCCTTTCGTTTTTCCTGTGAGGAAGCGTGCAAAGAGAGCGCAAGCGTAATCTGCAGCCGTTCCTGCGCCAGTTCACGGATTTTTTCTACAAGTCCACAGGTCGATACCGTAATATTTCGCTGACTGATATTCAGACCATTTTCATCCGATAAAAGCCGGATAAAGCGAAGCAGGTTGTCATAATTATCCAAAG
Source organism: Lachnospiraceae bacterium (assembly GCA_021205305.1). Lineage (GTDB taxonomy): Bacteria > Bacillota > Clostridia > Lachnospirales > Lachnospiraceae > Choladousia. The sequence continues at coordinate 58,224 of JAJPXU010000048.1, forward strand.
GTTCTCCAGTTCCCATAACCACCAGATGGGAAACGCGCTCCCCAGTCAGCCGCTGGATCGCGTAAACCTGGTCGAGCATCTCCGATGGAAGCAGATTTCTCGTAAGTCCCCCGATTGTAGAGGCACAGAACCGACAGCCCATCCGACAGCCGACTTGAGAAGAAATACAGACCGAATTTCCAAAATGATAGCGCATCAGTACACTCTCGATCACATTGCCATCAGCGAGACCAAACAGATATTTTTCTGTCCCGTCCACCTCTGAAACGAGTCGCTCCACCAGCGTATGCGCGGTATATGTATATTTTTCACGAAGCTTTTCCCGAAAAGCTTTCGGCAGATTCGTCATCTCATCGTACTCGCGCGCCAGCTTCTGGTGCATCCACTGATACAGCTGCTTTGCGCGGAATGGTTTTTCACCAAGTGCGGTCACCTCCGCGGTAAGCTCTTCCAGTGTCAGAGATTTTATATCCGTCTTGGGCTCCATCACCGCATTTCTCATTTCCGGTTCCAAATTTGCCGCTGTTTCTTTGCCAGCTTGTTCCTGCATGATTCAGTTCCTCCCAAGGCGCGCGATAAAAAATCCGTCGGACTGGTGTACACCCGGCAAGAGTTGAATAAATCCGCCCGCGGTCGTGCGGCATTTCAATTCCTCGCAAATATACGGATCAATGCTCTCAAGATGAAATGGAAAGTTTTCCAAAAACCATTTGATGTTGTACTGATTCTCATCGGCTCCTACCGTACAGGTACTGTAAATCAAAGTCCCGCCCGGGCGGACATAATTCTGCACATTCTGAAGAATCCGCCGCTGCAGCCGGATAATATCCTGCTGCTGCTTTTCCGACATTTTATATTTGATATCCTGTTTTTTGCGGATCACACCGAGGCCGGAACAGGGGACATCCGCCAGCACAATATCGGCCTTTCCTCTGGACTCCTCGTCCATCACGGTCGCATCCATCCGCATCGCACGGATATTAATTGCCTCCGTCCGCTCGATGTTTTCCTGCATCATCTGCACCTTGCGCTCAGAGATATCCCGCGCCTCCACATAACCGCTGCCCATTAGCTTATCTGAGATATGCAGGCTCTTTCCTCCGGGAGCCGCACAGACATCAATGCAATAGTCCCCCCAGTTCGGCGCAGCTACCTCTGCTACAAGCATAGAACTGATATCCTGCACTTGAATCCATCCCTTGCGAAACGCAGAAATAGCTCCAATATAATTGTAATCCGATATTTCCAACGCGTAATCGAGATAAGGGTGCTGCTTTACCGTGATGTTCTGTGCAGTGAGCTCCTGCACGATCTCTTCTTTGGATGCTTTTGCCAGATTACAGTGCACTACCGTGCCTTTACTTATATGGGAATCCCGGCACATAATCTCCGTCGTCTCATAACCGAACTGTGTCACCCACTTATTGATCATCCAGATAGGAAACGAATATTTGACAGACAGATAGCGCATGGGCTCCCGCTGGGGATCCGGATAGCGCACCTGGGAAAGCCTGCGCGCAGTATTGCGCAACACGCCGTTAACAAAGCCCTTCAGATTGTAAAACCCTTTTTTCTGCGCCAGCCGAACGGCCTCGTTGCAGACCGCGGAATCGGGCACGCTGTCCATATATTTGAGCTGATACACGGACATGCGCAGCAGGTTACGAATCAATGGCTTCATATTATAAACCGGCACATTGGAAAACTGCTCAATAATATAATCGATCTGGATCATGTGCTCCAGTGTGCCTTCTACGACTCTCGTGATAAACGCGCGGTCCCGCTTTTCCAGATACTGGTATTTCTCCAGCGTCTCCCGCAATACCACATGGCTGTATGCCTCTTCCTCGGTGATTTCCATCAGCATACCAAGACATATTTCACGAATATTTACCGGTTTCGTCATCTGCGCCGTCTCCCTCCTGACAAAAGCACCAGCCGCAGCAGCTGCAGCCCAGAAGCCGCAAGACTGGCTACATATGTCAATGCCGCCGCCCCGAGCACTTTTCGCCCAGCCGCTATCTCCTGGTCTCCCAGAATATGTGTATCTTCCAGAATCCGCAGAGCACGGGAGGAAGCATTAAACTCTACCGGCAGTGTCACCAGCTGAAACAGTACCGCCAGCGTAAACAATACAATTCCTGCCGTAATCAGCGGCTGAAAGGATAAAATCCACCCAAACAGAAAAATCGGCCATCCCAACGAAGAGCCAAAATTTGCCACCGGCACCAGCGAGCTGCGAAACGCGAGCGGCGCGTACCCCACCTGATCCTGCACCGCATGCCCGCACTCATGCGCCGCCACGCAGACTGCCGCAACAGAGCTCGAGCCATAGGTGCTGTTTGAAAGGCGCAGCGTCTTTGTGCGCGGATCATAATGATCCGTCAGTTCACCGGACACCCGCTCAATCCGCACGTCGTAAAGTCCGGCACTCTGCAGCACCTTCTGCGCCGCCATCGCCCCGGTCAGGCTGCGCATACTGCGCACATTGTCATATTTACGGAATGTATTTTTCACATGAGCCGATGCGGCCAGAGAAAGCACCAGCCCGATTATTACCAGCAGATACGTCCAGTCAAATCCGTAATATCCATAATACATTGGGCACTCCTCCTCATTTCAGCAAAGCTTTTTATATATTCTCCCCAGTTTTCACCGGATAACCGCGCAAAAATGCATCGATAGACATCCGTTTTTTTCCTTCCGGCTGCAGTTCCAGAATCGAGAGAATTCCGTCTCCGGTTTGGACATAAAGTGCTTTTTTGGTAACCGCGCATACGGTACCGAAAACATCCGGATTTTGCGCCGCAGCCTGCGGCTGTTCTTCTTCCATCTGTGATTGCCCCGCCAAGATCTGATACCGTCCTTCCGCTGCTTCTTCCACGACCTCCGCCTTCCAGATTTTCAGCAGTTTCCCGTGAAATCTGGTCCAGGCGCCCGGCCACGGATCCAGGCCGCGAATCCGGCATTCAAGCTCCTGCGCACGCATGCTCCAGTCGATACGCCCATCCTCTTTTGTCAGCATCGCCGCATAAGGCGTTGGACTATCCGCCGGCTGTTTTTCAAAATGGGCGCTGCCATTTTCAAGCACCTCCAGCGTCTCCAGCAGCAATCCGACTCCCGTCTCACTTAGCTTGTCAAACAGGCTCCCGCCCGTCTCGTTCTTATCAAGCGTCACTGTTTTTTGCAGAATCATATCCCCGGTATCAAGCCCGGCATCCATGCGCATCGTGGTCACACCAGACTCCTTTTCGCCGTTGATCACTGCCCACTGAATTGGCGCAGCGCCGCGGTATTTCGGAAGCAGCGACGCGTGGACATTGATGCAGCCGTATTCCGGCAAATCAAGAATCGCCTGCGGAATGATCTGTCCGAAGGCCACTACCACAATTACGTCAGGAGCCAATTCTTTCAGCAGCTCCATCCACTGCGGTTCACGGATTTTTACCGGCTGGTACACCGGAATCCCGGACTCCGCCGCAACTGCCTTCACCGGCGTCATCTGCAGCGCACCGCTGCGGCCCTTTGGCTTATCCGGCTGGGAAAAAACCGCCTGTACCTGGTACTTTTCTGACGCAATCAGCGCCTTTAATGTACCCACTGCGAAATCCGGCGTCCCCATAAAGACAACATTTTTCAACATACCATATCACTCTTCTTCCTCGTCAGTCACCTCAAACAGGTCGCCTTCCACTTTTTCCACATACATGATTCCCTGTAGATGGTCACATTCATGGCAGATTGCGCGCGCCAGAAGGCCTCTGCCCTCCACCACAAATTCCTTCATATTCTCATCAAATGCTTTTACCTTTACATATTCCGGGCGCGTCACCATTCCCGCCTGACCCGGCAGGCTTAAGCAGCCTTCCTGCCCCGTCTGCTCACCGGATGTCTCCAGAATTTCCGGATTGATCATCACCAGCGGGCCGTCTCCGCAGCCAATTCCCGGCTTAGTATTCGCATCTTCCGTATTCTCTTCGCCCGCGTCTCCGATATCGATCACGACGATCTGCTTTAAAATCCCGACCTGCGGCGCGGCCAGTCCGACGCCGTTTGCCTCATACATCGTATCCAGCATGTCCCGGATCAGCAGCTTCGTGCGCGGGCTTACATATTGCACCGGGCGGCACGCCTTTGCCAGTTTCTCATCTCCGTAAATTCTGATCTGCCTCAAAGCCATTGTTTTAATCCTGCCTTTCAAAATTAATCATAATATCATGAAAGCCGCTGTTCATCTCAATATATTGTTCCATATAATTTTTGATGGATGTCAGGGCTTTGGAATCCTTGTGTCTGATGTATAAAACCATGCGGTAAATATCTTTCACCTTCGCGATCGCTTCGTCCGAAGGTCCCATAACGACTGCGTGATACTTTTCCGCCAGCTGACCGGCAAACCGTGCCAGATAACCGGCCGCCGCAGCCAGCCGCTCCTTGTCCTCCGAGGCGCAATGCACCGACATCAGACTTCCCGTCGGCGGGTAGCCCGAAAGGGAACGGTAGCTCATTTCCTGTTCGTAAAAAGGTTCATAGGTCTGCGCCGCCGAGCAGGTGATCGCGTAATGCTCCGGCAGGTAGGTCTGAATCACCACCTCACCCGGAATCGTTCCGCGCCCGGCTCTGCCCGCCGCCTGCGCCAGGAGCTGATAGGTACGTTCTGCTGCCCGAAAATCGCTGACATTCAGCGACATATCTGCCGCAAGCGCGCCAACCAGCGCGACCTGCGGGAAGTCATGGCCCTTTACAATCATCTGTGTGCCGATCAGAATATCCGCCTCATGAGCGCCGAACGCCCGCAAAATCTCCGCGTGTCCATCCTTCCCTCTCGTCGTGTCCGCATCCATCCGCAAAATCCGCGCCCCGGGAAAGGCGGCAGCCACCACAGCCTCAATCTGCTGCGTCCCCGCCTTAAACCCGCCAATAAAGGGTGATCCGCAGACCGGACATTTTTTCACTGCCCGTTCTTCATACCCGCAATAATGGCAGACCAGCCGTCCGCCCTGGTGAAGCGAAAGGGACACATCGCAGTGCGGACACTTCATCACATGACCGCACGAACGGCAGGAGACAAATCCCGCATAACCCCGGCGGTTGAGAAACAGCATACATTGCTGCCCCTGCTCCAGGTGTGTGCGCATTTTTTCCAGCAGCGTACGGCTTAAAATCGAACTGTTTCCGTCCCGCAACTCCTTACGCATATCTATAATCGTCACATCCGCAAGCTGCCCGCCCGTCGGGCGGTGTTCCATTACAAGCAGGGTACTCATTCCATTTTTCGCCGCATAATATGACTCCAGAGAAGGTGTGGCGGAACCAAGCACCAGAACCGCTCCCTCCAGCGCCGCACGCTTGCGCGCAACCTCCCGCGCGTCATAGCGCGGCGTCGTCTCACTTTTGTAGGACGGCTCATGTTCCTCGTCAATAATAATCAGACCCAGGCGTTCAAATGGCGTAAACAGTGCCGAGCGCGGCCCGATCATCACATCAATGTCGCCCTCCTTCGCCCGCTCGAACTGGTCATACCGCTCGGCCTGCGAAAGCCGCGAGTGCAAAATCGAAATCCGGTCGCCGAACGCATGGTAAAAGCGGACGACATTCTGATAGGTCAGTGAAATCTCCGGAATCAGCAGGATCGCCTGCTTTCCCTGCCGCAGCGTCTCCGCGATCAGCTCCATATAGACAGCCGTTTTGCCAGTGCCGGTCGCACCGTGGATCAGGAACTCCGTACAGCCAGTTGTGTCTGGCTGAGACTGGAAAACAGATTCTGGATGCCGTTCCCTTCCACGCAAGGACGCACAGATCGTGTCTACTGCCTTTCGTTGCTCAAGCGTCAAGGTAAAACCAGTAACGGAATGCTCGTTTCCAATTGGCGAATCGTCTTGTATACTTCCATTACGCGCATTCTGATGTTTATTCTGGTCAGATCCGGCAGTTGTTCCTGGCAAGTATTTTTGATCAATTCCAGTGCCTGCGCTCATAAGATTGGCCTGCGCCGAATCCACTCGCTCGCCACACAGGCTTTCATTCAACGAGGGCTGCGCATTTTCCTGCATCTGCGTTCTCAACTGCTCCAGAATCGCAGGTGTACGATATACCTGCTCTGCCTCACACCGGATGATCCCCATCTGCTCCATCGCGCGCAGCACCGGCTGCGTAATGCGAAGCGCACCCGTCACCACCTCCTGCGGGAGCACCGGCTCTTCGATCAATGCCTCCAAAAGCCGCGCCCGCGCCGTCTGATGTTTTTTCCGCAATTCCTCCAGCTGGCTCTTCGCATCCTCCGCACAAATCGCCAGACTGACGCTCTTTTTCTTTTTCGGAGCAGCCTTATCCCGAAACGGAAGCGCCGTGCGCAGCGCCTGCACAGTCGTCGAGCCATAATAATCGCGCATCCAGAGCGCCAGCGCAATCAGCTTCGACTGCGCGCCGCCAAGCTCCGTCACGCGCCTGACAATTGTCTTCATCTTTTCCGGGGGACACTTCAGACTCGTCGAAATGCGGAGTACATATCCCTTTTTCAGCCGATTCCCGTTTCCAAACGGAAGCTCCACCACATCCCCCGGCTCCAGAACATCCGCCAGCTCCGGCGGAATCCGGTACTGAAACGTCTGATCCAGCTTACTGTGTGAGATATCAATGATGATATCCGCGTACAAATCCATATGCCGTCCTCTCGGTAATTGTTCTAATCTGATGCTCTTACCACTTTTATTCTAACCCCTTTTATCTTCCTCCAGAATCTCGCGGATCAGCACCCGCTCATCCATCGGATACTGCACGCCGCGGATTTCCTGGTAATCCTCGTGTCCTTTGCCTGCCAGAACGATGATATCGCCCGGCTCACCATGGTGAATCGCCCAGGCAATGGCCTCCTTGCGGTCAGTAATCCTGATATACTTCCCATCCGTCTTCTCTATGCCCGTTACGATATCCTCAATAATCGCCTCAGGCTCCTCAAAACGCGGATTATCAGAAGTAATCACCGTCAGATCCGCAAGCTTTCCGGAAACCTCTCCCATCTCATAACGACGAAGCTTCGAGCGGTTCCCCCCGCAGCCAAATACGCTGACCAGGCGATGCGGATGATATTCCCGCAGCGTCTCCAGAAGGCTCTGGAGCGCCATCGCGTTGTGCGCATAATCAATCATCAGCGTGAACTCGTCGGAAACCTTTACCAGTTCAACACGGCCCTTCACCTTTGCCACCTTCAGCGCTTTCTGGATATCTTCGATCCCTACCTTAAAATGGCGGCAGATCGCAATCGCTGTCAGAGAATTATATACACTAAACTTACCCGGAATGTCAATCTCAACATCAAAAGAAGTCTTATCCGCCTCACCCGACGCGGTTTCATCTTTCCATGAAACGGTATACGCGATTCCCAGATACCCCGGCCGCGATACCAGCTGTAAGTTTTCTGCGCGCACACCCGCCTGTTCCGACAGGCCAAAGGTCTCCACCTCACAGGTATGCCCCTTTAGAATCTCCTCCAGATGTGCGTCATCCGCATTCAGAATCCCATATTTACACTGTTTAAACAGGCGGCTTTTACACTCCAGGTAATCCTCAAAGCTTTCATGCTCCGCCGGTCCGATGTGATCCGGCTCAATATTTGTAAAAATCCCAATCTCAAACGGAATCCCCGCCGTGCGCTCCAGCATCAGCCCCTGCGAAGAAACCTCCATCACCACCACCTGGCAGCCCGCGTCCGCCATGCGGCGGAAATATTCCTGAATCGTATAAGACTCCGGCGTTGTATTGTGCGCCGGGATCTTCTCCTCACCGATAATCGCCTCAATCGTCCCAATCAGGCCAACCTTATAACCAGCCGACTCCAGAATCGACTTTACCATATAAGTCGTCGTCGTCTTGCCCTTCGTCCCGGTCACACCAATGATGCGCATCTCATTCGCCGGATATCCAAAATACGCCGCCGACATCAAAGCCATCGCATAGCGCGTATCCGCCACGCGAATCACAGTCACATCCTCCGGCGCTTCCACCGCATCCTGCACGACCAGCACCTTCGCGCCCTTCGCCACCACATCCGGCACATACTTGTGTCCGTCCGTCACTGCTCCCTTTATACAAAAAAACAGAGAACCCTCCTCGACCTTCCGCGAATCATTGACCAGTTTTTTCACATCCGTGTCAACAGTTCCCTGCAAACATTCATATTCCATCCGCTCAAGCAGTTTTTCCAGCTTCATCTCATCGGTTCTCCTTTGTCATTTCTCCCTATTATAAATATGAAACAGGTGCGGGCACAGTCACATGCCGCAGTTTCTGAACTCCATCCCAAAATGAAAATACAGTCTTTAGCAGATAAATCTGCACATCTCCGCTTCGCTCCGGTCGGTGCTAAACGAGCGCCACTGGCGCTCAGCACCTGTTTTTTCATTTTGATGCTGTTCTGAACTGTTACTAACATTTTACCACGATAAGCAGAGTTGGACAAGGAGGAAATCTTTTTGGGGAAACTTCATCTTTAGAAGTGTATCAGGCTTTCAAATCAGTACAATGGAGTCCATATACTTCCGATAAGGAACTGTCTGAAATAACAGCAAAATTATTTCGTAACAGATTCTTAGCTCAACTATAGAAGTGGGAGATGACAGATGGCATGAAAATCTATTGGGACGGAAAAAGCAAAAATATCATCGGAACCAGACTGTTAGAATTGCGAAACGAAGAAGGAATTTCCCAAAAGACGCTGGCTGCCAGGCTACAGACAGAAGGATCTGAATTCAATGAACTGACCGTTCTGCGAATCGAAAAAGGCCAGCGTTTTGCCAGTGATTTTGAAGTCAGGGCAATCGCAAAGCATTTCCATGTATCTGCCGACTACCTTCTGGGCCTGACAAACGAAAGAAGAAAGGACACGGAAAAATGAACGATTCAGAAAAGCAACTCGGAGAAATGATAAAAAAAGCACGCAAAGAACACCAGTGGACAGCAAATCAATTAGCCGAACAGCTCGGCGTATCTACACACTATGTAAGGAACCTGGAATGCGGAAAATGCTCGCCGAGTCTCAAAGTATTCTGTAAAGCCATGAGACTGCTCGGTCTTTCCGCAGACGATTATGTCTATCCGGAAAGAGCAGAAAGTTTGACAAGTGCAGAAATGTAAGGCTCGGTCGGCAACACAATTATCCGCTTCGACATGAAAGAAAAAATCCTGCTCCAAAAGCGAGCGGCATTTCTCACATAAACCGGGAGGATAAGCTATCGCAAGGTGCATACTCCAAAAAAATCGGGAGAGGTATGTCATCACCGGGTGACATTACTCCAAAAAACCGGGAGATAAGCCCTCCTCGGGTGGCATTCCTCCAAAAATCCGAGGATAAGTCCTCCCCAAGTGGGATATGTCCTCGCCGCCGCTATCTGTCACTCGTCAAAAACGATTCCGCCGTCATGCGAACTCCCTGCGCCATCCCCTGTATCCAGCACTCTCTGCATTTCTGCTCTGTAATTTTTTCCGAATAATCCTTATAAGCATCAAACAAATCTGCTGCCCCAACAGAAAGCTGTGCGCGCAGTTCCTCCTCAGCCGTATCGCACAGTTCCAGAAGATCCTGAAACTCACTCGTCTGTGGAAAATATATTTCTTCTGACAAGTATCTCTCGTCAAAAAGCCGTCCCAAATCTGACTTCGAATCATAAACCATTTCCCCGGTTCTCTCACTTTCTACGTATAATTCCAGTAAAGTGATTATACACGGAAAAATGTCCCTTGTCATCCAAGTTGTGCTTGGATAGCCTCCTCGTTCAAACTCTCGCCGATCACAATCAGAACCTCCTGTCCAATCTGGATTGAACTAAGCGTGATCTCGCTGCGGGTCGCGTTCAATTGCACCCACGTGTCCTCCTTCTGCGCATCCGCGCCCGGCACGCGCAGAAACCCTTTTATGCGAAACACATTGCCACAGGCTTCATCCATAAAAATCCGCCCGACCGCCGTGCGCAGTTCATCTTCAGACATACGTACATTCATAAAATATACCGATGAAAAACGCTCATCCTCCGCGCTTCTTTTCTGAAAGCTCTCATTCCGATATCCGCAGGAAAGGATTCTTTCAAAGTCCGATTCGGTAAACAGATTCCAGTCGCCCACTATCACGTCAGAGCCAAACCGGCGGCTGCACCGCGCCGTCTCCATCGCACGATTCAAATGTCGTATCGTCTCCGCAATCTCTGCTTCCGAAGCTTCCTGACTTTTACTCATCACCACACAGCCTCCGTCAGCGACCTCCGACGCCAGAAGATACTCCGCCTCCTCCGACAAATCCGTTTCCAGCTTCGCATCCACAATCGCAATCACATTTCCAATCTCATACCACTGATCCAGCGGCTCCTCATGAAGCACATCAAAAAACTCATCCACATCATAAATCCCGGATGGTTCTACCAGCACACGGTCATAGCCACACATCCCCATCGCAATCAGCTTCGACTTAAAACGACGGCGATGACAGTCCCGATGACACCCACCGGCCACCATCTCCAGCTCACAATGATCTCCCATAAGATCCTGCAGCAGCATCATATCCACATTCACCGCGCCATAGTCATTCTCCAGAATGCCGATATTCATTCCTTTTCTTATCAGGAAATCCGCATACTTCTTCAGAAAAGTCGTCTTGCCTGCACCCAAAAATCCTGTAATCAGATCAATCTTTATCATACTGTCACACCACCGCCTTATATTCCATCATTTTGCTCTCCATCATCTTATCTGTCTTCCTTTATGATACATTTTTTAGCAGTTAATAGCAAGATAGAAATCGAACTCTTTTTCTTTCTTCAATCGCGAGATCATCTCGCCCATACTCTCAGTTATCGCGTCACTTTTTTCAAAAAAGCAAAAAAGTGACGCGATAACTTGCTTTTTCCACTGAATCGGAGTATACTGACAGCAGCCAACAGTCAGGAGGGTCACGGAAAATGCTATTTAAACGTGAAAAATATTTAAAGAGAATTCGTCCCTTTTTTGATGCCGAGGATATTATCAAGGTAATTACCGGTATCCGTCGGTGCGGGAAGTCCAGCTTAATGCAAACAGTTGCGGAGGAACTGCTGGCCCGTGGAGTTAATCCGGACAATATTATTTATCTTGACCTTGACAGCAGGAAATACAGAAAAGTCAAAACCGCCGATCAGTTGGAAACGCTAATTGAAAGTCTCATCAAAAACAATGGCCGCAATTACCTATTCATTGATGAAGTACAGAATGTACTTGGATTCGAAGAAGTAATCAACGGTTTCCGCACTGACGGCGGATTCTCCATTTTCATCACCGGTTCCAATTCTTACCTGCTCAGCGGTGAACTGATTACTAAACTCACCGGACGCTATCTGGAATTTGAACTGTTCACACTAAGCTATGATGAATACTTGCAGTTCAAGCAGTTTTATCAGAAACCAATCCTTCTAAATCCGACCATGGAATTCAACCGGTATATTCTGGAAGGAGGATTTCCCAGAACGATTGCCATCGACGATGACCGTGCAAAACAAACCTATGTTGCAGGAGTCATTCAGGAAATTTTTGAGAAAGACATCAGACGACGAATTAAAATTAAGGACATCGCGGCCTTTGATGCTGTAAGAGATTATCTCATCAACAATTTCGGTGCAACCACCAGCATTAAAAGTCTGACAGATGCGTTAGTTAAAAACGGAATCAAAACCACCAGAGCCACAGTATCCAAATATGTCCAGGCTCTGACGGACGCTAAAATTCTTTATGAATGCAATCGTTTCGACATGAAGTCCAAAAAATCTCTAGCCGGCGCGAAAAAGTATTATCTGGCCGATCTGAGTCTGTATTTCTCCCGGAACACGGACAATCGGATCAATTACGGTCCTGCGTTAGAAAACATTGTCTATCTCTATGCCCGCAGTCTGGACTATGCCATCAGTGTAGGACGAATCGGAAAACTTGAGTGTGATTTTATCTTCCGGAGTCCTGCCGGGGACTATTCCTATATGCAAGTGGCCTATACAATCCTGCTCAGTCAGGAAACGGAAGATAAGGAATATCGTCCACTGGAAGAAATTCGGGACAACTATACTAAATATGTAGGAACAACAGATTATGTGTTGCAGAAGCGCAATGGCATCCGGCACATTAATCTGATTGACCACATGGCGTCGTGTGAAATATTCTGAAAATCAGGTATTGCTAATTATTTACTCCTCCAGAACCTTCTTATAAGGTGCAACCATACCTTCCGTCATCTGCTTCCCTGCTTTGGCGCGCAGCTTTGGATTGTTCATCAGGGCACCCACCAGCATCATCAGAAGAATCTGTCCCTTCTTCTTCTGCGGGAAATCATAAATGCCGTGCTTTTTATAAAACTGGTGATCCGCTCTCATAAAGCCACGCATAACATAAATCAGATCACGGAATATTTTCATGCCGCCCACGCCGTAAAAGTTCTGCGGCTGGACATACCCATGGCGCAGTGCGTAAATCAGCCGCGCATTCATCTTTTTGATTTCCTCTGAATTAGCAGCCATACCGCAAAGAAAATTGTGACCAACCTCACAGCGCGCCTCAATCACCATGCGCAGATTATCCTCTGCTTCCAGGTTACCGGCAATCAGATACCCCATCGGCATCCCCATCGTAACCGTGCGGTGCCCATTACAGAACTGCCGGTCATCATAAAGCTTAAAGCGAGTCCCCATCGAATGATCCTGAATCGTAAACGCATAAACAATCGCGTCCGCACTTTGAATCTGTTCCCGCAGCATTTCGGCAAATCCATCCTTATAAATACAGGTGCCGTCCGCCGCACAATGGAAGCAGCTGATGCACCCTCCCTGAAACGGAAACTCCTCTATATTAATCACGCGGGCAGGATACGGACAGACAGACTGAAAATCAGCAATCATCGCAGAAAGAACGGAATCACCCGGTTTTATAGAAGCTACAATCACGATATCCTTATTTCTGGTTCCTGCTTTTATCCCTGTCCTTCCCTTTCTTGTTTTCGTTTTCTTTATTGCTGCTGTTTTCTTTGCCCCTGGTTCGTCCTGTTTTTCTGCGGTCTGTTTCTTCATCTGCCAGGGAGCTTCCACGCTTTTCTTCTCAGTATCCGCATCTGAAAGTCGGTCTTCCGGCTCATCCATCACCTGGCCGTTGTTTGTATATGCATTTACAGCAGCATTCTGCTCTTCTCCCGATAGAGCAGAGCTTCCCATCGTTTTTTCTGAAATAGCAGGAACCGAGGCAGGCTCATAAAGATCATGTTGTACACAATACTCCACATACTTCCAAAACTTTCTCGCATCTAGCTGTCCCTGTTTTGTCGGCAGATCTTCCATATCCGCTGACAATCCCTTAATATATTTAAGACCAAAGTCCGCACAGTTGTCCTGGATAAAACGATGCGCTGTCACATCAAAAAAGTGCTTAGAAGTTGTAATCTGCGTCGCAAACTTTCCGGAGACATCGCATTCGCTCTCCTTCATTAATCGAATAAAACGATGCAGCTGTGCCGGAGCCAGAAACGTATACACCGGATAGCAAAACACAATCAGATCCGCCCACTCCAGAGCTTTCACCGCCGATGACATATCTTTCTCGAAAGAGCGAGTTTTCTGACCAACATCCAGTATTTCATACGAATGCTCTGGATATTGTTTCTGTAAATACAGACAGGTATGTAGTGTAATGCTATTTTTTCCCTTTGGGGAACCGTTTAAAATTAATACGTTCATAACTATCTCCCTAATTTTTTTTATTCTGTCCATGCGTGTGTATATGCCATTTATGAAAGTCGTCCACAAATGGCAATATTGTATCGTTTGTCACTAATCAATATTCCATTGTCGCAAAAAATACAGTTCTCTTGTCTTTACAAAATTCGTTAATTAATGTCGTTTTACCTACTCTCCACCACCCATAAACAGTGGCCACTTCAAGCTTATCGCTTTTGTACATGGTATTTAGCCGTTTTAATTTCTTCTCTCTCCCAATAAACATTCCATGTCTCCTATGACTTTCCTAGGGACACAAACACCGTTTCAAAACACTTCATTACGATATACTTCATTATAATGACGTTCATTTGTCAAGAGAAATTCTAGCGATACAGCTTATAAGCCATCCTCATAAATCTTACTCATCCTCAACTCCTCTAACCTTTTCATACAAAGTCTTCTCCAAATCACTCAAAGCCGGGATAAAGCTGTCACGAATTAGAAGCAGCATTTCGCTTGCCTCGTCTTCATCATATACTTGAGCAATCATGTTGCGCTTCTTTAACATCGTAAGCCACACACTGTCGTCATTGACAAACCCAGTCTTATAACCCAGCTGCAGGATTTCGCGTGGTGAACCCGTTTCCGCGCTTTCCACACCATGCAACCTTAACGCCGCTTGCAAGGCTTTCCACGCAAGCTCAAAAGATATGTTGAATTGGCCGATAACTCCTGTTCTATATATAACATCATTATCAGCCATCGTAAAATCAGCTTCCTTCAAATCACTTAAGCAATTCGAAAAATTATCAAGCTTCTTCATAAATCAAAACCCCATCCCTCTCAATTTCATGCTCTAATTCTTCGCTTATTCCTTTATCAAGATCTATGATATCGAACATAAGCAGCGTATGGGAGCACTCCTCTAGATCTAAATATAATCCTGTCACATCACCGCCGCTGACTGCAATATCGATGTCACTTCTTTCTGTATGTGTACCTCTTGCCCGCGAGCCAAAAAGTATAACCTTTTTGACAGCACGTTGCTTGGCAAATCGGCAAATGTCTCTTCGAACTTTGTCAGGAATATTATATTTCATACCCAATCGCCCCCAACTTCTTCCTTATTTCATCCTCCAACTCATGCGACTTTGCAAACATCTCAGAAAGCTCCGATGTAAGCCGTGTCATTTTCTCCTCGAACGGCTCGCCATCGTCCTCCTGCTCCTCAATGCCAACATAACGTCCAGGTGTCAGAATGTAATCCTGCTTTGCAATATCCTGCGTAGTTGCTACTGCGCAAAAGCCTTTCACATTTTCCAGAGTGCCATTTTGAAAAGCGGTAAAGGTATCCGCAATTTTCGCAATATCCTCATCGGTAAAGTCACGGTGCTTTCTATCCACCATATATCCCATCTTACGAGCATCAATAAACAGCGTCTTACCTTTCTGTTTTTTGCCCTTCGTAATGAACCAAAGCGTTACAGGAATAGTCACGCTATAGAAAAGCTGCGTCGGCATCGCAACGATACCCTCAACCAAGTCATCTTCAATAATATTCTTTCTAATTTCGCCCTCACCGGAGGACTGCGTGGACAGTGCGCCGGTGGCAAGCACCAGACCAAGTCTTCCGTTCGGTGCGAGATGGTGAATCATGTGCTGAATCCATGCATAGTTGGCGTTCCCGGCTGGAGGAGTTCCGTACTTCCAGCGTTTGTCTTCCTTCAGCTTGTCCTGTCCCCAGTTTGAGAGGTTGAATGGCGGATTTGCCATAATAAAATCCGCTTTCAGGGTAGGATGTAAATCGTTAAAAAAGTGTCCGCCTGATACGGACCGAGGTCTGCGTCGATGCCACGGATTGCCATGTTCATCTTTGCCATTTTCCATGTATCAGCATTAGACTCTTGACCATATACAGAAACAACACCGCGATTGTTGCTGCGAGCTTGTACATACCAAGCACTCTGTACGAACATACCCCCAGAACCACAACAGGGATCTATCCGGACGCTATCTTTGATACAAACACTATCTGTGCAAGTAGGGCAAAAGCCGCCAGAAAAGCCCGGAAAACGGGCATTTTCGCAGGATTCCGTGCCGAAAAAAGCGAAGAGAAGCCCGCTGGCTGATGCTATTGGATTGTAATCATATGCTGCTGCCGACATCGGTTTTGTCCCCACCTTTCCGTAAGAATGAGCTATTGCCAAAAAGTACAGGCTATTGCCAAATTATATAGCTAATGCCAAAAGGTATGAGCTATCGCCAAATGGTTTAGCTACCGCCAAAAGGTATCATCAAGTAATCAAGTTGCATCGCTTTCCTTCTTCTGAATGAGTTCGTATGCTTCTTCCTCTGAGATTTCATGAATTTCATTCATGATAGAAGAGTTCCCAAAACCATATGGAGAATCCGGTGGTTCCGTGGAATCATATCCATGAAGCCTGTCCATAATCTCACATTTATCATCAGCTTTCCATTCTCCGTCCTGATAAAGATAATATTCCCCGGATTCCATTTTCCCGACAAGAGAATCGTTAATCAGATAATATTTCTTCTCCGACTGACACTCCGTACTAACATGTTCATCTGTTTGTGAAACATTATGTTCCTCATCTGCTCCAAGGCGCTTTAATGCCTCCTGCGCGTTTTCTTCTCCCTGCTCAGCCGCTGCCTTATAATATTTCTTTGCCATTTCTATATCGGGTTCTCCGATATCTCCATTCTCATAAAACCAGCCTATGTTTGTATAGGCAAGCCAATCTCCCAGCCTGGCAGCTTCTTGATAATAATCCAGTGCAGCGTTGATATCTTTTTTACACCTTGCCCTTTCGCATACATTGCACCCAGCTGATTAAAACAATACGCGTCATCCGCCAGTGCTCCACGCCTGTAATACCGTTTTGCCTGTTCATAATCTTTCGACCTTCCCAGACCTTCTTGATAATATAATCCGACATAGAAGCACGCACCTTCATATCCTTCATCTGCAAGCTGTTTGAAAATTGGAAAAGCTTTTTTGTAATTTTTTCTGGTTCCATGTCCCCAGTGATAACAATTTGCATAATTGAAGAGTCCTTTGTCATCACCGGATTCAGCTGCTTTTTTATACCATTTAAAACACTCTTTGTAATCTGGTTCTCCTAACTCTCCATACTCATATATGTTGCCCAGATTTATCATTGCTGTCGTATTACCAGCATCAGCTGCTTTTTCGTAGATTTCTATAGCCTTCCGGACGTCTTTCTCTATTCCAAATCCGTTTTGATACATCCAGGCAAGATTTGAAAGTCCCTGATTGTCCCCTGCTTTTCCTGCTAATTGATAAAATTGAAGAGCAGCTTTATAATCCTGTTCAACGAATGTTCCTTTTTCACATGCATAGCCTAACTGTGTCAGAAGTTCCGCTTCTCCTTTACTCCAACTCCAGTTCTCTTTTGCTTTTATTGAAATAGTCGGTGCAATATCCTGCATGAGGTATTTTTCCTGAACATAAGGAACAAATTTCAAATCTTCCTCTCCAACACTTATCATTATTATATTGCCATTTTCTTCTGTAACATACTTTGCCAGTAAAACTATCGGGTAAGAGCTTCTGTATATTGAATGATATAAAACCAAATAATGGTTGTTATCTTCACTTACTGCAATACTGTCAATTCCGACATTATCCATTTCTGTAGAAAACAGCTTCGCAATAACTTCTGGCTTATCCCACCGGATCGGGAGCACACTGATTTGAGACTTTCCGTCTTTCAATCCTACAGCAAAAACGTCATTTCCATTTTCATTCGAGTTTTTTACCACGAAATTAGTAACTCCTTCCTCTGATTTGACATCCAGCTTCTTTGTTGTACCTCCCAATATCTCATCCATAAACTCATCAACACTGTAATTTCTATCGTCAACACAGGAATGTTTACAAGCTCTGTTGATCATTCCAAAACGCTTCAACTCTACATTAACGAGAATACCCGGATAATTATCATTCCAAGCTACACACCGGAAGCCTTTTCTTTTCAAAATTTCTTTAAATTCTTCCCGCTTCGCTTTATCACGCTCTAAGACCATATAAGGCAAACTTTTTCGTTCTTCCCAATATGCGCCTTTGCAGTTCTCGCGATAATGCTCATAATAAACTTCCATTAGCATCTGATATATACCTTTTTCTTTCAGTCTCCGCGTCTTTCAATTCAGCAGCTTTTTCATAATATTCCCTATGTTTTCATAAATGATAGCGGCTCCGTCTCCTTGGCTCATAAAATTTCTTCCACCTTCTGAGTACGTCTTGCAGCGGTTCATCCAGGTAGGATATCGCTTTATCCTTCATCCAATCAGGAATTCCATAGGCTGCTTCTGCGATGCTGCCGGTGATAGCGGCAAGGGTATCGCTGTCGCCACCAAGGGAGATGGCATTTCTGATGGCATCCTCAAAATCAGTACTTTCCAGGAAAGCTATGATAGCCTCCGGCACTGTCCGTTGGCAGGTTTCGTTAAACTGATAGGTCGGCCTGATTTCATCTAACGTTCTGTTCAAGTCATACCCGTATTCAGCTTCGATATGTTCCTTAATACGTTTCTTGCATTCTGCAGGATTATCGTTGATTGGCGTTTCATAATCCCCGTAAAAGCCGCCAAAATAATAGCGGCACATGAAGATTGCATCTGCAGTCGCGAGTGCTCCTTTGACTCCCTCTGGGTGATTATGTGTTACCTCTGCAGAAAGCTTTGCACCATTTCTGCCATTTGATGGCCACATTCCGGTTCGTGCTGTAAAGCCACAGTCCATCATCCACCCACATGGGGATACCCTCATGGCCGAGCCATTTCCGAAGCTGTTATATGGTTCACGGTTTTCAGAAAAAATCCATACTCCGAAATTCCCGCCGTACCCGGCATCAGGATACATTCGACCATATTTTTTCATAGAGTCAATGAAATTATCCCGCTCACCACCGTTCATGATTGCGTCTGCTACTGCACAGGTCATAACAGTATCGTCTGTGAAAAAGCAATCATCCCGAAACAATGGGAAATCCTTTGTTTTAATATTGTTCCATTCGTAGACGGATCCTACGATGTCACCTATAATAGCACCAAGCATTCTGTTCTACCCCCGTTTCCTCATCTATCAAATGAGTTCCATTTCTCTCTGGAGTCTCTCATATTCCTTCTTAGCATCAACGGCTTTCTTTTCTGCTACATCCAATTCAGCCTTCGTTCTAATCTCAAATACTATTTTTTCCATAAGGCTTTCGTCCGGAACACTGAGGAAACCCTTTTCAATACCAGCGGGGTATTGAAAAAGCTTGTCCCCGGACGGGAAAGAAATGTGCAGTTTGCCATCGTAACCCTGAGCTTCTCTGGCAAACCGCTCGGCATGGAGTTTCATGATAGCCTCATTGCTTTGAACCGCATCCAATAGCTCATCGCACATATGGTAATATTTTTCGAGAGAAAAATCCGCGCCGGACCCGAAATCATCGCCAAATTCTATGCAGTTAGCCCAGTTTGTGGCTTCTGTCGACTTAAAGATATAATTCTCCCATGGCCTCCACAGATTGAGGTAGTAAATCACGTCATTTATTTTTTGTGGATACTTCCACGAGCCGCTTTCATAGTTCTTAATCCGGCTGTTAATCTTATCCATGAATGAGAGAATGCGTCCCTGGCGGGCCACTAAATCGCCGCCGTCATCGGAAAAGAGCTCACGAAAGCACTGGCGCACAAATTCTACTTCCGAGTCCTGTTTGAGCAACATACGGATTCCGCCTATGGGATGCACAGACTTATTGTCTATCAGATTGGTTTTTCCTACCTCCTCCATAGCAGTCTTAAACATGGAGGCAAAGTCATCCGCATCAATGTCCCAATACTTCACGAAATGGCTCTCGACACGCCATTTATAGCCCTCGTCATGAGAATCAAGAGCATTCAGATCATCAAAACGGTTGATGTACTGTTCAAAAACACTTGAAAGGTTTTCGTTATTCATGCTGCGCCTCCATTTCCAGAAATGTCAAACCCTCACTGGAATCCCAAATCTTGTACTTCATAACCCTTTAAAACCATGCACTATGCATCTCTGATAAAAACTCTTCAGTTATTGGAAAGCCGGAGGACTCTCCAATTACAGAGTCAATTCCACAATATGGACATATAGCGGTTCCGCGGCGGTCACAGCCATTGTCCTCAACTATCCATTCCTTAATTTCAGACGGTTTGAATATCTTAAGGCAGTAAAAACATCCGCAGATAGAATCTTTCTCTAATTCAGGCTTATGATTATTGCTATACGTGTGAGCCGTGTTATAATCAAACTTCTTCATTTATTGAGCAGAGC
Source organism: Lachnospiraceae bacterium (assembly GCA_021205305.1). Taxonomy (GTDB): domain Bacteria; phylum Bacillota; class Clostridia; order Lachnospirales; family Lachnospiraceae; genus Choladousia. The sequence goes on from JAJPXU010000048.1 coordinate 78,276, forward strand.
TCCCTTCTAAATATGCTTTCAGAGCTACAAGTTCTTTATAATAGTCAATCTTACTGAACCGAAATGAAAAATCATATTCCCAGTCCCTATGGTTGTGCTCGAAGTTTTCCCAATAAACGTAATTCTCATCCTGCCTGAAATGAGCAACGACTGACCAGCATCCAGCATCTCCGCATTCCCAACAGCACAATAACTCTAATCCACAATCATGAGCATATGAACCTTCTGTGAATGCTTCAATAAGCCCATCATAAATCCAGCGAAGTTCTCCATGTCCGTACATAGGTTCATTCGCGTTCCCACAGCACGGATTTTCTTTGAGAAAACGTTCGCAATCCATCTTGTTTGCAATATCACAAAAGTCCTCGCCGTTTATAACAATGCGTACTGACTTACAATTTGTAGGGAATGAAATCGCCCATTCCTCCTTAGCCTTTACCGGATTAAACACCTCGAAGTGAATGACATCACAGTTTTCTGGTGAGATAGTCGCGTCTTCTTTATAATCGCTATACGCATTGTCACCTTTTGTTTCGCCTACAACGCCCATAAATCATGCTCCCTCGCCTAAATCAATCATCCATGAACGCTTCAAAATACTCCATCTGGTCAATCCAGGACAAATCATAATCGATAGAGTTCCATTCTTTCAGGTCATCGACAAAATAGCGGTCTGGATATTTCTTCATCAGTTCCGCTTTCATCTGTCGTTGTTCCTTTTTGGATGCCGGTACCCACTTTGTGCCACCGAAAAATCCTTTGACCGGCTTCTTACGGATATCAATAGCCGGGAGGTCTTTTCTCAATCGATTCTTTTTCCCAAACATGTTGTATCTCCTGATTATTCAAGGCTGACCCCATAAAGGCGTATGGTCTGCTCTGAACCTTTATCAGCGATTGATTTACCCATTGCACTTTCAATCACCAGCATAATGGCCTTTGCTCTTTCCACGAAGTAAGTATCAAAGTCATCGTGGATGAAGGCTTCATAATTCACAAGGTGCGATTCAACACGAGCCCTGTATTGTGATTCGTCAATTTCTGCCTTCTTCAGGATTTTTTTACTGTATTTACTTGGAGCTTCTCCGCCAATTTGCCGGTTGGATTCTGGAAGCAGCGGAGTTTTGTTTACGATACTGTTCCATTTTTCTCTCGGATATCCCTGCTGGATGCAATATGCTTCTGGGAAGATATGGTGGATGTCAGGAGCTTCATCCATACTCTTGACGATATCCATTGTGGTTCCCTTAACAAAATCCCTGCAGCTTTCCCGGTAAACAAGTGCCATAATACCCTTGTAGGCAGCACTGTTTCGCGTTTGCAATGATATCAATCTGGTGGCAGAGAAGTACGCACTGTTAATGGTGCGATTCAAGCTCGGCTTGCCCTGAATAGCTGCAACGATATCTTCTATATCATTTGCGTACCGTGTCTCGTTTGCACCTCCGTACATCTCGCCCATGATACCGCACCAATACCATTGCTTGAGTATATTTTGGGATTGCGGGAGATTGAACATACTTTTCCCTATAACAGCGCAGATAGCCGCCAGAGGGATTAGCTGTGTGGTATATGGCAAGTCTCTCATTCGGAATACGTATTGGCTGAAAAGAAACTTCCGAGCCATTTTATATCCTTCAAGCACAGCCATTTTATTCGCCTGATACGACTCAAATGGTAATGCGAGTACATCTTTCTTCTTACAGGTGGTCATAGTATCAGCAAAATAACTGCTGTAAAGAGTCACTGTTGTGAGGAATGCGGTTTCGTCAACGCCATGCATGACATCAGTATTAAGCGGCTCATCCTTGCCCCAGATAATATCACGGCATTGTTCCCAATCTTTGCGAAGATCGAATTCGTATGTGGCAAATGTAGCTGTCACCAACTCGAACACTGTCAGAGAAACGCCGCCAGTATTCACATTTTCAAACACCTTGCAAACAGCTTCACGAGGAGTTTGACGACCAAGTGTAATGACTGGCAGTTTATATCCAGTGATAGTTTCTATCACGTCTGTGCGAAACTGCTTGTATCTCTCCATGAAGCTCTTTTCGTAGTTATGGTATTCCTTGTATCCATCCGCCCAATCTTCTCTGGCACTGCTGTCAAAAATGATATTGATGGGGAACATCTCATTTTCGTATTCCATTTCCTTGGTCGACAGGTCCAAAAGAATTTTACGGTCAAAGTCTGTCTTTACCTTTCGGTCATCTGGCACCGGCACTACAGCATCATATCTGTCTTGACTTTCGTCAAGGCATTTTTTCATATCCAGATAATAATATCGCCGAATATCTTTTCCTTTATCTGTCTTCGTGTCGACAGGGTCTTTTGACATGGTTACGCGATACATGGATGTAAGGCGCTGCTGACCGTCCAAAATCAGATAGTCCGGTGTGACACCCTGAACCTCTACACCTTCTATGGTGCGATATTTAAATCTCACATTTTCATTACCATACTCAAGCCTCATGATAGCACCCATAGGGTACCCTTGTGACAGGCTGGCAAGGATTCCCCTGATTCGACCGTCATCCCATGTCCAGCCCCTTTGGAATTCAGGTAGTTGAGCTTTCCCTGTGCTGACATCTCGCATGAGTTCGCTAAGTTCTGTATCTATAGATCTTGGAGCGATATTAATAGCCATTGCTTTTGCCTTTCTTTTTCATAAACTTTGTACACTCAACCACTTTACATTTTCTCTGAAAGCGCCTTACCTAAAATCTCATATAGTTTTCTTGCTTCCTCCTCAGTGAGAGTGATGCCTTTTCCCATTTTCTCATGTTCAGGAGCCCAGTCTCGAATATCATATTTCGGAGCAGCTCCATTCCAAGATATAAGATTCAGTTCCTTTGACCATCCCTTGGGGCTAGTGGAAATCTCCCCGATTCGTTCTTTAATTTCGTATTTGATATCTGGCATAGTAAAATCTCCTGTTATTTTGCGTCTTTTTCTACAAGAGCAATTTCTTTCTCACTTAAATGGTACTCTTCGTATAATAT
>JAJPXU010000010.1 GCA_021205305.1 Lachnospiraceae bacterium
CTGCGGGATCGTGGTATATTGAAAATCAAATCGCAGCCACAATCCAAAGAAATAAGAAAAAGCAATCGCTATGGCGTCATATACCATCAGGCCTGCCGCGATTACTTTCCAGTGCTGTAGTTTCATTCTTCCGCCTTTGTCGTTGTGTCTGCTGTGTTTGTTGTTGTCATTCATTGTTATATCCCTCTCTGGTTATTTCCGGGAGGGTTTCCCCTCAGGTTTTTCCTTTTGCTTTTTTCTGCTCACGCATCGCATCTGTATGTCGTCCTGTTCTTTTTGATAAGCCTCTGACCTTCCCACGGACGCGCCGTGCACAAACAGCAGCGTAAGCAAAAAAAGAACCGCAAAAAGAATCATCGCAATTGTCCATCCTGTCATTCTGCCTCCTTGGCGCCGTCCCAATGCGCAGCGTTTTTTCACATGGATGGCGCAGCCTGCCGCTGAGCTCCCGCGAGGGGCGCTTCGTTTTTTCTTTCGCCGGAATGTGATTTTGGCATAGCTTCGCCATTCCGCTTTCATATTATGAGGCGGATGCCGGATTTTTATAACGACCGGTACGGCGGCGGCGGCGAAGCGACACGCTGCCAATATCCGGAGTCTTGCGAAATCATTCAGAACAGTGACAATCGAGTAGGAGGCGGCTTGCCGAGTCCTACTCGTCTGCGCCGGCCGCGTCTGGCATTAGCCAGAAATATTCCTTGCGCGGCCGTATGCATAATCATTTGTAATCTATACATCCTCGCCTTTTCGATGTAAAATACGAGGATGACAGGGCGCTGGGACATTCCGCCAATGCTGTCGGAAATGTCCGGAGTATCCTTTAGTATTCCACTAAGGGATAATCTGACAGTTTTTTTCTTTTCCATTCCGGTTCCCTATTATCTCCTATTATCTTTTCACAAAAAATTTAGAATTTTCCTTATTTTATCTGCCATTTTTTGCAGATGTGTGTTATAATGTATTGACCCGCATGGAAAGGTTACGTTTGATGCGGTAATTTCCAATATTTGTTTTCATATTTTTTCACCAGGAGGAGCAAGTCCGTGAAAAAAAGTAAGAATCTTACACCATTTTACGCAGTTGCGTTTTCTGTGTTCATCGTTTTTGCGATTGCCAGCATTGTGATATTTTTCCATTTTAATCGGAAGGAGATTGAACACAATGCCCAACAGGTGATCAAAGACGATATAGACAGCGTGGCTTTCCATATTAATTCGATTTTTGAACTGCAGTATGACTTTCTGGATGGGTGTGCGGATTACCTTGGAAATACCACGGATACAATCACGGCGGATTTGCTGCCTCTGATTGAGAATATCTCAAGCAGCAACAGTCTGTCCCTGATTGCCCTGATTGACGCCGATGGGCACGCTTATTACAGTGATGGTTCAGAGAGCAATGTTTCTGACCGTGAATATTTTCAAGACTCTCTGGCAGGCGAATATTCGCTGAGCACTCCGATTGTGAGTAAAGTGAGCGGTGCTACCCGCGTCATCCTGAGTGTGCCGATCTGGCACGGGGATGAAGTGATTGGTGTGTTGGGTGGTTCTTACGACATTGACAGCCTGGCTCAGCTTTTGTTTGATTTTTCTTCCGGGGAGACCGGACAGTATATCATTTCTACACGGGACGGCACCGTGATCTGCACCGTTCCCGCTGTTTCTTCCGCGGAAGAGGAAAGCGACGCGGAGACAGCTCTTACAGAAGAGAATGCTGAGACGAGCGGCGATGATTCCGATGCGCTGTCTCCTATCTTTGCACTTTCCGCCAATGACAGTATCTTTACGATTTACAATGGCCTGGTTACTGTCCGTTCCTCCTACTACCTGGATGAGGATACCGGAAAGAAAACCAGTTTTTCCGCTACAGCCTGGAGAGAGGATTATGAAAATGGCCGCTCGAATCTGGCTACTTTTGTTCTGACGACAGAATCCTATTACTGCTGTTACAAGGTGCTCGGCGGTTCGGACGTTGCTTCCTCCGTTCTTGACGACTGGATGGTCTGCTACATGGTGACGGTCGATGACGCCCACGAAGTGTACAGTACCTTCACCGCCTATGAGACGAGGCTGTTTCAGGTATTAGCGGGCGGGTTGATTATCCTGTTGCTGGTGATATTTATTGTTACATTCCGGAAGCAGAGAAGTCTGGTACACTTCGCGGAGACAGATCTTCTGACCGGTATTAATAATAAGAAGACAACGGAGGAATACATCAAGCTCTGGCTTGCCGATGAGGCCTGCTTTGGCACACAGGCTTTCCTGATGGTGGACATCGACCACTTCAAGGGCGTCAATGATGTCTATGGACACGCAGTCGGTGATATTGTGCTGAGTACCATTGGCCAGGGGCTGAAAAATATTTTCCGTGAAAGCGATATCATCGGTCGGCTCGGCGGTGACGAGTTCGGTATCTTTATGAAAAATGCTTCTCCGGAGGTCGCAGTGGAAAAGGCTGAGCAAATCAGCCAGATGGTGCGTGCCATCCGTGTGGACGCACATCCGGATTTGTTTCCGACCGTCAGCATTGGCGTGGCGCTCTTCCCGCAGCACGCGAAGAACTTTATGGATTTGTACAAAAAGGCTGACCGCGCACTGTATATCGCGAAAAACGGCGGCCGTGACCAGTATGTACTTTATGATATCCGGACGATGGAGTAAATGGCGATGCAACTGAAAAACCCCCTGCACGTTTCTTTCCGTGCAGGGGGTTTTTTTTAGGTGTATCTGTTTATGTGTCAAACGCCCACCAGTGTCGTCTTAACGCAAATCGTTTGGGCGACGCGATCTGCATAACCTTTCTTTTTTAGCAGATCTCCGCGCCCGACGGCATCTCTTTTTCCGGTGTCATCAGTGACAGGTTTCCTTCCGCGTCTTCCGCACAGAGCAGCATGCCTTCCGATACCAGACCGGCCATCTTCGCAGGCTTCAGGTTTACCAGTACCATCACTTTCTTGCCGACCATCTCCTCCGGCGAGTATGCCGCCTTGATACCGGAAAGAATCTGGCGCACCTGGTTTCCGATCTTGACCTGTGAACAGAGCAGTTTTCTGGATTTCTTTACCTCTTCACAGGCGATAATCTCACCGACTGCGAACTGCAGCTTATCAAAGTCCTCATACGTGATTTCATCTTTTGGTTCGAGAACCATTTCCTTTGCACTGCCCGCCTCCGAGTTTTCACTCTCTGTACCGTTTTCCGCGTTTCCGGAATCGGCTGTCTGGGCAGCGGTTTTCTGACCGCAGGCTTCACCAGACGATTTCTGCACATCACTCGTCGGGCTCTGCGCCCCCACTGTCTGTGCAGGTTCTGCCGCGTTCGGTGTTCCTGCCATCTGTGCTTCCAGGGCAGCCTTTTTCGCGTTCTCCGCCTCAAATTCCGCCATCTGCGCCTTGCGGATTTCTTCGGCTTTCTCCAGCACAGCCTTTCCATCCAGACGTGCAAACAGGATCTCCGGCTTTTCCGTCACCTTCGTGCCGGATACATAGAGTCCGAATGTCCCCATCTCATCCAGCGTACGCTTTTTCGCATTCAGCTGGGTCAAGATGCGCGCGGAAGTCTCCGGCATAAAGGATTCCAGCAGGGACGCACCAATCGTGATGCTCTCTGTCAGGTTATAAAGCACTTCTGCCAGGCGGTCTTTCTTGGTCTCGTCTTTCGCCAGCGCCCATGGCATGGTCTCATCGATATATTTGTTGCAGCGCTTGAACAGCGTAAAGATTTCCGTAATTGCATCCGCGACGCGCAGCGCGTCCATCTTCTTCGTCACATTTTCCGGAACCGCCAGGGCTACCGCTTTCAGCTCCTCGTCCACCGGCTCCGCCGCGCCCGTTTTCGTCACCACACCGCCAAAATACTTATTCGACATGGAGATCGTCCGGTTCACCAGGTTGCCCAGTGTGTTTGCCAGCTCCGAATTCACGCGCTCGGTCACCAGTTCCCAGGTGATCACGCCGTCATTCTCGAACGGCATCTCATGCAGCACGAAAAAGCGCACCGCGTCCACGCCGTACACATCCACGAGGTCGTCCGCGTAGAGCACGTTGCCCCTTGATTTGCTCATCTTCTCGCCGCCCTGCAGCAGCCACGGATGCCCAAACACCTGCTTTGGCAGCGGCAGATCCAGTGCCATCAGGAAAATCGGCCAGTAGATTGTGTGGAAGCGGATGATATCCTTGCCGATCAGATGCAGATCGGCCGGCCAAAGCTTCTCAAACTGCTCCGTGCTCTGCCCTTCCGCATCGTATCCGATACCCGTGATATAGTTGGTCAATGCGTCCAGCCAGACGTAGACCACATGCTTGTCGTCAAACGTCACTGGAATGCCCCATTTGAACGATGTCCTGGACACGCACAGATCCTGCAGGCCCGGCAGCAGGAAATTATTCATCATCTCATTTTTTCGCGACACCGGCTGAATGAACTCCGGATGCGTGTTGATGTGATCAATCAGGCGGTCCGCGTACTTGCTCATTTTAAAGAAATACGCTTCCTCTTTCGCAGGCTTCACCGGCCGTCCGCAGTCCGGACATTTGCCATCCACCAGCTGAGACTCTGTCCAGAACGACTCACACGGCGTACAGTACATTCCCTCATACGCGCCCTTGTAGATATCGCCCTGATCATAAAGCTTTTTAAAAATCTTCTGCACCTGTGCCTCGTGATCCGTATCCGTCGTGCGGATGAATTTATCATAAGAAGTATTCATCAAATCCCAGATGCGGTGAATTTCCCCGGCTACCTTGTCCACATATTCCTTCGGCGTCACACCGGCCTCCGCGGCCTTCAGCTCGATCTTCTGGCCGTGCTCATCCGTCCCTGTCTGGAAAAACACATCATACCCCTGCTCGCGGCGAAAGCGCGCAATGCTGTCCGCAAGGACAATCTCGTACGTGTTCCCGATATGCGGCTTGCCCGATGTGTAGGCAATCGCAGTCGTCATGTAATATTTTGGTTTGCTCATGTTCTCTCTCCTTCCTTATAATGAAAAACCGCCCTGTCTTCTGCACACAGTCAGAAGACGGGCGGCGCCGTGGTACCACTTCTGTTCGTCTGCGCCCTGGCATCAGCAACTACGACAAAATCCGCCATCTGATCCGGCCAGATCCCACGATATTGCTGCGTTCGTCCCGCAAACCTCATTCCCGCTGTAACAGGCGGACCTGTCGTCGGCTAAAAGCATCCTCCGCCCTTCACCCACGCCTCTCGGAAGCCATCTTCCGCATATTCTCCGGTATCTCCTCTCACCTCGCGGAGACTCTCTGTAGCCATCTTCTATGCGTACTTTCTTCGTCACTGAATTTTCCAAAAATAATTCTGAATCAATACGTTTTACCATATCACAGGCAAAAATATCTGTCAAGGGTCGATTTTTTTGTCCTGTCCTCATAGCGTTTCCCCTTCCGGCATATACTTTTCTGAAAGTATTTTCCGGAGTATGCCATGCCGCAAACCAACCGTCAAACGCGTCGTTTCGGAACCCTTTTCCGTCCTCTTTATCCGGCGTTTTTCGCCGCCATACTTACCCTGGTTATCTGCCACTTTGTCACACACCCGCCTTCCTTTTTGCTGACCGAGGAACAGCGTTTTGTCGCGTTTACGGAAGATGTCTTCCGCGAAGAAATCTCCGGAAGCACACTGAATCTCCACTACCTGATCACAGATCCTTCCGCATACGGACTGCAAGACGCGGAGGTGTCACTGGGCAACGCCTCGACAGAAGCGTACGAGGCTACCCGCGCCGCGCTGGAAAATTACCGCTCTTCCCTGCTGGAATTTGATTATGACAAACTCTCCGGGGAGCGGCAGCTCACCTACGACGTTTTTCTGGCATATCTGGAAACGGAGCTGGAGGCAGCCGACCTGCTTCTCTATAACGAGCCGCTCGGTCCGACACTTGGCGTGCAGGCGCAGCTTCCGATCCTGCTCGCGGAGTATGCGTTCCGCACCAGGGGGGATATCGAGGATTATCTCACTCTGCTTGCGCAGATTCCGGATTATTTTGATTCTCTTTTGTCTTTTGAACAGGATAAATCGGCGGCCGGACTTTTTATGAGCAGTGAATGCGCGCTGGAAGTCATTGAACAGTGCCTGGATTTTGCGGCCGAAGGGGAAGAACACTATCTGATTGGGATTTTCGATGAAAAAATAGACGCAGTCACAAACCTGACCACCGATGAAAAAATCGCCTATAAAGCACGGAACGCGTCAATCCTGACCGGATACGTGCTGCCTGCCTACCAGGCGCTGGCAGCGGGACTGGCCGTCCTGGAAAGCACCGGAAACAATGAAATGGGGCTGTATTATTACACAGATGGGCAGGAATACTACGAATATCTCGTCAAAAAAACTGTCGGCGACAGCCGGGAGATTGCGGAAATAGAAGAAGCGATCAAAACACAGATGGTAGCGGACTATGCGGCCATGCAGGAAATCCTTACAAACACGCAAACATCCTCTGATGATAACGCCGCGGCATCTCAAACGGATGCATCTCAGAGCGAATCCGCAGGAAATTCCAGTGGTTCCGCCAGCAGCACAGATCAGTCGGCGGAAAATATGAAAGTCTCCGTCAGTGCTGCGGACGATCCCGCTTCCATGCTCGAAGACCTCCGCGCAAAGATCACCACGGATTTTCCGCTCCTGACGGCGGTCTCCTATGAAATCAAATATGTCCACGAGTCTCTGCAGGACTACTTAAGCCCCGCCTTTTACCTGTCGCCTACGATTGATGACTTTACCAGCAATGTCATCTACATAAACCCTGCGAATGGATATTCCGGCGTCGAGCTTTATACCACTCTCGCGCATGAGGGCTATCCGGGGCATCTGTATCAGACTGTGTACTTTCTCTCGCAGTCGCCTGACCTGCTCCGCATACTGCTGGACGTCGGCGGTTACACAGAGGGCTGGGCTACCTATGTCGAAATGTACGCTTACTCTCTGTGCGACGACGAAAGCGCCTCCATCAGCCAGCTGAACCGCTCGTTCACACTGGGGCTGGCTTCCCTGCTCGACATTGGCATCCACTACCGCGGCTACACGCGCGAGGAAGTCTCTGCCTTTCTCACGGCACTCGGCTTTTCCGAAAATACGGCGGAGTCTCTCTACACAACCATTCTGGAGTCCCCCGCCAATTATCTGAAATATTACGTTGGTTATCTGGATTTCTGCTCCCTGCGCGACACACTTGCGGCCGCGGTAAACGGCTTTACGCTGAAAAAATTCCACCAGGCCGTCCTCGAAACCGGACCGGTGCCATTTGATCTGCTGAAGGAACAGTGCCTGAAAAAATTATCTGGTTAAATATCCAGTTTCTTCATACACCCAAACCCAATCGCGCCCGGCCCGATATGACAGGCAACGCTTAAGGAAAGCGGGTCTACCAGCATATCCGCCTCGTGCTGGGGGAACGCAGCCTCCAGTTCCGCTCTCCAGGTGCGCATCTCATCCGTATAGGCGCCCGTGTACGCCATCGCGAACTGGATGTTCTGGGCCTGCTCAT
>JAJPXU010000041.1 GCA_021205305.1 Lachnospiraceae bacterium
GCCGTTATTTTATAGTATAACTTCTTAGGAAAGTTCTCCGAACTTCCCTATCGGACAAAAATTTATGCACACGGATGCGTAAGGATTTTTCCGGCTGACGCCAGACGCTGTCTACGCTTCGCTTCGGTCGTTGCCTGCGTCCTCGATTTTCTGCGAAAATCGGGATATAAACATGTGCCACTGACACACAGCAACCGCGCGGGCGAGCAGGAGCCGACAAGCTGCCTCCTATTCGATTATTGGATGGTCTGATGCTTCCTTATACACATTGCCTGAAACGGGATCAGGGCGTTCATCGGAATTTGTTCATGAAAATTTCCCTTGCATTGCCCTGAAAAACACATATAATGAATTATTATAGCATTCGATGCTGGTCGCTTTACTTTGATACAGTGTTTAAACAAGTGAATCTTACCTGGAGGTAAAATATGAGCAAATCAACAGAGCAACTGACCTATAATGAGCCATGGATTCTTCAGAGGGCGGATCCATATGTGTACCGTCATGTGGATGGAACCTACTATTTCACGGCATCCATTCCGGCCTATGATGGGATTGTATTGCGCCACGCGGATACGCTCTCAGGCTTAAAAGACGCCGACGAGGTGATGATCTGGAAGAAGCATGAGAGTGGTATCATGAGTATTCACATCTGGGCACCGGAACTTCATTATCTGGATGGAAAATGGTACATTTACTACGCGGGCGGGGACAAGGATGATATCTGGGCGATCCGTCCTTATATTCTGGAATGCGCGGATGAGGATCCGATGACCGGCACCTGGGTGGAAAAAGGAAAGATGCAGCGCGCAGCGGACGATCCATTTTCTTTTGAGGCGTTTTCACTGGACGCGACGGTTTTTGAGAACAAAGGACAGCGCTATTACGTGTGGGCGGAAAAGGTCGGCGTTGGAAAGCAGATTTCGAATCTGTACATTGCACGGATGTCTTCTCCGTGTAGTCTGGAGACGGTACAGGTGCTGCTGACTTCGCCGGATTACGATTGGGAGCGCGTGGGATTCTGGGTAAATGAAGGACCTGCCGTGATTCATCACGACGGAAAGATTTTCCTCACCTATTCTGCTTCCGAGACGGGACCGGAGTATTGTATGGGACTGCTTTGCGCGGATGAAGATGCGGATCTGCTGGATCCGAGATCCTGGAAGAAGGAACGCTATCCGGTACTCAAAAGCAATCCGGAAAAGGGTATCTATGGTCCGGGACACAATAGTTTTACTACAGATGAGCAGGGCAATACGATTATGGTATATCATGCCCGAACAGAAACAAAGATTGTGGGCGATCCGCTGTATAATCCAAACCGCCACGCCATGCTGATGCAGGTGGAATGGGATGGGAAGACGGGCTATCCGATCTTTGAGATCAAGTGAGATACGGAATCTGCTGTTTTTACTGTTTCAGTTGCAGAAATTGTCTGCGACTGGTACGGCAATGACAGAGCAGCAATAATGATAAGAGCAGGATATCCTGTTCGCAATGCAAAGGGGGTTTTACAAAATGGCGCGAGAAATAACAAGAAGAAGCTTTCTGCGCGGTTCGGCGGCGGCTTTGGCGTACTCGATGGTGGCCGGAAGCCTGTCTGTTCAGGCAGAAGAAGCGGCACAGGAGACGATATCCTGGTCTGAACTGACGCGGGTATCTGTACATGATCCGTCGGTTATCGCGGCGGATGATGGAAATTACTACATACTGGGATCGCATATCGCGTCCGCGAAGTCGGAGGATATGATTCAGTGGACACAGCTGCAGACGGATTACGCGGATGTGACGAACGCTCCGTTCTACGGAAATTTGCAGGAAACCTTTGCGATTCCGTTCCAGTGGGCGGGGTATGACGACGGTGACTGCGCGGGTGGCAGCTACGCGATCTGGGCGCCGGACATCATCTGGGATCCGTATTATGAGTGCGAGGATGGCACGACGGGCGCATACCTGCTGTATTGCTGCACTTCGTCTACCTGGCGTCGTTCCTGCATTGTCTGCCTGGCGTCAAAGACGATTGACGGTACCTATTCTTATGTGGACACGCTGGTTTACTCCGGTTTCACGAAGACGGGTGAGACGGATGGCACCAGCACGCGCGATACGAGCTGGGATAATGACTATTTGAATCTGGCTTCTCTTGTTGAGGCGGGAGCTGCGAATGGCGGCATTGATGAGATCAGCGATAACTGGTTTGCCTCTGACGGGGGATGGGATCATACCTATGCGCCGAACGCGATTGACCCGAACCTGTTTTTTGATGCGGCAGGGGAGAAGCTGTATATGTCCTACGGTTCCTGGTCGGGTGGCCTTTATCTGCTGGAGATCGACCCCAAGACGGGAAAAGCGATCTATCCGGGTGTGGACTCGACCGATGAGGCATCCGGCAATTATGTAGATCGTTATTTCGGTACACACCTTGCCGGCGGAAACCATCAGTCCGGCGAGGGACCATATATTCTCTATGACAGCGAGAGCGGCTATTATTACCTCTACGAGACCTATGGCAGCCTGACAGCGGAGGGCGGCTACAATATGCGCCTGTTCCGCTCGGAAAACCTGACCGGTCCTTATGTGGATGCGAAGGGCGGTAATTCGGCGGACAGCGGTTCGGACAATGAAGAGTATGGAATCAAGCTGATCGGCAATTACTGCTTCTATGGCCAGACTGGCAAACGCTCGGCAGGACACAATTCAGCCCTGATCGACTCAGACGGTTCTCGCTATCTGGTTTATCATCAGCGCTTTGATACCGATCCGATCACAGAAGCGCATGAGGTGCGCGTCCATCAGCAGTTCCTGAATGAAGATCTCTGGCCGGTGACTGCGGTTTATGAGTATATCGGGGAAAAACCGGAGAATTATGAAGACTCTGAGGTCACAGGCTCTTATGAGTACATCAATCATGGCACGACATCTGGTACGGATATGTTGGATACCGCATACGTCACATTGAATGAGGATGGAACGGTGGAAGGCTCTGTGACCGGTACATGGAACAAAGCCGATTCAGGAAACGGATATGATTATGTGACACTGACCCTGGATGACGGGGTGACTTTTAAAGGAATCTTTTTTCGCCAGCATAAGGAATGCGACAGTGAAGATGCCGTGATGACCTTTACGGCCATCGGCGATAACAATGAGTGTGTCTGGGGCAGCCAGATTGATACGGATGACACAGAGATGGTGCTGCAGCTGGTGCAGGAAACCGTAGACAATTCGACGCCTTCGATTATGAGAGAAGGGAACATGGACCTTCCCACTTCACTGCTTGGTGCGACGATTGTCTGGGAATCCTCTGATCCGGATGTGATCGCTGCGGATGGTACGGTGACCTACCCGGAAGAGGATGTGAAGGTGGAGCTGTCCGCGGAGATTTCCTGCAATGGGGAGAGCGTTTCTCTGACACATAAGGTAATTGTGCGCAGCGCATCCTGATGAGGAAAAGCGGCGTAGAGATATGCTTCATATTTTGTTATGAAAATGATTGGAGCAACAAAAGAGTATGATAGCAACCGTTTAGAACGGCAGGAGGCAGAATGGCGTTTTGCAGTTCTGAACGATGAAAAAAGGAGACAAAAACAATGGCAAAAAACGCAAAAATGATACTTGACCGCGCATTTCAGATCTCTGAGATTGACGACCGGATTTATGGTTCTTTCATTGAGCATCTTGGAAGGGCGGTCTATGACGGGATTTACCAGCCGGGACATCCGCTTTCCAACGCGGACGGGTTCCGCACGGATGTAATTGACCTGGTCAAAGAACTGAATGTACCGATTGTGCGCTACCCGGGCGGCAACTTTGTTTCTAACTTTTTCTGGGAAGACAGCGTCGGCCCGGTATCCGAACGCCCGCACCGGCTGGAACTGGCCTGGAAGAGCCTGGAGAAAAATGAGGTAGGGCTTCACGAATTCAGCAAATGGGCGAAGGCTGCAAACTCAGAGGTGATGATGGCGGTAAACCTTGGTACGAGAGGGATTGCCGACGCCTGCAACCTGCTGGAGTATTGCAACCATCCGGGCGGTACGAAGTACAGTGATCTGCGCATCAGCCACGGGCAGAAGGAACCGTATGGATTTAAGACCTGGTGCCTCGGCAATGAGATGGACGGCCCCTGGCAGACCGGGCATAAGACGGCGGATGAATATGGAAAGCTGGCGGCGGAGACGGCAAAGGCAATGAAAATCATTGATCCGTCTGTAGAATTTGTAGTCTGCGGCAGTTCCAACCGCGCGATGCCGACTTATGCGGTATGGGAGGATCAGGTGCTGACGCATACTTATGAGTATGTGGATTATCTCTCTCTGCATACCTATTATGGCAATCGCTCCGGGGACAGCAATGATTTTCTGGCGAAGTCCGACGATATGGACTATTTTATCAAAGAAATTATTGCTACCTGTGATTATGTGAAAGCAAAAACCAGAAGTAAGAAAAATATGTATCTCAGCTTTGACGAATGGAATGTATGGTATCATTCAAATGCGGCGGACAATGAGATTACAGAAAAGCATCCGTGGCAGGTGGCTCCGCCAATGCTGGAGGACATCTATAATTTCGAGGATGCACTGTTGGTCGGCCTGATGCTGATTGTGCTGCTGCGCCACAGCGACCGTGTAAAAGTAGCCTGCCTCGCGCAGCTGATCAATGTCATCGCCCCGATCATGACGGACGCGAACGGCGGCGGAGCCTGGAGACAGACAATCTTTTATCCATTCATGCATGCGTCAAGATACGGGCGCGGCGTGGCTCTGATGCCGGTGATGGACGTTCCGCGTCACGATACAAAGAACCATGCGGATATCACAGACATTGAATCCGTGAGCGTATACAATGAAGAAAAAGGCGAACTGACAATTTTTGCCGTAAACCGTAATCTGGAAGAGGACGTTGTACTTACAACGGATGTCAGGAGCTTTGAGGGATACCGTTTTGCAGAGCATATCGTACTGGAAAATGATGATCTGAAGGCGGAGAACAGCTTCGGCTGCGAGAAGGTCGCGCCAAAACAGGCAAACGAGCAGACAGCACTTGAAGATGGGAAGCTGACCAGTATGCTGCACAAAGCATCCTGGAATGTGATCCGTCTGGTGAAATCGGATCGGTAATCGCATCTCCGAAAGGTTTGGGTAAGCCCATCCATTGCAGGACAAACGGCTTGTAGCCAAATGAATATCGTAAAAAACTCCCTTTACTGAAATGAAAGGGAGTTTTTTGTATGCGCAGGGAGAAAATCTCTGCTTAATTTAGCACGGGCTGTAGCACACTCGCACGCGGATGTCCTGGTTGTAGTTTCCGAATTCCCGGCCAAACAGAGTAATGCCGCCGCCGTTTGTCGTTGTCTCTTGTGACTGGAAACGGAAAGAAATGTTATCCTGCGGAGAAATCGCAAGCTTATTGACCGTGACGTCGGATATTTTCAGACCGTCGATGAAGGTGCCTTTGCGGTTGACCACGATCATTTTCATCATACCATACTGGTTCCAGTTCGGGAACCACCAGTTGGGAGTGAACATGCCCCGCACATCGCCAAAATCGCCGGGACTTGTCCAGGTACCGAGTTTGGTATGGTTCAGGAAAAACGTGATATCTGAGGGCCAGTTGCTATTCGTGCCGGGCGCTTCGCTTCCGATCTCGAATGAAATAATGAACTGATCCATCTTGTTTCCCGGCGGCATCATATTCGGGATGCGGTAATCGATAAATCCCTTGCCGAGCCAGAGAATCTGTGCATCTACGTGGCTGGGGTGAGCGAAATAGCGGGGGTCATCGACCTCGCCGATGAGACCTTTTTCCGTAGATAGTCCACACGTCGGAAAAACGGAATAGTT
This sequence comes from Lachnospiraceae bacterium, assembly GCA_021205305.1. Classification (GTDB taxonomy): domain Bacteria; phylum Bacillota; class Clostridia; order Lachnospirales; family Lachnospiraceae; genus Choladousia. The sequence goes on from JAJPXU010000041.1 coordinate 5,841, forward strand.
ATAATAGTGGCCAACCGGTATGTTGACGGAGTAGCTGTTTGTCGAGATATCTTCTTCGTCCGGCAGAATGTCAATCAGGATTTTGTCGACGCACACGCGGCAGATTTTCTGGTTGCCATGGCCGGGGTGTTCGTTCAGAATGGTGATAATGCCGCTTTCTTCGAGCTTCTTTACATGGCTGGTCAGGGCGCCGTTTGTGATACCGAGACTGGCAGCCAGTTCGTTCATATTCATTTCTTTATTATCCAGCAAAAGCTTAATGAGCCTGATGCGGATTTCTGAACCGAGCGCCTTAAAGATTGGCAGTCCATCATTGAGATTATCAATATGGATCAATGAAATTCACCTTCCTTCTGTTTTTTTTCGGTATTGAATCACCAGGCGAATATGCTGGTTGTAATCACCAAAGCCTTGTCCGTACAGGGTAAGACCGTGGGAGAGAGAAGTGCCGGCAGGTACTTCAAAACGGAACTTCATGACAGACTGGCTGTCGATCCGCAGGTCATCAATCGTTACCGATGAGATTTTCTCATCATCCATATAACAGCCGGTCGTGGTGATGGACAGAACCTTCAGCAGACCGTACTGGTTCAGAAAATCAAACCACCAGTCAGGATTCTGGCGTCCACGCCGGTCTCCGTAATCGCCAGGAGAAACCCACGATCCCAGTTCGATGCCATTCAGGGAGAAAACGATGCGGGAAGGCCAGTCATTCTCCGTACCGGGAGCTTCGGAGGATATCTCGAAGGACAGCATAATCTTTTCAATATCGGGGTTCCCGATGGTGAAGTTAGGCAGCATATATTCTATATACCCGGTCGTAAACCAGAGAATACCGGCTTTGTAGCTCTCCGGATGCGTAAAGAGCTTTGGCTCGTCCAGAATTCCAAGAAAGGAACTCGTGGTAGCCAGACCGCAGGTTGGGGCAACATTAAAGTCCGAGTATTGTCCGACGGGAATCTCTGCTTTATACAGGGGCAGGCGGTTGGAAATAATGTCGAAGTCAATCAGGATATGCGACATTTTTGGGTAGCAGCATTTCTGTGTCCCGTGTGAGGCGGTTTCTTCTTCGACACTGATCAGGCCGCACGCCGTGAGCTTCTGGATATGCGGAGTAAGAGTGCTTGGCGGTACAAGGAGCTCTTTGGCGAGCTGCTTCAGACTGATGCCATTTCTGGAGATAATATGATTGAGGATTTCCAGACGAAACTCAGAACTGAGCGCCTGAAAAATGGGCAATTGCTCCTCCAGGGAAATCGGAGCTGGTGTGAAAAGATCCGGCATATAGGTACTCCTTCGTTGCAGGATGAAATATTATCCAGAGAAAAAACTTAAATAAAAATGATTTTGTTTTTTCC
>JAJPXU010000156.1:0-17915 GCA_021205305.1 Lachnospiraceae bacterium
CCCTTTGGAGGGCCAAAATCAAACCACCAGTTGAACTGGTGGTTGCTGAGTTAGTCTTCGGGAGCACTGTGCCGGGGCTTCGCTGTGCAGAGTATACCGAAGATACGTTTCGGTTGGAAGAGAAGACATATAGGGTGATTTGGTGGCTGACAAGTGTGTAGAGTAAAACGGAAGTACGTTTCAGTTAGAAGAGAGGACATATACGATGATTCGTTAGTTGGCAAGGGTAATGTGCATGAAGCTTGCGATACGGTGAATGATTCTTTCGAGGCGCGGGAGTTTTACTCATGAGGATAGATATGGATGGCATTATTATTGTGCATAAGGAGCCGGGGTTTACGTCGCATGATGTGGTGGCGAAGCTGCGGGGGATTTTGCGGCAGAAGCGGATTGGACATACGGGGACGCTGGATCCGGCGGCGGCGGGGGTGCTGCCGGTTTGTCTGGGAAAGGCAACGAAGGTATGTGAGCTTTTGACGGACTGGAATAAGACGTACCGGGCGGTTTTGCTGCTTGGACGGACGACGGATACACAGGATACGACCGGGAGAGTTCTGAGGGAATGCCCGGTTTTTCTTGAAGATGGTCAGGGTGTTGCAGGACGAGAAGCGTTGACTGCTGTTGAAGGATGGTTTTCTGAAACAGAGATGGAAGGGACGGCAGACTGCAGAGACTGTGTTATTTCGGAGCCGGTGCAGCTGACAGAGGAGGCGATTCGTCAGTGCATTGCCGGATTTGTTGGCGAGCAGCAGCAGGTCCCTCCGATGTATTCGGCTTTGAAGGTGAATGGGAAGAAGCTGTATGAGCTGGCGCGGCAGGGAATTGAAGTAGAACGCAAGCCGCGCACAATTTGTATAGAAGAGATTAAAGTTGAGCGGATCGAGAGAATCTCGTCGATGAAAACAGAAACTGCCTCCATGCTTGAAGACCAGTGTAATAACGAGGCTTCAGACCGTGCGTCATCACCGGAAAATGTGAAGATGTATCATCCGGGAATGTTGCCGATGATTGAAGTAGAAATGACGGTGCGCTGCTCGAAAGGGACATATATCCGTACGCTTTGCAATGACATTGGAGAAAAGCTGGGGTGCGGCGGCTGCATGGACGTGCTGCTTCGCACGGAAGTTGGGCCGTTTGCGGAGAGAGATGCCTGGAGATTGTCGGAGATAGAAGCGCTGCGGGATGAGAACCGTCTGGAGGAATGCGTTTTTTCGACGGACTGTGCGTTTACCAATCTGGACGCGGTATGGCTGACCTCAGATGCGGAGCGGCTGGTACGGAATGGAAATCCGTTGTCTGTCGAAATGATGGAAAGCTGTCGGAAAGTCGACGACTTGAAGGAACGCTTTCCGAACCGGCAGAGTGCTGCTTATACGAATTGGATGCTGCTTTCCGGGCGTGCCGAAAGCGCGGCATTTTTCGGGGATTCTTATGGCGGACCCGCACACAGGACAGACATGCTTCGTCTGTATGGGCAGAATGGAGATTTCGTGGCAGTTTATAGTTATCATGAGGAGAAAGGCAGCTGGCGGGCAGAGAAGATGTTTTTGTAACAATTTCGCCTTGAGATTTTTATTCCCGCAAAGAAACAAGCCATGCAGCCAGAGTCAAAGCTGGGTCATGCAAAATCGCCCATAGGGCGATGGCCCGGCCTACGTCCCTGATTTCCGTAAGAAATCGAGGACAAGTATAAGGAATCTATCGGCAAGCCCGCCCTTATAGGAAAGAATATTTTAGATAGTGCAAGAATAGCTTTGACAGGAAAGGACTTTCCACAGACGAATGAGATATATACATGACACAATGGATTTTCAGATAGAAGAAAACCAGAGTTCGGCGAAGGGAACTGCGGTCACGTTGGGCAAATTTGATGGGCTGCACAGAGGGCATCAGAAGCTGCTGAACGAGATTTTGCGCTTGCAGAAAGAAGGGTATTACGGAATTGTTTTCGCGATAGCGCCGGAGAACCGGACGGTTTTGTTTACACCAGAGGAAAAAAGGCATGTACTGGAGACTTACGGGATTGACTGTATGATCCGTTGTCCGTTTGTGCCGGAGATTTTGGGTATGGAGTCGGAGGCGTTTATTTCGGAAGTGCTCTGCCGGCAGCTTCACGCAAAGCAGATCGTAGTAGGCACGGATTTCCGGTTTGGCTTTCAGCGGAGCGGGGATGTGGAGACCCTGAGAGCGCTTCAGGAAAAATATGGCTATACACTCACAGTGATCGAAAAAGAATGCTACGGCGACCGCGAGATCAGCAGCACGTATATCCGCGAGGCGCTTGCTGGCGCGGATATGGAGCTGGTTCATGACCTGATGGGCGGCTGGTATCCGGTGGAAGGAACGATTCTGCATGGGCATCAGCTGGGACGGAAGATCGGGATGCCGACGATCAACCTGCGGCCGGACGGCTACAAGCTGCTGCCGCCGCCGGGGGTATATTACAGTGATGTCGTTATGATGGAACCGCGAACAGAGTCCACAAGTGAGGAAAGCCAGAGCATGGCCGCAGATGGGAGTAACGCCTGGAAGGATGGCGTCACTTGCCATGGTATCACAAATATCGGTTACAAGCCGACCGTGGATGGTACATTTCTCGGTGTGGAGACGTACCTTTATGGCGTACATGAAAACCTGTACGGGCGGAATGTGCGAGTGCTGCTTCGCACGTTTCAGCGTCCGGAACAGAAATTTACCTCCGTAGAAGAGCTGAAAGCACAGATGGAACGGGATATTTTATCCGGGAAGGAGTATTTTGGTGGGGAATAGACTGTGGATCGAGGGGATTGTCTTTATCGTCCTCGGTCTAATTGCGGAAATTGCCGGATCCATTTTAAAGGTATTAAATGCCACAAAAAGGCCATATACCGGATATGCAGAAGCAAAAGTGGTAGACATCATTCCGGTGGAACGGGATCGCTACGCGCAGGCCAGATTTCGCAACCGTCAGGCGGCAGTTTTTGAATTTTTTGCGGATGGGAAGCTGATCAAGATTGTCGATACCAAAGATACATATCCCTGCCCCTACCAGATCAATCAGCGCGTTCGTCTGTCGTACGATCCGGAAGATCCGGAGAAATATTGTGTAATTGGAAAGGAACAGATGAACATTCTGGCGGTCGCGTTGAATGTTCTCGGAGTCATCTTTATTCTGGCGGGGTGTTTGCTGTTCTTGAGATACGCGATGCGGTATAATCTGTAAATTGCCGCAAATCAGGTATTTGAAATCTCTTTCGAGTCAAAAAACAGGCATCCGCAAAATCCAAAGTGCGGCTGATAACAGAATACGCGCACAGATTCCCCTGTCCGCATATGCGGAAGTGTCCGTTCTAACCGCTGGTTGTCCAGTGCGCATAGGGTGAACAACTGCTGCCACTGTGAATCCGAGAACGGAAATGCCGCAGCAAACGGTACATCCAGCAGGAAATGCAACGGCCGTCTCGTCAGAGCTGCAAATGCTTCATTTGCGTATCGGATCAGGCATTTCTGTGTGCTATCTACCGAATCAAACTCCATTTCCACAATACAAAATGGGAGCGGGAAATGGTCAAAACAGCGAAACTCATCTGCAAGGCTTTGCTTCCATGAGACTGCATCCTGCCTGTGTGAAAGTCCGGACAAACGGTCTTGCATCGCGGCAAGAATCACCTGTTTTTGTCTCCTGCTGTAAGGCAAATGTGTACCGTTACTCATAATCACACAAGATTCGTCCAGATCCTGGAAATGGTTCAGGGAAATCAGGCAATTGCGATTAATCTGGACAAAACTGCGTGGCGGAAGCATTGCTTTTAGAGAAGCGATGGTCATAAAAATCTGTATGGGAGATGCATCCGCGCGGAAAATCGTGCAGAGCTTGTCCGTCACCTGCGCGTAAATAATACTGTCAACTGGCACAATGCGTTCCTTTCGGTTAACCATTAGACGTATGGATTTCACACCCGTATCTGCCATAATTGCGCTCTCCCTTCATTCTTGAAACATTTCAGACATATCTGAAACATCTGGCTTTATATTATAATACCTTTTGGAAAAGTGCAAGATGGAAAAAAGATTCTATAGAGAAAACCTGCTTGTAGGATCATTTTTGCTATCACCTTAAACATCGAAAATGATTAACAAGAAATTCCGCAAACGGGGGGGGGTAATTTCGTAAAGGACGGAAACTTTACGAAACAAAACCGTTTGCGGAAATTTTCTTGTGAATAAAGCGGGCATACTGTACAATTACAGAAAAAAGAACGGTATGTTTTTGTTGATACTGACATCTGCTCTGTATAAATAACGACAGTAAAAGGACAAAATTGCAAAAGCGACAGATAGACTGCCAGGGAAAAAGGAGTGAATCTGCCGTTTTTCTTTTCATTGAGTGGGGAATTGGGAGGGAAAAATAGTGAAGACAACGAAAAGAAGGATACTGAGCATTGCTCTTGCACTGGCGCTGTGCCTGAACTTTTTGCCATCCTCTATCTTTGCGTCGGAGACGGTGGAGGTAGATTCTGGGGTGATTGAGGCGGAGACAGATGCGGCGGAAGAAGCGAAAGGTGCGGAACCGCTGGCACAAGCAGATGAAACCTCAGATACCGAAGATGTTTCGGATACAGATGCTGAGATCGGATCTGCGCCAGAAACGCAGTCAGAAATCGAAACCGACCTGAAAGTGGAAACGGAATCTGAGACAGAGACGGAATCTGAATCCGGAGAAGAGACGCAAAGTGGGATGAAACTGACATCTGAAAGCAATGCAGAGCCTGAAAAATGCTCACATGGATATGACGGTGTGGATAACTGCCCGATTTGTGCTGTCCAGGCGATGATCGACGCGCTGCCCGATGTGGATAACTTAAAAGTTATGAACACCGAGGGAGATACGGACAGTCTGAATACTGTGTACGCGCAGGCGCAGGATGCCTGCGACGCTTATGATGAACTCACGGAAGAAGAACAGGCACTCGTTGACGACACGAAGCTGGATGAGGTGTTTGAGTATTTCAATACAATGACGATGGAGCTGGAGGAAGAAATCTCCTGGACCCGTATCAGCAGCATTCCGACAACGTTTACGAGTGGCTATTATTATCTTGGATCGAGCCCATCTGTTTTGGCCAGTACATCTGTAACAATTGCAGACGGAGAAGTGGTATATCTTGATTTAAGTGGATTTACGATCAGCTTTTATTCAGGAGCAACTCTGACAATCGAAACGGGAGGAACCTTAATTATATGTGATGATTACAGTCAAAAGAGCGGAACTATACTACGATCCTCTGGTTCAACGGTTCCGATCATTAATAATGGTACGCTGACAATTGATTCTACAGTGGCTTTTTCAAAATGCCCGATAGAAAACAATGGCAATCTGACGATTTCTTCTGACACTACATTTTCTAGCAGTTCTATTTCACAAAACACTGGTTCTCTGATATGCAATTCCGCATCCAGTGCTTCTGTTACGTTGGCTGCTGGACAATTCGTTACGATCGGGTCTGATTTTTCAGGGACACTGTCTGTTACTTTGAGTGATTCGGATTTGGCTACCCTGACGAACGGTGGAACTGTGGATATTGTGAAACCGTTGGACAATTCTGTGATTTTGGATGAACTGGCTGAAAAAATAACAATCACAAACGCATCCTTATATGAAATTGTATTGAATAAGGAAGGAAACCTTGTGGTACAGCATCAGACAGAAGGGGATGCGGTCTATCTTGATGGTGTTTCGGGCAATGATGCGAATGATGGCAAAACGAAAGAGACTCCAGTAAAGACATTTGCTAAAGCAAAAGAAATCCTGGCGTCCATGATTTCTGAGGCAAACGCAAATGAAAAGGAGCAGCCGGATGGAATTTATATATTAAATACCGTAACAGTAGCCTCTGCCGAGACTTGGGATTTAAGCGGATATTCGGTAAAAGTCATGCGGAGTCTTTCCGGTACGTTTACCGGGACTTTAATTTCTGTTGAAGGTTCCTCTGCGAGCCTTTCTCTGAGTGGGATTACAATTGACGGCCTTGGAGGCAGTGGAATCACTTCCGCAGGAGCGCTGATTATTGTATCCAACGATGCGTCTCTGGCAATAGGGACAGGAACGATAATTACCGGCGCGGTGAACTCCGAAGAAAATGGCGGCGGTTTATATGTTTCATCTGCCACAGTTACTATGAACGGCGGTTCCATTACCGGAAATAGTGCGGAATATGGCGGCGGTGTTTATATTGAAGGAGAATCGACGTTCACATTTAATGGCGGCTCTATTACCGGGAACAGCGCCGGAGATGAAGGCGGCGGCGTTTATATTGATGGCGAGTCAAAGTTTGTTTTGTGTGGCGGTTCGGTTGATGCTAACTCCTCAGACACATATGGCGGCGGCATTCTTTTAAATGATGGTACACTTACTGTAAAAGAAGGTTCTGTGTCTGGAAACACAGCAACCTATGGGGCAGGTGTCTCTTGTTATGCCGGAATATTTGATTTGCAGGGAGGAACTATTGCATCGAATACGAGTAGTTCTTCTGGAGGTGGAATCTATCTTAAGGGCAGTTCTGCTTTTACCATGGAAGGCGGCTCCATTGAAAATAATACCAGTAAATCATCTGGTGGCGGGGTGTACCAGAACAGCAGCACTCCTGTTACAATAAACGGAGGATCAATTTCAGAGAATTCGGGAACAACTGGCGGCGGAATTTATGTAAATAGTAGCAAGAAAATAATTCTGAGCGAAGGTTCTATTGATAATAACACTTCTACATCTGGCAGCGGTGGCGGTGTATATTTAAATTCCAGCGCAGGACTTACGATGAGCGGCGGTTCGATTTCTGGTAATACGGCAAAAACATCCGGTGGCGGTATTTATATGTATACAAGTGCTGCCTTTACAATGACTGGTGGCTCAATTGAAAATAACACTGCCAATAGTACGTCTGCGACAGCCGGTGGCGGTGGAGTCTTTATGTCAAACACTATGACTTCTTTTACGCTGACGGATGGTACAATCAGAGGGAATTCGGCTAAATATGGCGCTGGGATTTTTATTGCCTCATATACGGGCAGCAGTGCGTACATGGAATATTATAAGCCTAAATTCAGTATGAGCGGCGGTTACATTACCGGTAATTATTATAACAGTTCAGGTGGTAATGGTGGGGGTGTATATGTATACAATGCTAATGCGACATCCAAAGCATATGCTAACAGCATCATCCTTTCTGGCACTCCTGTAATTATTGGGAACACAGTGAATGGATCCGCGAACAATGTTTACCTAAGCGGAAATAAATCGGGTTCGACGTACTATCTGTCACAGATTATACTTGATTCATCGCTGGGTAAAGGTGCTGAAGTAGGGATTACTATGTATACGTCTACGAGTTTGAAAGCACCATCAGGTGATTCCACGGTTCAGATTACTACTACGGAATCTGCGACGTCGTATTATTCGAGTTCTGTTAACAAGTTTGTTTCAGACAATTCCAATTATTGCGTTATGACAGAGACGGACAGTGCAGGAAGTTATCTTGTCCTCGCGGTGGCTTCCGCGAGAGCCAGTGTAACGGCAAACGGTTCGACGACATCTTATACTACCATCGATGCGGCTTTTGATGCAGCAAATGCGGCAACAAATGGGACGGCTACTGTGAAGCTTCTGACGAATTGCGATACAACGGGAGTGACCGTGGCGTCTGGAAGCAAAATTACACTTGATTTGAACGGTTATAAGCTGACTGGAAACACGAGCAGTAATTATAGCGTAATTACTGTAAAGGGCTCATTGACAATAACAGACAACAGTGCAGATCAGGATGGACAGATTACTGGCGGCGTTGGTACACTTTTGGCTGACAGCACCAGAATTGGCGGCGCTGTCTATGTAGGTGCGAATGCGTCGCTTGCTATGACCAGTGGTACGATCACCGGAAACACTGCGACAATGGGTGGTGGTATTTACATTGCGAGTTCAGGCAGCTTCTACGTGTCGGGAAATCCGGTTATTGTTGGCAATACGTCTGTGTCAGATGGAACGGCAAACAATGTTTATCTTCAGAATAACCAGACAATTTCTCTTGTCGGAGAATTGACTTCAGGCGCGGAGATTTGTATTACAACAGCCGAGGATCTTTCAGAAGATTCCGTAGCGATTACAACGGCGGAAACAAATACGTCTTATTATATTGCATCTAAGTCCTGTTTCACATCTGATGTGGAAGGCTATAGTGTGGGTGTGAATGGAGACTCTGCCAGCGGTTATTATCTGGCGTTTGCTGCTACGGTTGCCAGTGTCACGGTTGACGGGATTACTACATTGTATACTAAAATTGAAGATGCTTTTGATTATGCAAATGCGCAGGATAGCAGTTCTGTTGTGATCCTGTTGGCAAATTGCAGTCCGACTATTTCTTTGGAGGTGAGTGACAGTAAAAATATTACGCTTGATCTGAATGGAAAGACGCTGACTGGAAGCGGTTCAGGCAGTGTAATTGTAGTGAACGGAGCTCTGACTGTGAAGGATGGTTCTGATGATGCAGATGGGAAGATAACTGGAGGCACAGGCAGCCTGGTCACGGTGAATGGCGGAGACAGCGCAGCCTATGGCGGTGGTATCTATGTTACTGCTGTAGGTTCACTTACCATGCAAAGTGGCGCGATTAGCGGAAACAGTGCGGCTTACGGCGGAGGTGTGTATCTGGATGGCGGTACCTTTACGATATATGGCGGTTCTGTTTCCGGAAACACAGCAACTGAAAACGGTGGCGGTGTTCATGCAGGAACTGGTACGCTACGTATTTCTGGGACTGCGGTAGTTTCTGGTAATACGGTTTCAGAAAAATCAAACAATGTCTATCTGCCATCTGAAAAGACTGTCATGCTCGCGGGAGACTGGGCTGATGGAGCAAATGTGGGAGTCTCTACGGAGGATAGCGTATCAAACGGAAACGCTGTTCCGATTACATCTCTGGAAAGCAGTACGGTTTACTATCAGACAGCATTGACCCATATAAAGGCTGACGCTTCGGATTTGGGAGAAAACGTCGCGATTGTTTCGGAGACTGCTGCGAACGGCGGGACGCATCTGGTACTTACTGTAGCCGGAAGCGTGGCCACAGTGACAGACTCAAAAGGTGTGATTACCTATTATACAAGCATTGATGCTGCGTTTGCCTATGCAAATACTTTGTCTTCGGCTTCTACAATTACGCTTTCCTGTGATTGCGCGGCAAATGGCTCACTTGTAGCAGATTCCAGTGCAGGCATTACGTTGAATTTAAATGGTCATACATTGACGAGTACCTCATCGGCAAGTGTTATTACTGTGAATGGAACTCTGACTGTTACAGACGCCAGTGAAGAGTTGAACGGGAAAATCACAGGCGGTTCTGGTACAATTAAAAATGGAAAGACTTGTGGCGGCGGTGTATATGTTGCATCGTCGGGCAATTTTATTCTGTCAGCTGGAACCATAGCAGGAAATCAAGCAGACTGTGGCGGCGGTGTATATCTGTCGGGTGGTACATTTACCATGAATGGCGGAATAATTACCGGAAATAATGCGTATGAGAATGGCGGAGGCGTGTATTTTGAGGATGGCACATTCATGCTTTCCGGAAACATAACGATAACGGAGAATCATGTGTCAAATTCAGAAAATAACGTGTATCTTTGTGATGGAATGGCAGTAACTCTTGCGGCAAAAGTGACGGGAATGGTTGGTATTACCACACAGACGGTACCGGATGACGAAGCAGTTGCGGTTACTACGGGAGAAAATTCTACATCCTATTATAAGCAATCGATTGATGCTTTTGATGCGGATGATTCTTTATATATCATCGGTTCTTTAACAGATGAAAAGGGATATTGTTATCTGACTCTTGCAGTTGGTGAGGTGGCATCTGTTAAAGATGCAAGCGGAGACATTGTCATTTACCAGACGATTGATGCGGCCTTTGAAGCGGCGAATGATCTGGATGACGCGACTGTGACTCTGCTGGTAAACTGTGCTTCTGCGGATGAATTGGTTGTAGAGAAAGGCCATACGATCACACTGGATCTGAATGGTTACCGGCTCAGAGGAAAATCCGGGGCGACTGTCACAGTCAATGGAACTTTTGAACTGACTGACAGCAGTACCGAAGGCCGGATCACGAGCAGTGATACGACAGATGGTATCGGTGTGTATGTTGCTGAGGATGCCATATTTAATATGAACGGCGGTATGATCAGTGATATCACTACGGAAAATGGCACCGGCGTATATGTAAATGGCGGTTCTTTCAGCATGGGCGGCGGCATGATTTCCGAGATCTCTGCTTCCAGTAATGGAGCGGCGGTTTACCTTGCAAATGGTGAAGCTGTCCTTAGCGGCGGCAGTATCACCGGCAATACAGCTGACGACAATGGCGGCGCGATTTATGTGGAAAAAGAAACAGCCTCTGTAACGATAAAGGGCGGCGAGATTTCCGAAAACAAAGCGAAGAATGGCGGCGGTATCTATATGGCCGACGGCACGCTGACATTGACGGGTGGTACAATTTCTGACAACAATGCGGAAAATGGCGCGGGCGTATATGTATCCGGCGGTGCGGTGACTCTGAATGGAACGGACATCTCTGGCAATACTGCATCCGAAGCGGGCGGCGGTGTGTATGCGGCCGACGGCATACTGACATTGACGGATGGCACAATTTCTGGAAATGAGGCTGAAAATGGTGCTGGCCTTTATATCCACGGCGGTACAATGACTCTGAACGGAGCGGCGGTCTCCGGCAATGCTGCCGCTGAATCGGGCGGTGGTGCGTATGTAGACGGCGGCAAAGTTACACTTACCAAAGGAAATATCGGAAGCGCAAATTCGGCAAATACGGCCAGAAATGGCGGCGGCATTTATGCGGCAGGCGGTACGGTATCTTTAAATGGAGCAGCGATCACTGGCAACACGGCGGCTGAGAATGGCGGCGGCGTGTACGTAATGGACGGCGCGGATGTCTCTGTATTGGAAGGAACGGTTTCTGAAAACAAGGCGAATTACGGCGGCGGTATTTATGTATACGGCGGCAATTTCACCATGAGCGGCGGAACGATAGATGGTAATGAAGGATCCGCGCGCGGCGGCGGTCTCTATCTTGCTGACCCGACAAGGGATAATACAGAAAATCCAAATACAGAGCCGTTGATTTCCGGTGTTTATACGATCACCGGCGGAACGATTTCGAATAATACTACATCGATAGATGGCACAGACTACGATATTTCGAAGCAGGATTATTATGGCGGCGCGGGCATTTACCTGGATCATCTGACAGTATCCTTAAGCGGACTGACAGTTTCTGATAATACCTCCGTGGACAGCGGCGGCGGTATCTATCTGAACGAATCCGTCCTGAATGCGACAGATCTGACAGTAAGCGGGAATAAGACGACAGCCAATCTGACGCATGGCGGCGGCATTTTCTTAACGAATACGGCGAGTGTGCTGAATCTGAAGGATTCTACAGTAACCGGTAACTCAACCACGAGCAACGGCGGCGGTATTTCTGCATACCGGTTCAAGTCACAGGATTCCAATGAGATGGAGATTCATCTTATTGGAAGCTGTGAGATCTCAGACAATTCCGCTTACAGGGGCGGCGGCGTTTATGCTTCTGTGAATACATTTACAGCGGAGGGCACTGCCGATGATAACGTGCTGATCTCCAATAATACGGCAACCGCAAATGAATATCCGGCTGCGGCGGGAATCACCATAGTGGCAGAGGGTAAGGTTTCCCTGGAATACGTAGTTATTTCAGAGAATAAAGCAGAAAACGGATGTGTCGGCGGTCTTGGGGTGGGTTCCTGCACGTCATTTTCTGCGGCGTACTGCGAGATTACCAAAAATGAGAGTACAAGTACAGGCTACAGCGGTGCGTATCTGATATTTGCCCTGTCAGGTGCTCAGGCTACATTCACTAATTGTACGATCAGTGGAAATAAAAATGGACAGAGTGTTCTTTATCTTGGCATTAAGGGAACCGATGTAAAGACTTCTCATTCGTTGTTTACAAATTGTAATATCAGTGATAATGAAAACGCGGCAGGCGGGAGCACAATTACCATTCCTTATAATAATAACTCATTATATATCGTTTCTGAATTTGACAACTGCCGCATCAGCGGAAACTTTGGCGGCGACGTGGGAGCGATCAAAGTTTACGAGAATAGTTATTCAAAAGTAATCCTGAAGGACACGGTAGTGACGGGAAATACCGGTGTCCGCACGGGCGGTGTTCTCGGCACGCTGGAGATGACCGGGGGCGCACTGTATAACAATACATCGACGGACGGCAATGGAGCCAGTGACTGGATGATTAAGCGCAGCTATCTCAGTTCAGCCGGTCTTAATTTATCAGTAACGTCCTCCGTGCCCCGGGCTTCTGAGATGAGCGACAGTCAGGGTTCTGTGGAGTTTGACGACTGTGTCTGGATTGATTCTTACAATGGTTTCCAGATGGAGACAGCTCTGAATTCCACTACCGTCACGGAGAGTACGGTGACAGCCCATGGTGGTGTGTATCCGGCCCAGAGTAACTATTATTATTACTTTACTGCAGGCAATTTTATCCGGTATGTAGCAGAAATTACGGACAATTCCGGGAATGTGACACGTTACACATCTCTGACGGACGCGATATCGGCTGCGGCATCCGGCGATACGATCAAACTGATTGCCGGCACATATGACAGCGGCAGCGGAACTATTACAGAAAGTGTGACGATACCTTCCGGATTGACGCTCACAATCGATATGAATGGCTGTACGCTGCGTGGGGCAGGTGCAGAAGCAATTACCATCGAAACTGGTGCAGAACTGACAATTACAGACAGCCAGGCGGACAGTGGGACTCCAGGAACCATCAGTTCTTCTGATTCAAATGTGAATTACGTGATCAAGAATTACGGGGCTCTAACGATGAACGCTGCCCTTACGGTGTCGACAGGTATCTGGCATGAAGGGACGGAGCTGAATCTTCTGGCGGACTGTGGAGTGCAGTATGTTCATCTGACAAAAAACTGTGTAATTACCGCATCTTCGGATTATAATCCGGCATCTCTTCGGCTGGAGATTGATTCCGATCTGGAAGAACTTCTGAATACAAGAGGGAACCCTGAGACCGTTTCCTTGATTGTGCCCTCTGATCCTGCAAAAGGACTTGCGGACAATCTGGCGGATCGGATTGAGATCACTGGTGCGGGAGTGCTGGTAGAGATCGTAGGGGTCGGTGAGAACGAAACCATGATCGCCAGAACAATCATAACCAGCGGTGTATATCTGGATGGCGTGAACGGCGATGATGAGAACAACGGTACGACCTATGAAACTCCTGTAAAAACATTTGAACGGGCAAAGGAAGTGCTTGCTGAGATCGTATCTGCAAACGCTGCGGCTAATCAAAATACGGAAGAAATACAGGGCATTTATATCATTGGCACTGTTACAGTCAGGGATACAGCAACATGGACGTTATCAGAGTTATCTGACTATAAATTGATGCGGTATCCGTCCTTTAGCGGGACTCTGATTCAGGTATCCGGCAGCGGGGCAGTACTTACGCTTAAAGATATTACCATTGACGGCATGAATGCATCGGCAAAAGGCAGTCTGGTTCTGGTAAATTCCGGTGCGTCACTTTCTGTGACAAAGGGCGCTGTCCTGAAGAATAATATATACAGCGAAACTTCCAGCGGAACGGTTTATGCGTATGGCGGTGCGGTATATTGCAATGGCGGTATGCTTAACATGGACGGCGGCGAGATCTGCGGCAATACCGCTTACAACGGCGGTGGTGTGGTCGTGAGCGGAAGCGGCGCGGTATTCAATCTGAGCGGCGGCGAGATTTCGGGCAACACGGCGACGAATTTCGGCGGCGGCGCAGCTGTTTTCAGCAACGCGGTTATGAATTTCACAGGAGGAACTGTATCCGATAATACAGCGACGAATGGTGGCGGAGGCATCGCTGTCGGGGAGTCGACGGCAAATGTTGGTACATCTACTACATTAAATATGGCTGCTTCTGCTGGTCAAAGCAGCAAGGTGTCCCGCTTGAGTGCTTCTGCGGCAGGAGGAACCATCAGCGGAAATGTTTCCGGTGCGCAGGGCGGCGGTATTTATGTTCAGTGTGAATGCACCGCGAATATCAGCGCGGGGACAATTACCGGAAATACCAGTAAGAGCGGTGCCTATGGCGGCGGCGGAATTTACGTAAACGGTGAGAGAAACGTTGACGGAACGACCTATGCGACCGGTACGCTGAATCTTTCTAACGTTCTGATTCAGGGGAACACAGCCGCTGTGTTTGGCGGCGGTATTGCCGGCTGCTCTACGTCTGTAGTGAAGATTTACCGGGAGAATGGTGCGGCTATATTTAACAATGAAGCCGGATCGAAAGGCGACCAGATCAGCCTTGGAGAAGTGCAGTATGGCGGCGTGAATGAAGCATACTACGTTTCTGAATTTGCTGCGGACGGTACAGCATACAATTGGACGAATCAGGACGGAGCATCTGTTTCTGCCAACGGCCTTCAGAACCAGACCAGCGTGCTTTATCTGGAGGACAGCAGCATCACCTCGGCCAGCCTGACCGGATGGACGCCCTCTGTGGTAATTTCCGATAATACTGCGGCAGTGAGCGGCGGCGGCATCGGTTCGAATGGTTACGTCACAATTGGAAATCCGGGCGGCATGACGGTTTCTGTGACAAAAAAATGGGTGGATGGTGACAATGAAAAGAATACCCGTCCGGCTTCTGTGGTGATCAAACTGCTTCGCACAACATCTGTAACCAACGCCCGGACAAGGACAGCTACAGCCACGGACGCGGTGGAAGTTTCCAGACTTATGTTCAGTGGGGACAAGGACACCGGCGAATGGCCGGAAACGCTTTACTTTACCGATCTTCCATCGGCTGATCCGGATGGAAACGCGTATATTTACAGCATTAAAGAAGAAGATTTTGAAATATCCGGTACAAATTATTCCTATGACGATACTAAGATGGAAGTGCTGGATGATGATGCAGCACTTGCCGCTGGCGTCGATGCGGGATATGTTCTCACGAATGTCCTGGTTACGAATGTTTCTGTTTCAAAAGTCTGGGATGATGGAGACAATCAAGACGGTGTGAGACCGGGAAGTGTAAAGGTGACGCTGACAGGAACGGCTGGTTCTGCTTATACAAAGACATATGAAGTGACATTATCGGAAAGTACAGGGTGGGCATATACCTTTACAGACCTTCCTGTTTATAATGGCAGCACAAAGATCAAGTATGCTCTTACCGAAGATACAGTAAGTAAATACACTGCAGAAATTAAAGCAGATACGACTGGTTATTCCTTTACGGTCACGAATACGCATGTTCCGGAGAAAACGGAAATCAATGTTACGAAGGTATGGGATGATAACGATAATCAGGATGGAAAGAGACCGGCATCGGTTAAAGTAACTCTTACCGGTTCGGTTTCAACCGCTTCGCTGTCGTATAGTAAAACATATAACGCAGCTTTGACCTCTGCGGGCAGCTGGAAATATACGTTTAAGAATTTGCCCGTTTATTACAAGGGTGTAAAGATTAGCTATACGATTGCGGAGGAGACAGTAGCTGAATACAATTCAGGAAGCAGCGTTCCGGTCATTGAGTGGAATAACAATGGCACTGACGTGACGATTAAGAATGTGCATATACCGGAGACGACAGATGTGACTGTCACAAAGAAGTGGGTGGATGGCGATGTAGAAGATGGCCGACCCTCGTCAGTCAGTGTGACGCTGACCGGCAGTGTTAGCTCTAATGGTATATCCTATAAGCAGCAATACACGCAGACGATATACAAAGATGCGGATGAAAACTGGAGTTATACGTTTAAGAATTTGCCTGTTTACTACAAAGGGCATAAAATTACCTATTCTCTGGCAGAGAATACCGTGGATTCTGCTTATACGTCGAGTGTGACAAGGGGTGCGGATGGATACAGTTTTACAGTTACCAATACGATTAAACAGAAAACGACAAGCGTGAGCGGTACGAAGACCTGGATTGATCCGGCAGGTACGATGCATCCGGATATTACGATTGAATTGTATCGGGATAACGAGAAGATTAAAGAAATCATTCTTGCCGATGGCGAGACGACCTATACGTTTGAAAATCTTGACAAATATGACCTGTCAGTTAAGAATGATGGTCATGAGTATGTGTACACTGTGAAAGAGATCCCTGTAGGAGGCTACACCAGCACACAGACTGGTAATGACTTCACGAATACCATCGAGCAGAAGAAAACTGAGGTCAGTATCCGGAAGGTCTGGATTGATCCTGCGGATACATTACATCCGACTATCACGATTGAACTATATCGCGATGGAATTAAAGCTGACAGTGTGGTACTGGCGCATGGTACAACCTCGTATACATTCGAAAATCTGGATGTTTATGATCTGTCAGATGGCCATGTGTATGCATATACGATTTCTGAGCAGGAAGTAGATAGCTATACGACCATAGTGAACGGCTATACAGTCACCAACACCATCAAACAGGAATATATTACTGTTTCCGGCTCTAAAACATGGAACGACGCGGAGAATCAGGATGACGCTCGACCGGAGAGTATTACGATCCGGCTGTGGGCAGGCGATTCAGAAACAGCGCTTGCTGCTAAGACTGTGACGAAAGAGGACAACTGGTCCTGGAGTTTTGAGAACCTTCCGAAATACGCGGAAGACGGAAGTGTGATCAGCTATTCTGTCACAGAGGATGCGGTATCCGGTTACGCGGTTTCCTATGACGGATACAATGTGACGAATACGCATACGCCGAGCAAAATCAGTGTGACGGTGCGCAAATCCTGGGATGACGGCAATGATCAGGATGGGCTCCGGCCGGAGAGTGTTACGGTTGAACTGGTGAAAAATGGGGAACCGACAGGTGAAACGGTGACATTAAACGAGGGCAATGACTGGACGGAGGCATTTACGGAACTCGATGAGTATGAGAATGGACAAAAGATTTCTTATACAGTCCGGGAAATGGGAATTCTTTCAGGCAGTTATCAGGAGACAATCACAGGAGACGCCGCAACCGCGTTTGTGATCACAAATACACATATCCCGGAGACGACAGACGTGACTGTCACGAAGAACTGGGTGGATGGTAATGTGGAAAGCAACCGCCCTGCATCCGTCAGCGTGACGCTGACCGGCAGTGTGGATTCCGGTAATATATCCTATATACAGGAATATACAGAGGAAATCTCCAAAGGCTCGGATGGAAGCTGGAGCTATACGTTTGATAGTTTACCTGTTTACTACAGAGGGCAGAAGATCACATATTCTCTGAAAGAGAACAATGTGGATTCCGGTTATACGGCAAGTGTGGTAAGGGGTACGGATGGCTATAGCTTTACGGTCACCAATACAATTGCCCAGGAGTATATCACGGTCAGCGGTACAAAGACATGGAAAGATTCGCAGGCAGCAGAGGGGGAAACGATAGTACACCCTGCTATCACTATTGAACTCTACCGGGATGAGGTGAAAATAGGAGAAACCACGCTGGCAGACGGGACAACCACGTATGAATTTAAGAATCTCGAAAAATATGATTTGACAGATGGGCATACGTATGAGTATACGGTGAAAGAGGCTGAGGTGGATGGATATACATCTGAACAGAAAGGATATGATTTCATAAATATCGCTAAGACGGAAACAAAAACCGAAACGGATACGAAAACGGATACGGAAACGGAGACGGAAACCGAAACGGATACGAAAACGGATACGGAAACGGAGACGGAAACCGAGACGGAGACCGAGAATGAGACGGAAACCGAGACGGAGACAGAGAATGATAAGGAAACCGAGACGGAGACAGAGAAAGAGACGG
>JAJPXU010000156.1:17925-80626 GCA_021205305.1 Lachnospiraceae bacterium
CTAGACCTATCCCCAGAACGACTCGGATATGCATACTGACACCTAGACGGACACACACACCGACACGGAAACCGATACGGATACCGACACGGAGACGGAAACCGAAATAGAAACGGAAACCGAGGCGGAAACGAAGACGGAAATAGAAACGGAGACCGAAAGGCTTGTCGAGGTGGAAATCTCGGTTGGCAAGCTGGATGCTTCGACAGGTGAAGCGCTTGCAGGCGCAGTGCTGCGGCTTGTTGATTCGAGAGGAAATACGGTTGAGGAATGGACTTCCGATGGCAGCACGCACACGTTTACGGCCGAGCTGCGGGAGGGTGAGACTTGCCAGCTTGTGGAGGTGAGCGCACCGGATGGATATGGGATCGCGGGTAATCAGACCTTTACCGCGGAAGAGGGAGCTTCCGTCAGCCTGACAATGGAGGATCCAAAGCACGAGGTTGAGGAAGAAAAAGAGGTTTTCATCTCTGTAACGAAGACGCTGATTTATGACAATGGACAGAGTGAGAGTCGTATCGGTGCGGAGAATGAGACGTTCTACGTGGCGCTTTACAGTGATCCGGAATGCACGCAGCGTGTCTCTGAGATCCAGACGCTGTCTTATCAGCATACGGATTCCGCAACGGTGACGTTTGCCGGATTGGAAGCGGAAGCAAAGTATTATGTATCCGAGTGTGACGCGGCCGGGACGGCGATCGTGACCGGAATGGTTGGGGATGATACCCTGTTTTACGCGGATTACGCGGAGGGGAATGAAGCGGTGGCAGAGAATGGCGGCGAAACTGTGGCAGTTGCTTTTGTGAATGAGTTTTATGCTTTGCCGCGCGGATTTTATAAGGAAGCGGAGCTTACGATCACAAAGAAGCTGTTGGGTGTAGATGGCGATGCACTTGCAGATAACGCAGTGTTCTATGCAGGAATTTTTGCGGATGCTGCGTATACGACCTTGTCTGACCAGGTATCATATAATATCGTGGAACTGAATATGTCCGGACGGTCGGAAGTAAGTGCCGTGGTCTATGTGGCGCTTGACCAGGATGAGCCGGTGACGCTGTACGTCACGGAGGTAGATGAGGACGGCAATCCGGTCGCGGAGATGGCAGATTTTATGTATACGGTATCGGTGGACAATTCTGCCGTGACTGTGTCCGAAGCGGCTCAGTCAGCGGTAGTGACCATTACCAACCAGGAGATCGAAGTGACGGAGGAAGAGAGTGAGGAAACGACAGAATCCGCATCTGAGGCTGAGATGACAGAAAAGTCTACTGAGAAGACTACAGAGAAGTCGACGGAAGCTTCCTCTGTAAAGACCAGCGATGATATCCCGATCACCCCATATCTGGCTCTGATGCTGGCGGCTTTTGCAATGCTCCTGACAGGCGGCGTGTACCGCCGCAGGGGAAAAAGGTGATGGTCAAGAGGTACGTGCCGACGCTTGCGGCCTCTGCGTTTTCACCCCGACCACGCAGTAAGTGCGTGATCGGGGTGTGAGCAGCAACCGGGAACTTTCTTTTTGCCTTGTAAAGAACGGATAATTATGCTATTCTGACTTAAAATAAGTTGACTGCGATTCTATTGACTTTATACAAATGAAATTAACAGAATAGGTTTTACAACAGGTAAAAAGAATGGAGATTCTCAGATGGGTAAGCTTTTCAATGTGAATGGGACATGTTTGCCGGAGAGGCACTATATGGTAGATATAAGTTCCAGACTGGCTGCTGTGAAAGAGATGGTAGACGCGGGGGATTATTTCACCATCAATCGGGCAAGACAATATGGCAAGACTACGATTCTGAATGCGCTGGCTGGTTATCTGAAACCGTATTATTCGGTGATCAGTCTGGATTTTCAGGGGATTTCCTATACGGATTTTGAGTCGGAGGAACGCTTTGTGGCGGCTGTATCGAGACAGATTTTGCTGGTGGTGGATGACGAACTGTCCGCAGATGCGGAACAGGAGTTGAAAATGTACACGGATGAACGCTCCGCGGGTGCATCTCTTTCGAAGTTTTTTCTTTCACTGACTGGCTTGTGCCGGAGATCACACCAAAAGGTGGTCTTACTGATTGACGAGGTTGATTCTGCCTCGAATAATCAGGTGTTTCTGGATTTTCTGGCCCAGCTGCGTTTTTATTATCTGAAAAGGCCGGGGGTTGAGACTTTTCAGTCGGTGATTCTTGCAGGAGTATATGATATAAAGAATTTAAAACAGAAGATTCATCCGGGATCGGAATCCAGATACAATAGTCCATGGAATATTGCGGTGGATTTCACAATTGACATGAGTTTTTCACCGAAAGATATTGTTTCCATGTTAATCCAATATGAAGCTGACTGGGATACCGGGATGGATATGGACAGGATCAGCCAGCTGATCTATGACTACACGATGGGGTACCCGTTTCTTGTTTCACGATTGTGTCAGATTATGGCAAAAAACGTGACGGAGCACAGCACGAAGCCGGAAAAGAATGAATGCTGGAACGAGGAAGCATTCCAGAGAGCAGTGCGTGAAATTTTAAAGACCCCTAATACGCTTTTTGATGATATGAGCAAGAAGCTTGCGGATTATCCGAAGCTGAAAGAAATGATTTACGGTATCCTGTTTCAGGGAAGGAAATATTCTTATGAGGCGGAAAATGAGAAGATACGTATCGGAGAAATGTTTGGCTTTCTGAAAGAGAAAGACGGGATGGTCTGTGTTTCCAACCGTATTTTTGAGATGAAGCTGTACAATCTTTTTCTTTCCGAGGAAGAAACGGATACAAAAATATTTACAACTGCTGAGATGGAAAAAAGTCGTTTTGTTCGGGGCGGCTATCTGCAAATGGATCTTGTCCTGCAAAAGTTCTGCGAATACTTTGAAGATATTTACTCGGACGCGGATGAAAGATTTATCGAAGAAAACGGAAGACGGATTTTTCTGATCTTTCTGAAACCAATTATTAACGGGAGCGGCAATTACTATATTGAGGCCAGAACAAGAAATATGAAAAGAACGGACGTGATTATTGATTACAAAGGCGTTCAGGAAATCCTCAAAATGAAAATCTGGCATGGCCAGGAGTATAACAGACGCGGTGAGAAGCAGTTATTGGAGTACATGGATTATTATCATTTGCAAAAAGGATATATGCTAAGCTTTAATTTTAATAAAAAGAAAGAGACTGGTGTAAAACGAATCCGGCTGGGAGACAGGACACTGGTGGAGGCTGTGGTTTGAATAAATCATGAAGCTCCGATTTATTACTGACCAGACCCGCACCACGCACTTGCTGTGGAGTGCGGAGTGAAAACGTAGTGTGATTCCGATTTACTCAGAAGCCGCAGAACCAGTGAAAGCCGGAAGTACGGTGAGCAGAAAAATGATACAGTAGATTCCCCCGCCTATGATCAGGCAGATCTGGGCGGGGATTTTTTGCGCCGAGAGAAGGAAAAAGAGGAATGTGCAGCCACCAGCGGTGACAGCCGGGAAAAACATCCGGGTGAGCGCGCCGGGAATGGAGACGGTCAGTATATTTTGGCGGTACAGAGAGAACAGAATGCATCCGGCAAGCAGGGTCTGGTCGAGGAGCAACCCAAAGAGGTATCCGCTGATTCCGTATGGGGGGACCAGACAAATGACACAGAGCAGGCGCAGGGCGAATCCGCCAAGGTTCCAGAGCAGAAGAACGGTGGATTTGCCCAGACCATGCAGAATGCTGGTCAGAGTGGTGCTGATGTAGATCAGTGGACAGAGCAGCGCAAGACGGCGGATACAGGTTCCAGCGAACGCATTTTGAAAAAGAATGCTGCCAATTTCGCTGCCAAAGAGCAGAAATCCACCCAGGCAGAAGCTGCCGAGCAGCAGGCTTCCCAGAAAAGAGGCGTTGACGGTACGGGCCAGCTGATTTTGCTGGTGAAGTGCCTGTGCTTCGGAAACGGTTGGGAGCAGGAGCATCCCAAGCGCGGAGGTAATAGCGGTGGGAAAAAGGATCATGGGGAGCGCCATACCGGTCAGTGTTCCGTAGACGGAGAGCGCTTCGGATGCGGTCAGTCCGGAGAGCCGCAGTATCTGCGGGAGCAGTGCCGCCTCAATTGCCTGAAGGACACACATCAGCGTGCGGTTCAGGCTGAGCGGGACAGAGATGGGGAGAATTTGCCGGACGGAAGCGATAAATTGATGCCGGAATGCTCCCCATTTTCTGAGCAAGGAAGGTATATTGGGAATACTTCGCAGAGATGTAATGATTCGGTGTTTTGTTAAATGCAATGAAGAAAGTTTTCCGGAGAATGACATATCAGCAGAAGCCGGGTTTTCCGGCTGGAAGTTCCTGCTGCTTAATATAAACAGACACACTACGCAGTATATAGCCGATGCCGCTTCTCCGGCCAATGCGCCGAATGCCATGAGACTTGCATCCGTCTGCCTTCCTTTTTTGAAAGACAGGGTATAGGCGAGTACGACAAAAAGAATGCGGACTATCTGCTCGGCAAATTGTGCCAGGGCGGGCGGCACGATATGTTTTGTTCCCATAAAATAGCCGCAGATACAGCCATGGATCATGCTAAATGGCAGAGAGAAAGCCATGATTTTAAGCAGTCCTGCGCAGGATTTTTCAAGCAGAATGCGCTCTGCAATCAGTTCCGTACCAAAATAGAGTGCAGCCATGAGGATGACAGAAAGCGAGAGAGACAGAAAAAGTCCGGCAAACAGAGCCTGCTTTGCTCCACTTTGGCTGCGCCTGGCGTGATACTTGGCGGTCAGCTTTGAGATGGCGGTCTGGATGCCGCCGCCGCAGAGTGCGCTGCAAAAGGAAAAAACGGGGATGGCCATCTGATAAAGCCCGATTTCCGATGCACCAATGGTTCTTGAGAGGAATATTTTATAGAAAAAGCCCGCGACTCTGGTCAGCAGTCCCATAACAGTCAGCAGGAGTGTTCCTTTCATCAGAAAACGTTTTTGGTTCATGGCAGTGTACCCGATCAGGGGATTTGTCTAAACATATGCAGTTTTTCTGTTGAAGATGAGAAAAATTTATGCTAGGATATCTGGAAAAGAAGGAAATGGAATATTCCACAGGACGGAAAGTCTCATCGGAAAACTTTCACAGGGAGGAAACATGAGATTATCAACGAAAGGGCGTTATGGACTTCGGGCGATGGTAGATCTGGCTTTGAACAGTGAAGCGGAAGCTGTCTCAATCAGCAGTATTTCGGAGCGCCAGAGCATTTCAGAAAGTTATCTGGAGCAGCTGATTGCAAAATTGCGGAGGGCTGATCTTGTTGTGAGCACGCGCGGCGTGCAGGGCGGCTACCGACTGACGCGTCCGGCGGAGCAGATAACTGTGGGGGATGTGCTCCGTGCTTTGGAGGGTGATATGCGCGCGGTGGACTGTTCTGCGTTTGACGAGGAAGGCTGTGAAGGCGCGGATCTCTGTGTGACCAAATATGTCTGGCAGCGGATCAATGAGAGCATTGACGCGGCGATGGACGATATCTATATCAGCCAGCTGGTGGAAGAAAGCAAAAAAGTGATGGAGAAGAGCCGGGAGCATCCGGAGGAGTACCCGGGAAAGCACTGCAACGGATAAAAGGAAGAGTGTGCTATAGTGAACGACAAAATTCTTTTGTCATTCACTATAAGTGATGCACACAGACGCGAGAGGAATGGCTGCTTGCGCAGCCTCGCGTCTGGCGCAAAGTATTTACTATAAATATGATTGCCAGAAGGGGTCGGATCCATTATGGATAAGTTTATATATTTGGACAATGCGGCGACGACAAAAACGTCTCCGACTGTCGTAGAAGCGATGCTGCCGTATTTTTCAGAATATTATGGCAATGCGTCCGGAATTTACGGCATCGGCGTGAAAAGCAGGGAAGCGGTGAACCGCAGCCGTGAGATCATTGCGTCTACGATCGGGGCGAGACCGGAAGAAATCTATTTTACGGCGGGCGGCACGGAGTCCGATAATTGGGCGCTCAAAGCGGCGGCAGAGATGTTTTGCAGTTTTCGTGCGGATAATACAGAAGCAGGGCTGCTTCACGGCTCGAATGCAGAGAATTCGGCGGGTCTGGGTCATTCCGATCAGAAGCAAATAAAGAATCATTTAATAACGACCAAAATCGAACATCATGCGATTTTACACACCTGTGAATATCTGGAGAAAGCCGGAATAGAAGTTACCTATCTGAATGTGGACGAAAACGGCCTTGTCCGGCTTGAAGAACTGGAGCAGGCTATCCGCCCGGAGACTTTTCTTATCTCTGTGATGTTTGCGAACAATGAGGTGGGGTCGCTTCAGCCGATTCGTGAGATTGGAGAGATTGCGAAAAAATACGGGATTTTGTTCCATACGGACGCAGTGCAGGCTTACGGCCAGCTGCCGATCGATGTAGAAGAACTGCATATTGATCTGATGAGCGCGAGCGCGCATAAGCTGAATGGGCCGAAGGGAGTCGGCTTTTTGTATATTCGAAGAAATCTGCGCATTCGTTCTTTTATGCATGGAGGCGCCCAGGAGCGCCATCGCCGCGCCGGTACGGAGAATGTGCCGGGTATCGTGGGATTTGGCCAGGCAGCGAAAGAAGCCGCAGAGACGATGGAGACGCGTGCGGCCTATGAGACCAGGCTGCGCGATTACCTGATTGACCGCGTACTGAAGGAGATTCCGTATACACGGCTGAACGGGCACCGTACCAGACGGCTTCCGAATAATGCGAATTTTAGCTTTCAGTTTGTCGAAGGAGAAACGCTGCTGATTATGCTGGATATGGAGGGCATATGCGGTTCCAGCGGCTCGGCCTGTACATCCGGTTCACTCGATCCGTCCCATGTGCTGCTGGCTCTGGGGCTTCCGGAAGACATCGCGCATGGATCTTTGAGGCTGACTTTGAGCGCGGAGACGACAAAGGAAGAACTTGATATTACTGTGGAAAAAATAAAGCAGATTGTAGAGCGTCTGCGGGTGATGTCGCCGCAATATGAGGATTTTCGAAAACGTTTGCCTGAATGAAAACGTAGTGGCCATTATTTCGCGGAGCAGAGCTATGCACATCGGATGATGATTTGACAGGAAAAATAAAATTATGATGAATAGAAAAAAAGTGGTTGTCGGTATGTCCGGCGGTGTAGATTCTTCAGTTGCCGCTTATCTTTTGAAAGAGGCGGGGTATGATGTAGTCGGCGTGACCATGCAGATCTGGCCCCGAGATGCAGAGGAAGACATGAGTGCAAAGGGCGGATGCTGCGGGATGAGCGCCGCTGAAGACGCCGCGCGGGTGGCGCAGACAATCGGCATTCCGCATTATGTGATGAATTTTCGGGAGGAATTCCGCGAAAAAGTAATTTGCTATTTTATGGAGG
Source organism: Lachnospiraceae bacterium (assembly GCA_021205305.1). Taxonomy (GTDB): domain Bacteria; phylum Bacillota; class Clostridia; order Lachnospirales; family Lachnospiraceae; genus Choladousia. Next base: position 25,280 of record JAJPXU010000156.1, read on the forward strand.
AATATCTGGCCGGGCGTACGCCGAACCCGTGTATTGCCTGCAACCGCTATGTGAAATGGGAGTCTTTGCTGCACCGCAGTATGCAGATCGGCGCGGATTATATCGCGACCGGACATTACGCACGGGTGGAGCAGCTGCCGAATGGCCGCTACGCAATCCGGCGTTCCGTGACCGCTGCGAAGGATCAGACGTATGCGCTTTATAACCTGACACAGGAACAGCTGGCACATACGCGGATGCCTGTTGGCACGTATGACAAACCGGCGATCCGTGCGATCGCGGAAGAATTGGGTCTGATGGTTGCCCATAAGCCGGACAGCCAGGAAATCTGTTTTGTACCGGATGGCGATTATGCGGGATTTATCGAGAAAAACAGCACCTGTCCCGTGCCGCCGCCGGGAAATTTTGTGACTGCCGACGGACAGGTTCTCGGCAGGCATAAGGGCATCACGCATTACACGATCGGTCAGCGGAAGGGGCTGAATCTTTCCATGGGACATCCGGTCTTTGTCACAAAAATTCGTCCGGAGACGAATGAAGTTGTCATTGGGGATGCGCAGGATGTTTTTACGGATCGATTGACTTGTGATCACCTGAATTTTATGAGTATACCGGATCTCCGGGGAGAGATGCGCTTGACAGCGAAAATTCGTTACAATCACGCGGGCGCGCCCGCTGTGGTGCGGCGGCTGGATACGGATCTGGCAGAGGTGATTTTCGATGAGCCGGTGCGCGCTGTCACGCCCGGGCAGGCTGTGGTATTTTATGACGGGGATTATGTGGCTGGAGGCGGGACGATCCGTTAGGCTCTCAATTTATCCTACGATAGGACCAAAAGGTGAATTTTCGGAAAGCGTTTCTGACTATGGAAGATTGACACTTCGGGCATATTTATACAAAAATTCGGCACATTTCGGACGAAAATCTACAAGATATTGTGTGACAAAGGGCTTGCAATTTTCAGCGAAACACGCTAAGATAGACAAGATGTAATTGGGGAAAGGGTATATTATATTAAAAACGCACGACCGCATATTGAAAGACTGCAAATGCAGAAAGCGATTGGCGTAAATGTAAACGATATAAACCCGTTTACGTATTCTTTAACAATGGAGGGCTGAATAATGAGTATTACAGAGCAAAACTTGGCAGGCAAACGAATTGCTTCTTTGCTTGACGACAACAGTTTTGTAGAGATCGGCGGGTATGTGACAGCCAGAAGTACGGATTTCAACCTGCCGCAGACTGAGACACCCGGCGACGGCGTGATCACTGGCTATGGTGTGATCGACGGACACCTGGTGTATGTCTACAGCCAGGATGCAGCTGTTCTTGGCGGATCAATCGGCGAGATGCACGCGAAGAAGATTGCGGGACTGTATGATCTGGCGATTAAGACAGGTGCTCCGGTGATCGGATTACTGGACAGCGCAGGTCTGCGTCTTCAGGAGGCGACCGACGCTCTGAATGCTTTTGGTGAGATCTATCAGAAGCAGGCGCTTGCGTCTGGCGTAGTACCTCAGATCACGGCAGTGTTTGGCAGATGCGGCGGCGGTATGGCGCTGATTCCGGGTCTGACTGACTTTACATTTATGGAGGGATCGAAGGCGGAGCTTTTCGTGAACTCACCGAACGCGCTTCCGGGCAATACAAAGGAGAAGTGCGATACATCTTCCGCGAAGTTCCAGAGCGAAGAGACCGGGATGATTGATTTTGTCGGCTCCGAGGATGAGATCCTGAATAACATCCGTGCGCTGGTATGTATGCTTCCGGCGAACAATGAAGACGATCTTTCCTATGAGGAGTGCACCGATGAGCTGAACCGTGCCTGTGAGGATCTGGCGAATGCAGCCGGCGATACTTCGATTCTGCTTTCCAATATTGCGGATAATAATCTTTTCGTAGAACTGAAAGAAGCTTATGCACCGGATATGGTGACTGGTTTCCTGCGCCTGAACGGCACGACCGTCGGCGCTGTGGCAAACCGCACGGAAGTCTATGACGAAAATGGCGAAGTGAAGGAATCCTTTGACAGTGTCATCAGTGCGCGCGGAGCAGAGAAGGCTGCGGAATTTGTTTCCTTCTGCGATGCGTTTGAGATTCCGGTTCTGACGCTGACAAACGCGACCGGCTTCAAGGCATGCAAGTGCTCTGAGAAGAAGATCGCAAAAGCGGCGGCGAAACTGACTGCGGCGTTTGCGAACGCGACTGTGCCGAAGGTAAATGTGATCATCGGCAAGGCATTTGGCAGTGCTTATGTTGTGATGAACAGCAAGGCGATCGGCGCGGATATGACTTTTGCGTGGAAAGACGCGCAGATCGGTATGATGGATGCGCAGCTTGCAGCTAAGATCATGTATGCGGATGAGGACAGTAAGGTAATCAATGAGAAGGCTGCTGAGTATGCTTCTCTGCAGTCGAGTGCGCTCTCTGCGGCAAAGAGAGGATATGTAGATAACATCATCGAGGCCGAGGATACGAGAAAATACGTGATCGGCGCGTTTGAAATGCTCTACACGAAGAGAGAGGACGGTCCGTCCAGAAAACATGGAACAGTATAAGCGAGGTGAAACAGATGAAAGTTAGATTAAAAGCTATAATGCTGGCGCTTGGACTTACTGTTTCCGCTTTTTCCATGAGCGCCCTCGCGGAGGATGAGACGGATTCCGCCGCAGTGGAGACCGTTGACGAAGAAGAAACTCTGGCGAATGAGGCGGCGGAAGAAGCCACAGACGCGGCTGCCGTAGAGGAGGAGACTTCTGAGGCAGCAGAGGACGAGACTGAGGCAGAAACGGAAGGAATGACTGCGGAAGAATACTATGTGCAGTTGATCGACAATTATCTAGTTCAGGTTGACGCGTGGACAGACGAGCAGGTTGACTCTTATATGGAGAGTGAGGATTCGGTTACCGCTCTGATCGCGTACAACTGGAATACGGTAAAGTCTGAGTTGGGCAATTATGTGGAAGTGACGGAGATTACCGGTTCGGAGATGACATCGGACGGCTATGGCGGAAGCATTGAAGCGATCGCGAGCTACGATGGAGTCAGCAAGGGCGGTACTGTTACTGTCACAATGGACTATGAGTACACATATTCTTCTACCTATGGCCAGTATGTGATGACACTGACGGATCTGACCTGGGATGTGGATTATACGCTGGGCGTTATGATGCAGAAAGCGGCGATGAATACCCTGATGGGTATCTGTATCGTATTCCTGATGCTGGCGTTCTTAAGCTTCCTGATCAGTAAGATTCATTACATTCCGGAGGCCATTGAGGCGAGAAAGAAGAAAGGCGAGCCTGCTCCGGCACCGGCTCCGGCTCCCGCCCCTGCACCAGTTGCTCCTGTTGTGGAGGAGGAAGTAAATCCGGAAGATGATCTGGAACTGGTTGCGGTGATTACGGCGGCAATTGCAGCCTACCGTGAGTCTGAGACTACAGTAAATACCGGCGACGCGTATGTCGTTCGCTCGATTAAAAAAGTAAATAACAGAAACTGGCGCAGAGCCTGAATACAGGAGGAAAATCATGAAAACTTATACCATTACAGTAAACGGAAATGTATATGATGTGACAGTGGAAGAAGGCGAAGGAGCAGCAGTTGCGGCAGCTCCGGCAGCAGCGGCAGCTCCGAAGGCAGCTCCGGCACCGAAAGCAGCTCCAGCTCCGAAGGCAGCTCCGGCAGCGGGCGGCGCGGCAGGCTCTGTGAAAGTGACTGCTTCTGTACCAGGTAAGGTACTCAGCCTGGAAGCAAAGGTGGGCGATGCCGTAAAGAGAGGGCAGAACCTCATCATCCTGGAAGCAATGAAGATGGAGATTCCGGTCGTAGCTCCGCAGGACGGCACAGTGGCAAGCATGGATGTAGCGGTTGGCCAGTCAGTAGAGAATGGCGATGTTCTGGCTTCTCTGAACTAACCCGGGTTTTGACTAATAAGGAGAGCCTCGCCATTTGAAATCGCTTCGCGATGGCGCGGCCTACGTCCTGCATAAAAGGCAATGCAGGACAAATATTAGGGAGGTAATAGAATGGCCTATGTTGTAAATACGTTGTCAAACTTATGGGAGCAGACCGCCTTTATGAATCTGACCGTCGGCAATTACGCGATGATCATTGTAGCGCTCTTTTTCCTGTATCTGGCAATCGGACATGATTTTGAACCCCTGCTTCTGGTTCCGATCGCGTTTGGTATGCTGCTGGTAAATATCTATCCGGATATTATGGCAGAGCCTTATGTCGACGCGGCGGGTGTTTCCCACGCAGGCGGGCTTCTGTATTATTTCTATACGCTGGACGAGTGGAGTATTCTTCCGTCGCTGATTTTCATGGGCGTCGGGGCAATGACAGACTTTGGTCCGCTGATTGCGAACCCGATCAGCTTCCTGCTCGGCGCAGCGGCACAGATTGGTATCTATGCTGCATATTTCTTTGCGATCCTGCTCGGCTTTAACGGAAAAGCGGCAGCAGCGATTTCCATCATTGGCGGTGCGGATGGCCCGACTTCCATCTTCCTGGCCGGTAAGCTTGGTCAGACGGAACTGATGGGTTCCATCGCGGTGGCGGCATATACTTATATGTCTCTGGTTCCGATTATTCAGCCGCCGATTATGAAAGCGCTTACCACAAAAGAAGAGCGTAGCATTAAGATGCAGCAGCTTCGTCCGGTATCGAAGCTGGAAAAGATTCTCTTCCCGATTATCATCACGATTGTAGTGTGTCTGCTTCTGCCGACCACCGCTCCACTGGTAGGTATGCTGATGCTTGGCAACCTCTTCCGCGAATGCGGCGTCACAAAACAGCTGCAGGAGACCGCGGCGAACGCGATGATGTACATTGTTGTAATCCTGTTGGGAACCTCTGTAGGTGCAACTACCAGTGCGGAAGCATTCCTGAACATGGACACCATTAAGATCGTTGTTCTTGGACTGCTTGCGTTTGCGATTGGTACAGCGGCCGGCGTGCTTCTGGGCAAGCTGATGTGTAAGCTGACGCATGGCAGGATCAATCCTCTGATCGGTTCCGCTGGTGTATCCGCTGTGCCGATGGCGGCCCGTGTGTCGCAGAAGGTCGGTGCGGAGGAAGATCCGACAAACTTCCTGCTGATGCACGCGATGGGTCCGAACGTAGCCGGTGTTATCGGTACAGCCGTGGCGGCTGGTACCTTTATGGCGATCTATGGTGTGAAGTAGATTGGCGTGACGATTCAAGGCAGCACTTTGCGTTTGCTGCGAAGTCAATGAACAGTTACGATCTGTCTTATGGCTATGCTGTGGTGTGTAAAGCATAGAAGAAAAGACAGAATTCCGTTTTGACGATAGAATTTGCAGGTGTGCGAAAGCGATTATCGGAGACCTTTTGCAGGCCTGCACGGAAGGATGGGGAATTTTTACATCCGATTAGGAGGACGAATATGGCTGATAAGGCGAAAAAACCAAATAATCAAAATACAGCCGCACAACCGGCGGCGAAACCGATCAAGATTACAGAGACGATTCTGCGTGATGCGCATCAGTCTCTGATTGCGACCAGAATGTCAACGGAGCAGATGCTTCCGATCGTGGAAAAGCTTGACAAAGTTGGCTATCACTCGGTAGAATGCTGGGGCGGTGCGACATTTGACGCTTCCCTGCGTTTCCTGAAGGAGGATCCGTGGGACAGACTGCGCAAGCTTCGTGATGGCTTCAAGAACACAAAGCTGCAGATGCTGTTCCGTGGACAGAATATCCTTGGCTACCGTCCGTATGCGGACGATGTGGTAGAGTATTTCGTACAGAAATCTGCTGCCAACGGTATTGATATCATTCGTATTTTCGACTGCCTGAACGATCTGCGCAACCTGCAGACTGCAGTAACGGCAGCTAACAAAGAAAAGGTACACGCGCAGGTCGCGATGTCTTATACTCTTGGCAGCGCGTATACGCTGGAATACTGGGTAGACCTTGCGAAGAGAATTGAAGAGATGGGCGCGGATTCTATCTGCATCAAGGATATGGCTGGCCTGCTGCTGCCGTATCAGGCAACCGAGCTTGTGACAGCTCTGAAGGGTGCGGTGAAGATTCCGATTCAGCTGCATACCCATTATACATCCGGTGTGGCTTCCATGACTTATCTGAAAGCGGTAGAGGCAGGTGTGGATGTTATTGATACCGCAATGTCTCCGTTCGCTCTGGGTACTTCCCAGCCGGCGACTGAGGTAATGGTAGAGACCTTTAAGGGAACCCCGTATGATACAGGCTTTGACAGCCAGCTGCTCGATGAGATTGCAGATTACTTCCGTCCGATGCGCGATGAGGCGCTCGAGAGTGGCCTCCTGAATCCGAAGAACATGGGCGTCAATATCAAGACGCTGCTGTATCAGGTACCGGGCGGTATGCTTTCGAACCTGACCTCACAGCTGAAGGATATGCATGCAGAGGACAAGTACTACGAAGTGCTTGAAGAGGTTCCGAAGGTGCGTAAAGACCTCGGCGAGCCGCCTCTTGTAACTCCGTCTTCACAGATTGTCGGCACACAGGCCGTGATGAACATCGTCGGCGGCGAGCGCTATAAGATGGTAACCAAAGAGACAAAGGACATCTTAAGCGGCAAGTATGGAGCGACCGTGAAGCCGTTTAACGAAGAAGTGAAGAAGAAATGCATTGGCGACGCGGAAACGATTACCTGCCGTCCGGCAGATCTGATTCCGGATGAGCTGGATACCCTGCGCTCAGAGATGGCACAGTGGTCCGAGCAGGATGAGGACGTACTGAGCTACGCACTCTTCCCGCAGGTAGCGGTAGATTTCTTCAAATACAGACAGGCTCAAGAGCAAAAGGTAGATCCGACCCTGGCGGATGAGAAGAATAAAGCGTATCCGGCATAAAACGAAAGATACGATGTAAGTATTCAGGCAATTACACCAGTTCTGGGAGGAGTGCGGTTTGTCCTGCGGGGCATCCCGTATCGGAGGTGTCCGGTCTCACGTTGATAATCCCGGGAACACGCTCCGGCTGGTGTAATTTATACTATATTTTATGAGATATTTCAGAACGACATGTGGTTTTCGACCGATTATTTTGAATTTTTTTTCTATGTAATTGAACTGGAAACCGTGTGCGAGATGCCGAAGATGACATATAGCCGGAGCAGCAGGATGTCTGAGGCCTGCTGTTTTTCTGCTCTGTTATAACGGAATATGCAAAGGGAATTGTTATGAGAGATACAACACTTGTAATCATGGCGGCTGGTATTGGCAGTCGATTTGGCGGAGGCGGTGTAAAACAGCTGACATCCTTTGGACCGAGCGGCGAGATTATTATGGATTATTCTATCTATGACGCGATTGAGGCGGGGTTCAATAAGGTTGTATTTGTGATTCGTCAATCGATGGAGAAAGATTTTCGGGAAATCATCGGAGACCGCATTGCCAGAAAAATACATGTGGAATATGCGTTTCAGGAACTCGAAGATATTCCGGATGGATTTACCGTACCAGAGGGCAGAGAAAAGCCATGGGGAACCGGACAGGCGATCCTCGCCTGCCGCGAGGTCGTGCATGAGCCATTTGCTGTTATCAATGCAGATGACTATTATGGAAAAGATGCTTTTCGTAAAGTACATGATTTCCTGACCGCAGAGAAAACATCGGAACAGTCCGCTTCCGGAAAATTTCAGTTTTGCATGGCAGGATTTATCCTGAAGAATACGCTTTCAGAGCATGGCGGGGTGACCCGCGGTATCTGCCGTCTGAATGAGGACGGTGAGCTGATTGAAATCCTTGAGACGAAAGACATTATAAAGACAACGGATGGGGCAGCTGTGTATGCGGAGAACGCCAGCCTGATTCGTCTGGATCCGGATTCCCTGGTATCCATGAATTTCTGGGGATTTACCCCTGACTTTATGGATGAACTGGCAACCGGTTTTCGCGGATTTCTGGAAAATCTGCATGGAAACGAAAAAAAAGCGGAATTCCTTTTGCCGACCATCGCTGACCGATTGCTGAAAGAACACCGGGTGGATATTACAGTCCTTCCATCGAAAGATAAGTGGTTTGGCGTGACCTTCCGGGAGGATGTGCCGGTGGTGAAGAAATCCATTCAGGAGCTTGTAGATGCGGGGGCTTATCCGAGAAGTTTGTTTGCATCCATATAAACAGTTTGTTGGAGACAATAAAAATTAACATTGCATTTCATGAATAGATGTGTTATATTTTTAATAGAAAAAGGTGCTACCGTGAAGCGTTGACGGTTGGTCTCCAGATTTATATGCGAAAAAATAACCGCTTAGTTGGTGACTGGGGCGGTTATTTTTCTGTTTTATTGCTCTTACTTCCAAGCGTATAGCCAAGACCAAATGAGGTCAAGCAGAGACTCAGAACTGCAATTAAGTCGCTGATTGTAAGCATAAGCAATTCCCCCTTTCCTTCGATGTTCCGCAAATGAGCGGATTCTATGTAATCGGGGATCACAGTTCCCCGTAACAGGGGACTAACCGCCGCTACCATCTCGATAGCACCTTGCTATATTTTACTTTACGCGACAAATTATGCAAATTATTTTTTTGCATTGATCAATTAAAAAAGATTCATTGCTAACTTTTCTGTTACATATCGGTTTATTTATTAATCTAATGAATTTTCAGGATCTTCTGACGGTTCAATCGGTAAAATTTTGCTGCTTCTGACTCTATAAACCTAACGTTGGAAAAAGAGACCGGATTAAAATGTGGAAGGAAGAAACACTAGACGATAAGATCATTTCACATTATAAAGCTATGGAGACAAAGCAATTAAGCAGTATAAAATCGGGGCAACAGGATTTGAACCTGCGACCTCGCGGCCCCCAGCCGCGCGCGCTACCAAGCTACGCCATACCCCGTGATAACATTACAAGCTATACTTTATTACGAAGAGCCATATAACAAGGCTATTTTACTAAATTCTTTTGGGTTTGTAAAGAAAAATTTTTTCGCCTTCCTATCAGTTCTCATCTTAGTGAAATGAAAATTTAAATTCCACAACTCGGGGGTACAAGTGGAATTCAGTCTTACTCAAAATTCCACTTGTATTTCCGGCGTTCGCAGCAAAAACCTAGTGGAAATCAGTCTTACACCATATGGCCTACCCAATTCTACTGGGTAAATGATGGCGTAAATGGAATGAAGTTTTACTCCTTGACTGTGCTTTTAATCCCTGAAAGAGTGAAATCCACCGGAAAATCACAAATTTTGGTGTGGAAATAAACTTTTCACTTCAGCCAGTTCTCATCTTTATACCCCGATTGGATGTTTTTGAAAATTTTGAAAATTCTAAGAATTCTTCTGTCGAGCATTTTTGAAAATTCCTCTTGACACAACACCATTTATGAATTAATATATTGAAAAGGCAACGGAGTCTGGATTTATTCAGGCTCCGTTTTTTTTTCGCTTATTTGCAGGTAAAAAGGAGAATCTTTATGATAAAACTGGAAAATGTCAATAAATATTTCGGCGATCTGCATGTCCTGAAGGACGTGAATCTGGAGGTGCAGGAAGGCGAGAAGCTGGTAATCATTGGACCTTCCGGTTCCGGCAAATCGACTACGGTTCGATGCATGAATTTTCTCGAAACGCCGACGAGCGGCCATGTATACATAGACGGACAGGAGATTACAGCAAGAAATAAGACGAAGATCGTCCGGGAATCCATGTCAATGGTTTTTCAGCAGTTTAATCTCTATCCGCATATGTCGGTGCTGAAAAATCTGACGCTGGCGCCGATGAAGCTGCACCATAAGAGTAAAGCGGAGGCGGAGCAGCTGGCCTACCACTATCTGGATGTTGTTGGACTGACGGAAAAAGCGCATGTTTATCCGACCACACTTTCCGGCGGGCAGCAGCAGCGAATCGCGATCGCGCGAGCGCTGTGTGCGCAGACTAAGATCATCCTGTTTGATGAGCCGACCTCGGCACTGGATCCGGAGACGATTCAGGAGGTGCTGGATGTCATGATTAAGCTGGCGCATGAAAAGATCACGATGGTTGTAGTGACCCATGAGATGGGATTTGCGAGGGAAGTGGCAGACCGCGTGGTATTTATGGCGGACGGACAGATCCTTGAGGAAGGGACGCCGGAGCATTTCTTTGAACATCCGGAGAATGAGCGGCTGAAGCAGTTCCTTGGAAAAATTATTCGAAAGTGATATCAATACGCCCTATTTTCCAGATGAGATGATCCGGAGGAAAGGACAACAGCTGGGAAAAAACCATATAGATAGCAAACGTCGGGGTGCGGCTGGTTTTTAACGATCCGCCCTCTATGCCGGCAGGCAGGACGTTTTACTATAGCAACTGTTGACAGGAAGCAATCATGAAAAAGCAGGAGGATTTATTATGAAAACAAGAAAACTGGCAGCATTTGGACTGGCACTTGCGATGTCTCTCTCCCTTTTCGGAAGCATGGCATATGCGGAGGAAGAGACGGAAACAGAGACCGAAGCGGAACTGGTTATTACGGAAGACATTCAGGAGATTATTGACAGAGGCGTTCTGCGGGTAGGTGTAAAGAACGCGGTGGAAGGCTTTGGATATCAGGATACGCTGACCGGAGAGTATTCCGGTATGGAGATTGATATTGCGACCATGATCGCGGAAGAGCTTGGCGTGGATGTGGAATTTACGACTGTTACAGCGGCGACGAGAACGGAGCTCCTTGACTCTGGCGATATTGATTGTGTCATTGCTACTTTCACCATTACGGATGAGAGAAGAGAGAGCTGGGATTTCTCGACCCCGTATTATACTGACCATGTAACGGTTCTGGTAAAGGATTCCAGTGAGATCACGACACTTGAGGAGTTGGTAGATGCGACCGTCGGCGTTTCCTCCGGTTCAACTTCCGCACGATCTCTGGTAGAGGCAATGATTGAGGCAGAAGTGATCAGCGGCGACGATTATGACGCAGAAACCTTTGACGCGGCGCTCTGGACGGAGGGCGTATCCTTCCGTCAGTATGATGATTATCCGGCGATTTCTACAGCTCTGGAAGCGGATGAGATTGACGCGTTCTGTGTAGACAAATCTATCCTGGCGATCTATAAGACCGAGGGACGTTCCTATATTGATGCGGAATTCGCGCCGCAGGAGTATGGTGTAGCGACGACTAAGGACTCCGGCTTCTCTGCTTACGTAGATATTCTGATCAACCGCTGGCTGGATGACGGCACCATTGATGGCCTGATTGAGGAATATGCACTCGATTGATTGAGAAATCCGTAGTATCATACCCTTTTGTCACTCGAATCATTTTATGGAATTAGAAAGTTCGCAGAGCTTTCTGGTCCGATAACGATTTATGCATACCAGGTGCGTAAAAAGCAAGATTGCCTCGCGGGAAGGCTGGATGGCTTTTCCGCGGGGCATTGTGAAATTAGAGAGTTACCGAAGAAAGAGACGGCATTATTTTTCTGCTTGTAAAAGACAGGGACAAGATGACCGGAGATCAGATATAGAACTGGGAGGATAATCAATGTCAGGTATTTTTTCTGCGGCAGCATGGCTGAAGGTCTGGACATACCGGGCTACCTTTCTGCACGGACTGGCCACTACGGTGCAGACGGCCATTCTGGCGATTTTGCTGGCGATGGTGATTGGCATTGTGCTTGGACTGTTCGCGACCGGGCACAATCCGGTGCTGAAGGGGATTGCGCGTGTTTATGTAGAATTCGTTCAGAACACGCCTGTGATGCTGCAGCTTTGCTTTCTGTATTATGCGCTCGCGTTTTCCGGACACAGTATCGGGATTATCCGGACGGGTATTGTTTCGCTGGGCATTTACCATGGCGCCTATATGGCAGAGGTCATCCGTGCGGGTATCGAAGCAATTCCCAAGGGACAGTTTGAGGCGGCGCAATCGCAGGGCTTTACCTATTTTGGAGAGATGTACTATATTATCCTTCCGCAGAGCATTAAAATTATTCTTCCGCCTATGGTAAACCAGGTGGTCAATCTGATTAAGAATACTTCTTGTCTGTATATTATAGGCGGCACAGACCTGATCTCACTGACATACAGCTTTGTGACCGGCGCGACGACCGGAGGCGCCTACGGGCCGGCGTACCTGGTCAGCGGAGTGCTGTTTTTTGTGATCTGTTTTCCTCTCTCAAAGCTCGCAAGTACCTGGGAGAGCAGACTGAAACAGCGTGATCAGAGAATCGCGGTCGCGGGACGCGGCAGTATGGGAAAACCGCACATATAAATCGCGCTATGCGCGATGGTGCGGCCTGTATCCTCGATTTGCAGGCAAATCAAGGACAAATTCGGGAAAGGGGATGGAGAACGCATGAGTAATTTAAAAGCAAGCCTTTCGATGCTGCAAAATCCGGCGATCCTGCAATATTTGCTGAAGGGCGTCTTATTTACACTGATTATTTCGGTAGTTGCGGTCGTGTTTGGTATCCTGATCGGATCGGTACTGGCACTGGTGCGTAATTATTGCAATTCCGGCAGAACGCGTGTCTTTCGAATTCTGGCTACCGTTTACATTGAGGTATTTCGAAATACGCCGCTGCTTCTGTGGATTTTCATCTGTCTGGTCTTTTGCCCGACTCCGTCTTTCCTGAATCGCAAGATGTTCGGTCTGAACTCGGCGGCGGATGTGAAGCTGCTCTTTAAGGGAGCGGTGGCATTGATTTTGTTTACCTCTTCTGTCATTGCGGAAATCGTGCGCGGCGGTCTGAATTCCGTAGCACAGGGACAGTTTGAGGCGGGGCATTCGCAGGGGTTCAATACGGTGCAGATCATGATTTATATCATTCTGCCGCAGGCTTATCGGAATATTATTCCGACTCTGCTTTCGCAGGTTATTACAACGATTAAGGATTCCTCGTATCTGGCAAACGTTGCGGTCATTGAGCTGATGGCCCGTACCAAGCAGATCATGAGCTCCGCCAATCGCTACAATGGCACCGGCGTGATTAATGTTTCAGATGTATTTGTACTCTTTGGACTTGCATGTGTTATCTACTTTGTGATAAACTTTACTTTGTCCTGTATTGTCCGGCACATGCAAAAGCGTATGAAAGAGGGTGCGAAGCGCCCGGCAGATGTGGTAGCTGCCGAGTAGAGACGAGGATCAGACCAGAAACAGCCGTTTTTTGTATGCTATGCAGGAGAGAATCAGACACGAATGAGAAATAATACCAAAGACGGGAGAGAAACGATGGATCAGCGTCTGTATCAGACCTATATAAACATTCTGGAAGAGGAACTGGTGCCTGCGATGGGCTGTACAGAACCGATTTCTGTAGCTTACTGTGCGGCAAAAGCGGCTCAGACGCTGGGAACTCCGGTGGAAACGGTGCAGCTTAAGGCGAGTGCGAATATTATCAAAAACGTAAAAAGTGTGGTTGTGCCGAATACCGGCGGGCTGCGGGGACTTGCCGCGGCAGCCGCGGCGGGGATTGTAGCCGGGGATACCGAAAAGGAGCTGGAAGTGCTATCGGCAGTCACACCGGAGCAGATTGATCAGATTCGGGTATTTCTGGACACGGTACCAGTGACGGTAGAACGCTCTGAAAATGACTACATCTTTTACATTTCGGTCTGTCTTTTCGGGGGAGGGCATACCGCCCTTTGTGAGATTGCAGGTTCCCATACGAATATTATCTGCCTGGAGCGGGATGGGAAACCGCAGCTTCCGGGTACGAAGCGGTTTTCCGAAGCCGGATCACAGGAAGCCGGCATGGAAAAAGCCACCTGTGCGGATTTCATGAATGCGGATGAAAAAAAGGAAAGCGTTTCCGATGCGGATTATTCGCTGCTGAGCGTAGAAGAGATTGTCCGCTTTGCCAATGAGGTGAAGCTGGACGATGTGCGGCAGCTCCTCTCGCGGCAGATCGAATACAATACGGCGATTGCCGCCGAAGGATTGAAAAATGAATGGGGTGCGAATATCGGAAGAATCCTGATTCGCTCCTATGGCAACAGCGTTCACAACCGGGCGAAGGCCTGGGCGGCCGCCGGTTCTGACGCCCGCATGGGCGGATGTGAACTGCCGGTGGTGATCAATTCCGGCAGCGGGAATCAGGGTTTAACGGCATCTTTGCCGGTGATTGTTTACGCAAGGGAAATGGGCGCTTCCGAAGAGCAGCTTTACCGCGCCCTGGTCATTTCCAATCTCGTCACGATCCATCTGAAGACTGGTATCGGGCGGCTTTCCGCGTATTGCGGCGCGACAAGCGCCGGCTGTGGTGCGGGAGCAGGTGTAACGTACCTGTATGGTGGTGATTATCGGGAAATCGCGCATACGATCGTGAATGCGGTAGCGATCAATTCCGGCATGATCTGTGACGGCGCGAAGGCCAGCTGCGCGGCGAAGATCGCTTCCGCGGTGGAAGCGGGTCTTTTGGGGATGCAGATGCAGCTGCATGGCAGCGAGTTCTGCGATGGCGACGGCATCGTGGTCAAGGGTGTGGAAAATACCATCCATAACGTGGGTGAGCTTGCCAGAGAGGGAATGCTTGAAACGGACCGGGAGATCATTCGTCTGATGATCCAGAAAGTATAGTTTACCCATTGACATAATAGGTAATTAATGATATTTTATAAAAAACTTTTAGGAGGAGTAAAAAATTATGAACAGAATTTCGAGAAGAGATTTTTTGCGTGGCTCGGCGGCGGCAGCTGTTACCGGGCTTTTTGGCGGAATGACGGTTCCTGTTTTTGCGGAAGAGGCGGCGGAGATCACGGATGGCGGTTCGATTACCATTCGCGTGAGTGCGGATCCGCTGAACATCAATCCGCTGTATGTGACGGACTTGAACAGCTTTACGATTATGCAGGCGCTGTACAGTCCGTTTTTTGAGATTGTAGACGGTGAGGTTTATTATGGAAATGGTCTGCTGGAGAGCGTGGAAGCCAATGATGATTCCACGCAGTTTACACTGACGCTGAAGGAGGGGCTTACCTGGCATGACGGCGAGCCGATCACGGCGGATGATATTGTATTTTCCATGACGACGCTTCTGGATGAGGAGCAGGCGGTGCCTTATTCGACCTACGGATATGACGGAGACGGAAACGCGGCTGTGACGGAAGCGGTGGATGAGCGCGTAGCCACGATTACCTTCCAGGCATCAAACACGGGGTTCCTTGGCAGCCTGAGCCAGATTTACTGCATCCCGCAGCATATTTATGATGGCGTTTCCAACATCGGTGAGAGTGAACTGAATTACGAGCCGGTCGGCAGCGGCCCTTATCAGTTTGTTTCCTATTCATCCGGCCAGACCTATATCGTAGAGCGCTTCGACGGTTATTTCGCGGGCACTCCGCATCTGGATCAGGTTGTATTTATGATTATCAAAGATACCAATACGGCGATTGCGGCGCTGCAGAGCGGGGAGATTGACGCGCTGACGATCAGCAGTGAGGATTATGAGACAGTCAACGCCCTGGACGGGGTGACGATTTACCATTACAATTCCGGACAGGTCAACGCGATGGGTCTGAATATGCTGAATGAGGATCTGGCAAAGACAGAGGTGCGTCAGGCGATTGCTTATGCTCTGAATAAGGAAGAGCTGGTTACGTTCGCCTATGTTTCTACCGAGTACGCGACGCCTGCCTATTCAATTCTGACACCGGATACCCTGTACTATACGGATGATCTGACTCTGTATGACAACGATCTGGAGAAAGCGAAAGAACTGATGGAAGAGGCGGGTGTTTCCAGCCTGAGTCTGTCCCTTCTGTATTCGACCTCCGCGGATGAGATGGAGAAGGAAGCGATCTATATTCAGTCTATGCTGGCGCAGATCGGTATTACCGTGACATTACAGCCGCAGGAGGATTCTGTTTTCAAGAACACCCTGCAGGAGATTGGCAGCACCGCATACGATCTGGTATTAGAGAACTGGGAGCTGGGTGCGGAGCCGAGCCTCTACGCTGATATTATTACCTCCGGAAGCAGAAGCAACCACTCGAATGTCAGCGATGAAGAGCTGGATGCGCTTTGGGCGCAGGGTCTGGCGACTCCGGACGGGGAGGAGAGAGAAAGCATTTACCACGAGATTCAGGAGCTGATCAACGATCAGCAGTATATCTATACGATTTCCTATTCCAACGGCTTCTACGCGATGTCGAATGCTTTTGGCGGTTTTGATGATTTCCTCCTGCAGACGATTTATCTGGATTATTCGCAGCTTTACGCGGTACAGTAATTCCAGGCGGCAGGCAACGAAAAGGAATGGGCTGAAACAGATACGAATTATATAACCGGAAGGTTTTTGAACGGTTGCGTATTTTTTGAAGGCGGATTCCGCTGGCAGATGTTTGTCAGCGGAATCTCTTCTGTAATCTGGCATGATTCGCTCTGCGGATTATGACAGATTATGGTTACTATTCACAGATTATGAGATGCGATTTTTGCCACAGAATGAGGAAAACTGATTTTGTGCATGGAAGCGAGACAGAGGAGATAGAGATACGAATGAAAAGAATAATAAGTAAGCTTTGCCAGTCAATTCTGATTCTGTTTCTGGTCTCGATTTTATGTTTTGCGCTCACCAGGCTGGCGCCGGGGGATCCGGTGCTGACCTATGTGCAGCCCAACATGAGCGAGGCTTATATAGAGACGCTGCGGGAGAATTTAGGGTTGACAAAGCCGTTATATATCCAGTATTTTATCTGGCTTGGAAATATTCTTCGGGGGAATTTTGGCTATTCCCTGGTGAATACCAGACCAGTGCTGGGACAGATCCTGGAACGGCTGCCCGCGACCTTTATCCTGATGGGCACGAGCCTGGTACTCGCGGTCCTGCTATCGATTCCTTTGGGACTGTTTTCCGGAAAATATAAAAACGGCATCCTGGATAAGGTGACAGGAGCCCTTTCTTATGTAGGAATCTCAATTCCTTCCTTCTGGTTCGGCATTCTGCTGATCTATCTGTTCAGTGTTCATCTGGGCTGGCTGCCCAGTATCGGGATGCACACGACAGGCGACACTTCGTTTCCGGATTTGATTCGGCATCTGATCCTGCCCTGCTCGGTGATGACGTTTTTAAATGTGGCGCAGTTTTCCAGATATGTGCGCAGCAGCACCATTACAGAGCTGTCAAATGATTATGTAATGGTACAGACTGCCTACGGAATGTCAGAAACCGGGATCCTTTTTAAGCATGTGCTGAAAAATGCCATGCTGCCAATGATCACCGTGTTGGGTATGAGTCTACAGTCTCTTGTATCCGGCGCCATGATCTGTGAGCAGGTTTTCTCCTGGCCGGGTACCGGGCAGCTGGCGGTGACGGCGGTGACTACCTTTGATTACCCGCTGATCATGGGAATTACGATGATGACAGCAGTGATGATTGTGGCAGGAAATTTGCTTGCGGATATTTTGTATACTGTGGTGGATCCGAGAATCCGGCACGCTCTTTGAGAGTGAGGTGGCCTTTGTATGAATGAGAATTTCAAAAAAATCTTCTGGCGGCATTTCGCACGAATAAGCTTGCGATTGTCGGAACGGCGATTATTGTGCTTTTTTCGATTGCCGCGATTCTGGCACCGCTCTATCCGGTGGATCCAAATGCGATCTCGGTAACGGATCGTCTGGTGAAGCCCTGTCTGCAGCATATTTTTGGTACAGACGACATGGGACGGGATTATTTCGCCAGATGCCTGTATGGTGGCAGAACCTCTCTGCTGATTGGCTTTCTTGCCATGGTGCTCTCTACTCTGATCGGCACAGTGGTTGGTTCAGTCAGCGGTTTTTTTGGCGGGGCAGTGGATGTCATCCTGATGCGCATTGTGGATGCCCTGATGAGTCTGCCCACCTTTCTGATTATGATTGTAATGAATGCTTACCTGGACGCTGGCGTGAAAAATGTGATTCTGATTATCAGCTTTCTTTCCTGGATGAGTATCGCGAGAATCGTCCGCGGTGAGACTCTTTCCGTCAAAGAACGGGAATATGTAGTGTACAGCAGAGTATCCGGGGAAAAACGGCTGCGTATTATCCTGAAGCACGTCATACCAAATATTATGCCGACTGTCATTGTCTCGGCTGTAATCAATGTGGCGCAGGCGATTCTGATGGAGTCCGCACTCAGCTTTTTCGGACTCGGCATTGTGCCCCCGACTTCTTCATGGGGAAGTATGCTGAACAGCTCGCAGGGGTATCTGACGACAGCGCCCTACCTGGCGATTTTCCCGGGCCTTCTGATCCTGTTGACGGTTATCAGCTTTAACTATGTAGGTGAAGTGCTCCGCAAAGTATTTGAGCCGAAATAGAAGGGAGGAGCAAATGAGTCATCTGTTAGAAGTGAATAACCTGGAAGTCTCTTTTTTCACGGATCTAGGCGAAGTGAAAGCAGTCAAAAACGCCAGCTTTCAGGTGGAAAGAGGGGAAGTATACGGAATCGTCGGTGAATCCGGCAGCGGGAAAAGCGTTGCGACAAAGACGATTTTGCGGCTGGGACCATCGAATATCCGCGTCAAAGCCGGAGAAATTCTTTTTGAAGAGGATACTGATCTTCTGAAATTGCCAATGAAGCAGCTTCGTGAGATTCGCGGAAACCGGATTTCCATGGTTTTTCAGGATTCTCTGTCTGCGCTGAACCCGGTGTATCCGGTGGGCAAGAAGATGGTGGAGCTGCTGCGGCGGCATGAAAAGCTTTCGAAACAGGAAGCCAGGGAGCGTGTACTGACTTTGTTCCATGATGTGGGAATTGTCGATCCGGAGCGTTGCTTTCACAGCTATCCCCACGAACTCTCAGGCGGTATGCGCCAGCGAATTATGATTGCGATGGCCATCTGCTGCGACCCGGATCTGATGATTGCGGATGAGCCGACAACGGCGCTGGATGTGACCATCCAGGCGCAGATCCTGCATCTGCTGCGCGATATCCAGCGGGAAAAAGGGATGAGTGTAATTCTGATTACCCATGACCTGGGCGTTGTGGCGCAGATGTGCAGCCGGGTCGCGGTGATGTGCGGCGGCTATGTTGTGGAGGAAGGAAGCGTAGGGGACATATTCCATCATCCCTGCCATCCGTATACCAGGGCACTGATCGCCAGTATGCCGCGCGCTGGTGCGGGGAAGCTGGAACAGTTCCTGGAGCGCAGCTATATTGATAATCGGGACCGGGAAGTCTGTCCGTTTTACGGCAGATGCAAATACGCGGCGGAAGCCTGTGAAAACCGGCTGCCCATGATGCAGACCGTCAGCGGAAACCATAAGGTTTTCTGCCATTTGGGAGAGGAGGCGCGCCATGAGTGGGAATCTGATTGAGGTAGAAGATCTGACGGTACAGTTTCGGCGCAAGAGCAGTAAGCTGATTTCGCTAAAGGCGGAGCATTTTTCCGCGGTCGACCATGTGACATTTTCAATCAAAAAAGGGGAAACCTACGGTCTGGTCGGAGAATCCGGAAGCGGAAAATCCACGATTGGAAAAGCCATCCTTCGCTTTCACAATCCTTCTGGCGGAAAAATCCTCTACGATGGCGACAACATCACACATTTGCATGAGAAGGCGCTTTTGCCTTACCGCAGAAAAATGCAGTCCGTATTTCAGGATCCTTATGCATCTCTGGATCCGAGTATGACGGTTTCGGAGATCATCAGTGAACCGATGGAGATTCATCAGCTTTATACAAAGAAAGAACGGAAGGAGCGCGCCGCCGAGCTGATTGAGACCGTCGGTTTAAGCAAGGTGGATCTTCTGAAATATCCGCATGAATTCAGCGGCGGCCAGCGTCAGAGAATTTCGATTGCGCGGGCGCTGTCTATCCAGCCGGAGTTTGTACTTTGCGACGAGCCGATTTCCGCACTGGACGTTTCTTTACAGGCACAGATTGTCAATATGCTGGAAGAACTTCAGGATCAGCTGGGACTGACGTATCTGTTCATCAGCCACCAGCTTCAGATTGCCCAGAAAATCTGTGATCACATTGGTGTCATGTATCTGGGGCAGATTCTTGAAGAAGGGTCTTCAGAGGCGATCTATGGGAACCCGCAGCATCCCTATACGCAGATGCTTTTGTCCTCCATGCTTGAGCCAGACCCGGATGTTCACAGTCTGGATCAGATTGTGATTGATTCTGGAGTACAGTCTTATTCCGGAAAAGGCTGTAAATTTGCGAGCCGCTGTCCTTACGCGACAGAGCGATGCCTGAATGAAATGCCGGAGTATTATACCACAGGGGAAGAGCACCGCGTGGCGTGCTTTCATGTATTGGATAATTGACAGGAGGAAGGAAGATGGATCATTTTGTAATCACCATTTCGCGTGAATTTGCTTCCCTGGGCCGCACGGTGGCGCAGACACTGTCCGAGAAGCTGGGAGTGGAATTCTGGGACAGAGATATCGTGGAAGCTACGGCAAGGAGGACAGGTCATTCCGTCTCTCTGGTCAGCGATGAGGAAGAGACGGCAAAGAGCTCCTTTTTTCTTCGGAAAAAGGACAGAATGAGCCTGACGACCTACAATATCAATGATGAGATTTTTGAGACCGAAAAGAACATTATTCTGGACGCGGCAAACAAAGGCTCTTGCATTATCGTAGGGCGCTGTAGCGATTATATTCTGCGGGATTATCCGCACCATTTGAGCGTATATATCTACGCACCGTATGAACAGCGGCTGAAAAACTGCGTAGAGACGCTGATGATGGATGAGAAGACCGCCCGGCGGATGATACGGGAAGTCGATATGGCACGTACCTATTATCAGCGGAAGTACTGCCCGGATATCCGCTCTCCGCGGGATTGCTGTGACCTGATGGTTGACAGCTCCCGCTTCGGTGTGGAAGGGACGGCAGAGCTGATCGCACAGGCGCTAAAAACGCTGCCGGAGTGATACAGGCAGAAAAGACTCCTGAAAAATCATCAGGAGTCTTTTTTTCCTTGTTCAAATGTGACAAGAATGGATGAATTGAGAAAAAATATTGAATTTACGGGGAAAATAAGGTATGATGATGTCGTTGTTTTTTTGAATCGGTTATGAATACTGGAGGGAAAGCCATTGTGGTATGTAATGCAGGTTCAGACGGGCTCAGAAGAGAAGATTCGGATACAATGCGATACATTGATTCCTCAGAGTGTGCTACAGCAGTGTTTTATCCCATATTATGAAGAGCAGAGAAAGCTTCACGGCCAGTGGAATGTCCTGAAAAAGGTTTTATTTCCGAGTTATCTTTTCATGGTCACAGATGAACTGGAGAAATTATGGTTTTATCTGAAAAAGGTGCAGGGACTGACGAAAATCCTTGGAACCGGTGATGAGATTGTTCCGCTCACCGAGGAAGAAGTGGCGTTTATGCTGCGCTTTGGCGGAGAAAAGCAGGTTGTGGAGATTTCGAAAGGAATACTGGAAGGAAACCAGGTGAAGATTCTCTCCGGCCCGCTGACAGGAAAGGAAGCGTTGATCAAGAAGATTGACTATCACAAGCGGAGAGCATATCTGGAACTGGAGATGTTTGGCCGTATGCAGAAAATCTGCCTTGGACTGGAAGTAAAGATGGAGAAAGTGGAGAAGAAAGAGAATGCGGATGCATAGTCATTCACGGCTCAGTCTCCGGTTCTGAGTCCAGTATTCGGCCAGGGAAAAAAGCATAAAGCAGGTGCAGACAACGATCAGGGCTGTGGAGAGTCCTTCCGGTATGTCACGCCAGAGTACGTGCAGGATTACCGTGAAATCCAGCAAAAACGTGTTTACTTTTCCATGCCATTTGGCGCTGTAGGGCTCACCGGTCTTTTTGATTACTTTCAGGCCTGTGATGCCCATAATAAATTCTTTTACAAACATTAAAACCACAAGAACAGTTACGCGGCGGCGCTCCGTCATGATACAGATCAGCAGCGAGACTTGTGTCAGTTTATCCGCGATCGGATCCAGCACTTTTCCAAGTTTGCTGACCATGTGAAATTTTCTGGCGACCCATCCGTCCAGAAGGTCTGTTGCTCCGGACAACAGAAGACCTAGAAAAGCGTACAGATATTGCTGCTTTGCGATATACAGCCAGACAATGACCGGAATCAATAGGATGCGGAACATTGACATGGCATTGGGTATTGTGAAAATCCGGTTTTCGTCGAATTCGGTTTTGTCCTTGGCCTGACTCATGAAATAATCCTTCCTTTTCTGTATCTTCCCTTTCGCATTGTTTCCACCGAATGCTAATAGAGGCTATTATACCACTTTTAAAAAAAACCACAACCTTTATTGCAAACTTTGTTTTCCGGGTTACCGCAGTAAAGTTTTGAAAATGGTATCGACTTTTTCCGGAAATTATATTATACTGTCTGGGCGGAAAAACATGGGGGATGCAGGAAGAACAGCAGCTTTTCCTTGTTTTCCGCAAATATTGTCTGAGGTAAATCGTTATGTCTATGAATTTTGTGAAAAAACTCCTGATTCCGGCTGAGGTAAAAAAAGAATATCCTCTTCCGGAGAAGGTGGTTGAGGTAAAGAAACAGCGTGACGCCGAGATCAGGGATGTCATCATGGGAAAGTCGGACAAGTTCCTGGTTATTATTGGCCCATGCTCTGCAGATGCTCCGGAGCCGGTGCTGGAATATGTACATCGGCTGGCAGAGGTGCAGGATAAGGTCGGAGACCGTCTTATCCTGATTCCGCGTATTTATACGAATAAACCCCGCACGACCGGCGAGGGATACAAAGGGATGATTCACCAGCCGGATCCGGAAAAGCAGCCGGATGTATTTGCCGGATTGGTGGCGGTGCGTTCCCTGCATACCCGTGTGATTGAGGAGACGGGACTCACCTCCGCGGATGAGATGCTCTATCCGGAGAATTATCGGTATCTGGACGATCTGCTTTCTTATGTGGCGATCGGCGCCCGTTCTGTGGAGGACCAGCATCACCGGATGACAGTCAGCGGTATGGATGTACCGGCCGGGATGAAAAACCCGACCAGCGGTGATCTTTCTGTCCTTCTGAATTCCGTGGTGGCCGCGCAGGCGAAGCATACCTTTATCTACCGCGGCTGGGAAGTCAACACGACCGGAAATCCGCTGGCTCATGTAGTGCTGCGGGGTGCAACAAATAAGCACGGGGGCACGATCCCGAATTATCACTACGAAGACTTGAAACTGCTCCATGAGATGTACGAAGAACGCGATCTGGAAAACCCGGCGGTCGTCGTAGATACCAATCACTCCAATTCCGGCAAAAAATATCTGGAGCAGATTCGTATTGTGGAAGAGGTGCTCCACAGCCGCAGCTATTCGCCAGAGCTTCGGAAGATGATCAAGGGCTTTATGATAGAGAGCTACCTGGAAGATGGCGCGCAGAAAATCGGCTCCGAGCCGCATATTTACGGGAAATCGATTACTGACCCCTGCCTTGGCTGGGAGAAATCTGAAAAATTGATCTATGAGATTTATAAAAAGTGCTGACAGGGGTAACAGGTGAAATTCATGGAAAAAAAGAAACGAAAATATTTTCCGATCTTTGTGGATCTCTCTGAGAAAAAAATCGTGATTGTGGGAGCCGGTACCATTGCCAAACGGCGGATTCGAGCCCTGGCGGATTTTAGCAGCCATCTGGTAGTGATCGCGCCGGAGGTCAATCCGGAGCTGCGTGATCTGGAGGCGGCCGGACGCATTCAGATTCTGCGGAAAAGATTTGAGAAAGAAGACCTTTTCGGCGCGGCTATGGTGATTGCGGCGACGAATGACCGCAGGCTGAACCAGGCCATTTATGACGCTTGTAAAGAGGCGGAGATTCCGGTCAATGTCTGTAATGACAAGACCAGATGTGACTTTTATTTTCCGGTGCTCGCTTATGATGAGACCGTTGTGGCCGGTGTGAGCTCCGGCGGACAGGACTCTGCACGCTCCAGGCGTGTCGCGGGGCAGATTCGGGAACTGCTCGGTGAAGTACAGGCAGCAAAAACAGACGGTGCACCGACAAAGGCGGAACAGCCAGGGGAAGTACAGAACTGTTAGAGAGAAAGCATGACGGAGGGCGAGGTTGATTTCAAATGCATGTGATAATATATACCGATGGCGCCGCGCGCGGCAATCCGGACGGTCCGGGCGGATATGGGACCATCCTGCAATATACCGATCCTTCCGGCAGACTTCATGAGCGGGAATATTCGAAAGGATATAAAAAAACCACGAACAACCGTATGGAACTGATGGCCGCGATTGTGGGGCTCGAGGCACTGAACCGTCCCTGTGAGGTGGATCTGTATTCAGATTCCCAGTATCTGATTCACGCGTTCAACCAGCATTGGCTGGATAACTGGGTCCGCAGCAACTGGCTCCGAAAAGACCGCAAAAGCGGCAAAAATGAGCCGGTCAAAAATGTGGATCTCTGGAAGCGTCTTCTGGCTGCGGCCGCGCCCCATCAGATCACCTGGAACTGGGTCAGAGGTCACAATGGCCATCCGGAAAATGAGCGCTGTGATCAGCTGGCGACAGCTGCCGCCGATGGGGATCACCTGGCGGAAGATACGGTGGGTTCCGAGTAGCTATGCAGTGTGACGGAAGGCAGATTTTTCTGTTGAAAAGCCAAAAACACTGTGATATCATTGGGAACAGTGACAGTTCGCCTTTGACGCGCAAGAGGTAATAGGATCTGCCGATTAAAAGAAAAAGGAGTACAAGGTTGTGAAAAAATATGGAGTAAACGAATTAAGACAGATGTTTCTGGATTTCTTCAAGAGCAAAGATCATCTGGTGATGAACAGTTTTTCGCTGGTACCGCACAATGACAACAGCCTGTTGCTGATCAACGCCGGGATGGCGCCCTTAAAGCCTTATTTTACCGGAGCGGAGATCCCTCCGAGGAAGAGAGTGGCCACCTGCCAGAAGTGTATCCGTACGGGCGATATTGAGAATGTCGGCAAGACCGCGCGTCACGGCACCTTTTTTGAAATGCTTGGCAATTTCTCTTTTGGCGATTATTTCAAAAAAGAGGCGATCGGCTGGTCGTGGGAATTTCTGACCGAAGTGGTAGGGCTCGACCCGGAGCGCCTGTATCCGTCCGTGTATCTGGACGATGATGAGGCATGGGATATCTGGCATGACCAGATCGGTATTCCGGAAGAGAAGATTTTCCGCTTTGGCAAGGAGGACAATTTCTGGGAGCACGGTGCGGGACCATGCGGCCCGTGCTCAGAGATTTATTATGACCGCGGAGAGAAGTATGGCTGTGGAAAGCCTGACTGTACGGTCGGCTGTGACTGTGACCGCTATATCGAGGTCTGGAATAATGTCTTTACCCAGTTTGAAAATGACGGAAATGGCAATTATGAGACATTGAAGCAGAAAAACATCGATACCGGTATGGGGTTGGAGCGTCTGGCCGTTGTGGTACAGGAAGTGGATTCCATTTTTGATGTAGACACCATTCAGGCTCTGCGGGATAAAGTATGCGAGGTGGCGAAGACCGCATACAAGACGGATGAGAAGAAAGATATTTCCATCCGCCTGATTGTCGATCACATCCGTTCTTCGACATTTATGATATCGGACGGCATCATGCCATCCAATGAGGGCCGTGGTTATGTGCTGCGCCGTCTGATTCGCCGTGCGGCGAGACATGGGCGTATGCTCGGCATCGAAGGAAGCTTCCTTTCGAAGCTTTCTGAGACTGTGATTGAAGGCTCCAGAGCTGGCTATCCGGAGCTTGAGGAGAAGAAAGAGTTTATTTTCAAGGTTCTTTCTCAGGAGGAAGAGAAGTTCAGCCGTACGATCGATCAGGGCCTTTCGATTCTGAATGATATGGAAGGAAAGCTTTCCGCGGATGGAAAGACGACGCTGGAAGGAAAAGACGCGTTTGTTCTTTATGATACCTATGGGTTCCCGCTTGACCTGACGAAGGAAATCCTGGAAGAAAAGGGCTACACGATTGACGAGGATGGCTTCCAGGCCTGCATGCAGGAACAGCGCCAGAAAGCCCGCGCAGCCCGCGCGACGACGAACTATATGGGAGCGGACGCGACCGTTTACGACCAGATTCCGGCGACCGTGACGACGGAGTTTGTCGGCTATGACCGGCTGACCTGTGATTCGAAGATTACGGTTCTTACAACGGAAAGTGAGATTACGGAGGCGCTCACGGAAGGTGTGCGCGGCACTGTGATCACAGAGCAGACTCCATTCTACGGCACCATGGGCGGCCAGGAAGGCGACAAAGGAGAGATTTCCTGTGCGGCCGGACGATTCGTGGTGGAAGATACCATTCACCTGCTCGGCGGCAAGTATGGCCATGTTGGTTATATGGCAGAGGGTATGATCAAGACGGGCGATACCGTGACCCTGACGGTGGATGAGGCCGGAAGAACAAATACCTGCCGCAACCACAGCGCGACCCACCTGCTTCAGAAAGCATTAAAGACGGTACTTGGCTCTCACGTAGAGCAGAAAGGCTCTCTTGTGACGCCAGACCGCCTGCGTTTTGACTTTGCGCATTTCCAGGCGATGACTCCAGAAGAGATCGCGAAGACAGAGGCGCTGGTAAATCAAGAGATTGCGGCGGCACTCCCGGTTGTGACGGATATCATGAGTATTGAGGATGCAAAAAAGACCGGTGCAATGGCACTCTTTGGCGAGAAATATGGCGATGAGGTGCGTGTGGTATCCATGGGCGACTTTTCGAAGGAACTCTGCGGCGGTACGCATGTCGCGAATACTTCTGCGATTACGACTTTCAAGATCGTTTCAGAGGCCGGCGTTGCGGCTGGTGTGCGCCGGATTGAGGCCCTGACCGGCGAGGGCGTTTTCGCCTATTACAGGAAACAGGAGCAGGAACTGGCTGACGCGGCGAAGCTCCTGAAAACCACTCCGGCCGGCGTCCATGAAAAGATTGCAGCGCTGCAGGCAGAGCTGAAAGCGGTAAACAGCGAGAATGAATCCCTGAAGAGTAAGCTGGCGAAGGAAGCCGTTGGCGATGTTATGAATCAGGTATGCGAGGTCAACGGCGTGAAGCTTCTTGCGACAAAGCTGGAAGGCGTGGACATGAACGGACTGCGCGACCTGGGAGACCAGCTGCGTGAGAAAATCGGTGAGGGCGTGGTATTGCTGGCGTCCGTGACGGACGGTAAGGTCAGCCTGATGGCGGCGGCGACGGACGGCGCTATGAAGAAGGGCGCCCACGCAGGCAACCTGATCAAAGGCATTGCAGGACTCGTTGGCGGCGGCGGCGGCGGACGCCCGAATATGGCGCAGGCCGGCGGCAAGAACCCTGCCGGAGTGGACGCGGCGTTGGAGAAAGCAAAAGAAGTACTGGCGGCGCAGGTAATATAAAATAGTAGAAAAAAGTGATTGACGAAAGCTGAAATTATGGTATACTGATAGCAGTGCAATAAAAATACCCAGACAGTTGTGTCTTGCACAATCTACAACTGGAGGGAGGTTAGGTGTGAGACAATGTCAAATGTGATCGTAAAAGAGAACGAATCACTGGACAGCGCTTTACGCCGTTTCAAGAGAAACTGCGCAAAAGCTGGGATCCAGCAGGAGATTCGGAAAAGAGAGCATTATGAGAAGCCGAGCGTTCGTCGTAAGAAAAAGTCTGAGGCAGCTCGCAAAAGGAAATACAATTAATGTGATAAGATCCCTGATCGTTATTCGGTCAGGGGTTTTTCATTTTGTTTCGGTATCTTTTCCCTTCCCCGGTCATAAAATGTACAAAGGAAATGCAGGACGGGTATCAATGAAAAGAATCTTTCAGTGGCTTCTCGTGGCGCTTCTGTTTTTTGCTGCTTATCCTGGCGGAATGGCATCCGCCGCCTCCGAACCAGAGATTGAGACGCCGCATGCCCTGGTGATGGAGGTTTCGACCGGTACGGTTTTGTATGAAAAGGACGCCGATACCGCTGTCCATCCGGCGAGTGTGACGAAGATCATGACGATTTTGCTCATCTTTGAGGCGATTGACCGAGGCGAGATCAGCCTGACGGATGAGGTGGTGACCAGCGCTTACGCGAAGTCCATGGGCGGCTCCCAGGTTTTTCTGGAGACTGGGGAGAAACAGACCGTAGAAACCCTGCTCAAATGCATTATCATTGCGTCCGGCAACGACGCGGCTGTCACGATGGCGGAGAAGATCGCAGGCACGGAAGAAGCCTTTGTAGAACGTATGAATGATAGGGCAGCAGAACTGGGCATGGAACACACCCATTTTGTGGACTGTTGTGGACTCACGGAATCATCGGAGCACTATACCTCTGCGCGTGATGTAGCAGTGATGTCGAGAGAATTGCTGTATCATTTTCCGCAGGTGACGGAATATTCCGATATCTGGATGGAAGACATTACGCATGAGACTGCGCAGGGGAGCAGCGTGTTCACTTTGACAAATACGAACAAGCTTCTGCGGGCCTACGATGGCTGCGATGGTCTGAAAACCGGCAGCACGAGTTACGCGAAATACTGTCTGAGTGCGACCGCCAGGCGTGACGGCATCCGCCTTATCAGTGTGGTGCTGACCGCGCCGGATTCGAAAACCAGGTTTTCCGAGGCAGCCACACTGCTGAACTATGGATTTTCCTGTTGTTCCCTTTATTATGATGAAGAGACACCGGCGCTGCCCCAAATAACGGTGCGGGGAACCATACAGGAAGATTTTACCGTTTGCCTGGATGGAGACTTTTCTTATTTAAGTACGACAGGAGAAGATTTTTCTCTGATCGAAAAGACCCTGGAGTGGGAAGAGAACCTGCAGGCTCCTTTGGAAAAAGGAGATCCGGTTGGCGCGTATGTCTACACGCTGAATGGAGTTCCGATTGGAAGTGTACCGATCGTTCTGGCCGAGGACGCGCCCAAAGCAGGATACCCGGACTACCTGGGGCAGGTGTGGAAAAAATGGAAATTGTGAATAACCCTTCCGGACGGCCGTGAATAAATTTGTTTTCTTATAACAAATTCTATGATATACTAGTAGACTGTATCGGAAGACCTTGTGCATAATGCGTAGAATGTTTTGTCGAGAGTGCATAGCAAAAAACGTAGGCGCAGCGGGCTGCGCTGAGGATTTTTGCTATGTGCTATCGGCGAAACAGGCAAGCAGAATGCACACGGAATTACGATACAGGCTACTAGGCACACGGGCGAAGAAGGAATCATATCACTGCCACAAATTTACACGATGAAAGGATACGCAGGGAAATGCCGGATTTTAAGATCACACGATATCGAATACGTGTGGATGAAGAACAGTGGAGACCGGAGAAGCCGTTTACCGCTGTATTTCTGGCGGATTTGCATAATTGTTCCTACGGGACGGACAACAGCAGGCTGCTTCAGGAGATTCGCAATGAAAATCCGGCTGCGGTTTTTATCGCCGGGGATATGATTACGACTTCCCAGGAGGCGCAGGTGGACGCGGCGCTGACGCTTATGAATGAGCTGACCAAACAATTCCCGGTCTTTTATGTGAATGGGAACCATGAGGATCGGCTGAGGGATTATACGAAAGAATATGGAGACGCTTACGAGAATTATGCGGAGGCGATCCAAAGCTGCGGTGTGCATCTGCTGACAAATGCTTCAATGCAGCTTGAAATTCAGCGGATGCCGCTCAATATCTGGGGGCTGGATTTGCCGCGGGCGTATTATCGGCGCCTGCGCACAGAGAAGCTGACCGAAGCACGGGTGGAAGAAATGCTGGGGCGGCCGATTGTGTCCGGATACCAGCTTTTGCTGGCGCATACGCCTGCTTTCTTTGAAGCGTATGCGGCGTGGGGCGCGGATCTGACTCTGGCCGGGCATCTGCACGGCGGGATGGTGCGTCTGCCCGGGCTGGGCGGTGTGATCAGCCCGCAGCTGCGGCTGTTTCCAAAGTATGACAAGGGGCTGTATACGCTGGGAAATAAGAAAATGATTGTGAGCGCGGGCCTTGGCAGCCATTCGATTTGCCTGCGTGTCAACAATCCTCCGGAACTGGTCGTTCTGGATTTTGTATAAAACATAAGGGACAAGCATATGGGAATACCAGTGAAGCTGGAGAAGTTCGAGGGACCGCTCGACCTGCTTCTGCATTTGATCGAAAAGAATAAAGTCAGTATCTATGATATCCCGATTGTGGAGATCACGGATCAGTATATGGAATATATCAGTCATCTTTCCGGGGAGACGCTGGATGTGATGAGTGAGTTTCTGGTGATGGCGGCGACATTGCTGGATATTAAGTCGCGGATGCTGCTTCCGCCGGAAGTGACGGAAGAGGGCGAAGAGATTGACCCGCGCGAGGAGCTGGTTCAGAAGCTGCTCGAATACAAAATGTATAAATATATGTCTTACGAGCTTCGGGATCGCATGAATGACGCCAGCGGGCATTATTACAAGGAACCAACGATCCCGGCTGAGGTGGCGTCTTATCGGGAACCGGTGGACGTGGATGAGATTCTCTCGGATGTGACACTTGAGAAGCTGTACGCCCTGTTTTGCGATATTATGAAACGCCAGGAAAACCGCATCGATCCGGTTCGCAGCCAGTTTGGCCGACTGGAAAAGGAAGACGTAAATCTGGGTGAAACGATGCGTTTTGTCGGTCGCTATATATTTGAAAAAAAGAATTGCATGTTTTATGAGATTCTGTCTCTGCGGCCGGGAAAGCAGTATAAGATCGTCACGTTTCTGACGCTTCTGGAACTGATGAAAGAAGGCAGAGTGGAAGTCGAGCAGACGGAGACGTTTGCCGATATCAGCCTGGCCTGGATTGGGGGCGATCCGGAGGAAGACCTGGACGAGCTCGCGGCGGATTATGAATAATTTTATTGCGAGGGCTTATCCCACACGAAGTGAGGGATGCCACCCGGCGAGGGCCTATCCCACACGAAGTGAGGGATGCCACCCGGCGAGGGCCTATCCCGCACGAAGTGAGGGATGCCACCCGGCGAGGGCCTATCCCGCAGTAATAATTTGCAGATGGAAAGGGGCAGCGAAAGATACATATGGACAGACGAAAAGCGGAGGCCGCGATTGAGGCAATTCTGTTTGCAACAGGGGACGCTGTGGAGACGGAGCGGCTTGCGGCGGCGATAGAACAAGATGCGGAGACTACAGAAAAGCTGCTGCGGCACCTGAGTGAGCGCTATCAGGAGGAGGATCGTGGAATTGAACTGACAGAACTCAACAATGCATGGCAGCTTTGTACAAAAAAAGAGTATTATGAGTATCTGATCCGTATTTCGAAGCAGCCGCGCAAACTGGTACTCACAGACGTTGTAATGGAGACTCTCTCGATAATAGCTTACAAGCAGCCGATCACAAAGCTGGAGATTGAAAAAATCCGCGGTGTGAAGAGCGATCACGCGGTCAACCGTCTGGTGGAGTTCAACCTGATCCGGGAGATGGGACGCCTGGACGCGCCGGGACGTCCGATCTTGTTTGGCACGACGGAAGATTTCCTACGGCATTTTGGCCTGCGCTCTCTGGAAGATCTGCCGGAAATGGACACCGTGCAGATGGAGGACTTTAAAGCAGAGGCGGAGGAAGAGATTGAGGCAAAGGTAGAAGTCTAAGCAGGAAGGAAGCGGTGACATGAAAGAAAAGATCCCCGCATAAAATGAGGCAAAGCCGTGACGCGGGGATCTTATGAATCAGACAGATGAGCAGACAGCGGAACAGGCGGCCACACAATATGCAAATGCATCGGCAGAACAGATGGCCGCACAGCCGGTCGGCCATTCCGGCGGGCGATTTGCGGGGGATATCCTGCCAATTCTGCTGTTTTTGGCCTTTGGCCTGCTTACCGGCAGCGTTTTGCCGGAAATTTTGAAGCTGGGAAGCGGAAATTACGCCGGGCTTACCAGCCGCTATAGTTTTCGTATTTACGAAAGTCTGCGCGTAAATCAGTGGGAACTTTTTTGCTATGTCATGTCAGTGCGTATGCCGGTGCTGCTGATTCTGTGGATGAGCAGTTTTACGACGCTGGGGATTTTTTTTCATCTGGGTTACGCCTGGTGGATTCTTGCGTCAGGCTCCATGCTGCTGGCACTTTTTTGCCAGCGCAGCGGATTTCAGGGAGTGGTTCAGTTTTGCTGCTGCATTTTTCCGCAATGGTTCTTTTATGGGATTCTATGGAAAAGGGAGCTGACCATCTGGCTTCGAAGAGGAAAAGAAAGGCCGGAATGGGCAGGCGGATCCGTCAGAAAGCTTTGCAGAAAGGATTTTTCCGAACTGGTTCATCTGGCGGCACTTTGTTTCCTTGGATGCGCCTGTGAAGCCTTTTTGGGTACATGGATGCTGCAGTTGTATTTGCAATTGTGATGTATAACGGCATACGGCCAATGATAATTGCTTTGCGATGGATCCGGATGCTGAGAAAATGTACTGGGATGGGAGAGATACGATATGTTTGGAAGAAAAAGAACGTTGGATAAAAATCAGCCGCAAAGTCAGAAAACATATGACCTGTCGGTCTATAAGCCGGTTTTAAAGTGCAGCATCTGCAATGGGGAGCAGGTGGCCGGGTTTAAAAATCGGGCGACCGGGAAATTCGAGGAAGTTACGTTCATTCGAAATGAACACGAGCTGGCTCAGTTTCTGAAATCTTATGGTCTGGAAACGATTGAAAAGGAATATTAAGGCGTTTGAACAGCGAAAAGGGCGCTCGGAGGAGAGACAATCGTGAATAAAAACGAAATTCTAAGAATCTATGGCAGCGAGTACCGTGAAATGACCCTGGAACTTTTACAACGGGCCGGCCTGTGTGAACTGCTTCCGGCAAAGAAAGACAGCCGCATCGGCATTAAGCCGAATCTGGTGTCGGCCTCCCCGGCTTCCTGCGGAGCGACCACGCATCCGGAGATTATTGCCGGTATCATCGAATACCTGCAGCGGTATGGCTACCGGAACCTTGTGATCGCGGAGGGTTCCTGGGTGGGAGAGAAGACTTCTGATGTGGTGCGTGTCTGCGGCTATGACCAGCTGGCCAAACAATATGGCGTCGAATTCCTGGATGCACAGAGAGACTCTTCTTTCGAGAAAGATTGTGCGGGGATGAAGCTGAATCTGTGCGGCTGCGTGAAACAGTTTGATTTTCTGATCAATGTGCCTGTGCTCAAAGGCCATTGTCAGACGCGGATTACCTGTGCGCTGAAGAATATGAAAGGGCTGATTCCGAACAGAGAGAAGCGACGTTTCCACTCAATGGGTCTTCATAAGCCCATTGCGCATCTGAATGCAGGGATTCGGCAGGATTTCATTGTCGTCGACCACATCTGCGGTGACCTGGATTTCGAGGATGGCGGGAATCCTGTGGTGCGCAACTGCATTATGGCGGCGCGGGACCCGGTGCTGGTGGATGCATTTGTCTGCCGGCTTCTGCATTATTCCGTTGACGAGGTGCCTTACATCCGCATGGCAGAGCAGCTTGGCGTGGGCTGTGCGGATATCTCCCAGGCACAGATCACGACCTGTGGTCCGCAGCCGGAAGAAGATGAACTTCCCAGAGAACACAAGATCGTCGAACTGGAAGATGCTGTCTGTGAGGTGGAATCCTGCAGCGCCTGCTATGGCTATCTGATACCGGCGCTGGAAATGCTGCGGCAGGAAGGACTTCTGGAGAGACTGGACGATAAAATCTGCATCGGACAGGGATACCAGGGCAAGACGGGAAAGCTTGGGATCGGCCGCTGTACGGGGGGATTTACACATCACCTGAATGGCTGTCCGCCGACCGAAGGGCAGATGTATGAGTTTCTGAAAGAATACATTATAAATACAGCTCTTGGAAGGTAATACAGGGGGTATTTGACTTTGCTGCTGCTTTGAACGGTTTAACAACATCTTGTGGCGCCCGAAATCCCTTTTGCGAAATCTTGAGAATGCAAGAAAATCCAATGCTTTCGGGTGTTTTTCGGGTCAAAAAAGCGGTTGATTTTAGCGAAAAATGTGGGTATAATACGCCTACATCCGCTGATAATTGTTACAATTCTGATAAGGCCAGAGGGGGAATGACCGGGATTGCTCTTATGCGCAGGGACAGAGGGGACTAGCAGTTTACACTGTATTCGTCCGGCGCACGGATCGCGCGTGGCGCTGTCTGATTTGCGGAAAGGGGAAATTCATGGAAGGTTGAGGATCTGGTTCATGTGTCTGGAGTTACCGCAGTTTATTGATTATCTGAAAGAACAGAAGAATGCTTCTGAAAGTACCGTTGATTCCTATCAGAGAGATTTGAAAAAGCTGGATTGCTTTCTGGCTGACCAGGGCGTGGACGAGGTCGCAAGTGTGACCGCGACGACTCTGAATTCCTACATATTATATCTGGAAAAGCAGGGGATGTCTACCGCCACCGTTTCGCGGAATGTCTCCTCTATGAAAGCATTTTTTCATTATGTTTACCGCAGACATGAGATTTCGGACGACCCAACCGAGACGATTCGCGCACCGCATATTGAGAAAAAGATGCCTGGAATTTTGAGCCAGGAGGAGACGGTACGCCTTCTGGAACAGCCATCCGGCGACACGCCGAAGGAACTGCGCGACCGCGCGATGCTGGAGCTGATGTATGCGACCGGTATGCGAGTGACGGAACTGATCCTGGTTCGTGCGGCAGATGTTCATCTTGGGCTGAATTATGTTATGTGCAGTGAGGGAGGCAAAGAGCGTGTGATCCCCTTTGGTGATACGGCAAAGCATGCGATCGAGCGCTATCTGAAAGAAGGCAGAGAGAGACTTCTGAAAGGAAAAGAAAGCGAGCTGCTGTTTGTCAACTGCTCCGGCAGCGATATGAGCCGTCAGGGCTTCTGGAAGATTGTGAAATACTACGCAGCGAAAGCGGGCATTACCTCAGACATTACACCGCAGACCCTGCGGCATTCTTTTGCGGTTCATTTGCTCCAGAATGGAGCACCGTTAGAATCTGTACAGGCTATGCTTGGACACTCCGAACTGTCGACGACACAGGCAGCCTACGTGAATCTGGGCGTTGACAAGATGCAGCGTGTGTATCACGCCGCGCACCCGAGAGGGTGAGAATCCTGCGATATATAGTAAGATTCAGAACAGCAGGCCGCAGGTCGTCGTTGTTCTGAACTATTACAAAATAATAATGAAGGAAAAGGCCGAAAGCCCAGAATATGGGTTTTCGGTTTTTTTTATCCAATTATATCCATATTTGCAAGTCAATATTCCTGTTTTTCACGGAGATACTAACATTTGTGAGGGCAGCCTCATATTCTGTAATGAACCTGTTTTAGAAAGGAGCTAATATGTCAGAGATGCAAAGTCAGAGCTGTGGATGTATGGACAGAGAAAATGTCATGGTTGACAACGTTTATTATCATTTGACAGAAGCGGATGCGCCGCTTGCGATGAGCTATGTGCCATATCAGCAATGGGAGACACTCTATGAGCCTTGCACTGCGCTGAAAGTCGGTACGGTTTTTGAAAGCCTTTGCAAACCATTCTGCGGAAAAGGAGGGAAGCACTGGTGAACAGAGAAGGAAATATGTACGGAAACGGAAGAACAATGCGCGGTATGATGGGGAATCGCCCGGGCATGAATACGCAGGACGGCCGTATGCGTACGGTGAACGACCGTTCGCGCACATCGGATGGCTGTGGATGCATGGCAGAAGAACGCAATCGCGCAGAGGAGAGTTATGCGTTTGCTGAGGAAAGCTGTGTATGCACAGCGGCGGATGGATATACGCGTGAAATCGATATTTCCGACATTCCGACCGGCACTTGCGGGCAGCTTTTACAGTATCTGGATGAAGTAAGCTTCTGTGCTTATGATCTGATGCTGTACCTGGATACACATCCAAAGGATGAGAACGCCCGGCAGGCTTTCCATGAATACAACCATAAGCGGAAGCGCGCGCTCCATCTTTATGAGGAAAAATACGGACCGATGCGCTACGGACAGGGTGGCCCGGGAGCACCTTACAGTGCGAAGTGGGTCAATCAGGCATGGCCGTGGGAAGGAGGCGAAAAATAAATGTGGTATTATGAGAAGAGATTAGAGTATCCGGTAAAGATCAAAACGCCGAACGCAAAACTGGCGCAGGTCATCCTGAGTCAATACGGAGGTCCGGACGGAGAAATGGGCGCTTCCATGCGCTATCTGTCACAGCGCTACACTTCGCCAAACGGCACTGTGTCCGCGATACTCACTGACGTCGGGACGGAAGAACTGGCTCATCTGGAGATCGTGGCGACGATTGTCCATCAGCTGACCCGCGGACTTTCACCGGAGGAAATTGAAAAAGAAGGATTCGCTCCGTATTACGCGGACCATACGACTGGTGTGTGGCCGCAGGCCGCGGGCGGAGCTCCGTTCTGTGCGACGGAATTTCAGTCGACGGGCGATCCGCTCACAGATCTGTCGGAGGACCTGGCTGCGGAAATGAAAGCCCGCACCACGTACGACAATATTCTTCGCCTGGTAAAGGATCCGGATGTGGTTGACCCGATTCGCTTCCTGCGTGCCCGTGAGGTCGTGCACTTCCAGCGCTTTGGTGAAGCAATGCGCAGTGTTCAGGATCAGCTGGACGCGAGAAACTTCTATGCGTTCAATCCCAGCTTTGACGCGCCGATTACCTGTTTGGCGCCGGAGAATAATTCATAAGAAATTCTCCCAAACCACTGGAAAAACAGTGCGGGATATGTTATGATAGCCGCATTGTGAAGCATGTTCGTCCTCAGGCGCTGTACAGGAATGGCGTCTGAGGACAGCCGGAAATGAATGGATTATTTGCTTGCAGCTGTGAGAGTGTCTAACAGTGTTGTTAGCTTTTTAAGGGGATTCGAGGGGATATTTTATGGCGGTAAGATCGGGAAACTTGCGCCCTGTGCAAAAGAAAAGAACCGTTTCCAGGCAGAAGAAGCATTTCTTTGTGAGCAGATCGGCGGACTCGGAGCGGGATTATTATGATTACAATCTGCTCGCGGTAGTGATTTTGCTGACCTGCTTCGGACTGATTATGCTGTACAGTTCCAGCGCTTATGAGGCGATTGTGGAGAATAACGATGATATGGTCTATTTTCGCAAGCAGGCGATCATCAGCGCGGCGGCGCTTGTCTGCGCCCTGATCGGTTCTCAGATTGATTATCATCGGCTGGCGGATTTCGCACTGCCGCTTTATGGAGTGTCGACGGTGCTGCTGATCATTACAAAATACGTTGGCATAGAGGTGAATGGCGCACGGCGTTGGCTGGGGACAAGCTCTTTCTCCTTTCAGCCGGCGGAGATTGCTAAGCTCGCGGTGATTTTGCTGCTTCCAACCATGATTTCGAAGATGGGGTATAAGTTCCGCGGATGGAAGCCTGTGCTGATCATCGGTTCTTTCGGCCTGGTTTCTACGTTCTGTACGTATTATTTTACGGACAACCTGAGCACAGCGATTATTATTATGGGGATCACGGTCGCGCTGATTTTCATCGCGCATCCGAAGACGGTTCCGTTTGTGATCGCCGCTCTCGTCGGTACGGTATTGATTGCGGTCCTTGTGATATGGATCATCACAGGGGATGTCAGCGGCGGATTCCGTATTACACGTATCCAGGTCTGGCTGCACCCGGAGGATTATGCGAGCGGCAGCGGCTATCAGATCTTGCAGGCGCTCTATGCCATCGGCAGCGGAGGCTTTTTCGGAAAAGGACTGGGAAACAGCACCCAGAAGCTCGGCTCACTGCCGGAGGCGCAGAATGATATGATTTTCTCGATTATCTGTGAGGAGCTGGGGTTGTTCGGCGCCGCACTGGTGATGCTGCTGTTTGTATTTCTGCTGTACCGGCTGGTGGTTATCGCGCAGAACGCGCCGGATCTGCTTGGTTCGCTGATTGTGTGCGGGATTTTTGTACATATTGCGCTGCAGGTCATTTTGAATATTGCGGTCGTGACGAAGCTGATTCCGACGACGGGTATTACCCTGCCTTTCATCAGCTACGGAGGCACGTCCATCCTGTTCCTGATGGCAGAGATGGGCCTGGCGCTTGGCGTGTCACGCCAGATAAAGTTTAAAGGGGAATAACCTTTTCAATAAGGAGATTATAAAGGAACTGGAAAGAGGAGAATATTATGGGAAATGTAAAAACACGTTTTGCACCAAGTCCAACCGGGCGGATGCATGTAGGCAATTTAAGAACGGCGCTTTACGCGTATCTGATCGCGAAGCATGAGAATGGTACTTTTATGCTGCGCATCGAGGACACGGATCAGGAGCGTTTGGTGGAAGGTGCGGTGGATATTATCAACCGCACACTGGAGAAGACCGGGCTGGTACACGATGAGGGGCCGGATAAGGACGGCGGCGTCGGTCCGTATGTCCAGAGTGAGCGCCAGAAGGCGGGTATTTATATGAAATACGCCAAAGAACTGGTAGAAAAAGGCGAAGCGTATTACTGCTTCTGCACGAAAGAGCGTCTGGAGTCTCTGAAACAGGTGGTCGCGGGCAAAGAGATCTCGGTTTACGACAAGCACTGCCTGCATCTGTCGAAGGAAGAAATCGAAGAGAAGCTCGCTTCCGGCATCCCTTGGGTCATCCGCCAGAATGTGCCGCGGGAGGGGACGACGAAGTTTGAGGATGAGATTTACGGGACGATCGAGGTTCCAAATGAAGAACTCGATGACATGATCCTGATTAAGTCGGATGGATTTCCGACGTACAATTTCGCGAATGTAGTGGACGACCATCTGATGGGCATCACGCATGTGGTGCGCGGCAATGAGTATCTTTCTTCCGCCCCCAAATACAACCGGCTTTACGAGGCTTTTGGCTGGGAGGTGCCGGTGTATGTACACTGCCCGCTGATCACGGATGCGGAGCACAAAAAGCTCAGCAAGCGCTCCGGCCATTCTTCGTTTGAGGATCTGCTGGATCAGGGGTTTGTATCTGAGGCGATTATCAATTATGTTGCCCTGCTCGGCTGGTGTCCGGAGGACAACCGCGAGATTTTTTCCCTGCCGGAGCTGGTGGAGGCGTTTGATTATCACCATATGAGCAAGTCGCCGGCGGTGTTTGATATGCAGAAGCTCCGTTGGATGAATGGGGAATATCTGAAAGCGATGGATGAGGACGTATTCTATGAGGCAGCGCTTCCTTATCTGAAGCAGGCGCTGACCAGAGATGTGGATCTTCATAAAATCGCGGCGATGGTAAAGACCAGGATTGAGGTTTACCCGGATATCCCGGCAATGGTGGATTTCTTCGAAAAAGTGCCAGAGTATGACGTCGCCCTGTATACCAATAAAAAATCAAAATCAACCGATGCGACCAGCCTGGAGGTATTGAAGGATTTGCTTCCGCGTCTGGAAGTTCAGGAGGATTTTAGCAACGACGCACTCTTTGCCCTGCTCAAAACTTATGTGGAAGAGAAGGGCTGTAAGGTGAATTTTGTGATGTGGCCAGTCCGCATCGCCGTTTCAGGGAAAGCCATGACGCCGGCCGGTGCGACCGAGATCATGGATGTCCTGGGAAAAGAAGAGTCGATCGCGCGGATCCGCGCGGCAATCAAAAAGCTGGAGGACTCACATGGCATTCAGTGAGGCTCAGGAAAGGGCGATCGCCCACAAAGACGGTCCGGCCATGGTATTGGCCGGGCCGGGTTCCGGAAAAACCCTTGTCATTACACAGAGAACAAAATATCTGATTGATACTTATCAGGTGAATCCACGGGAAATCCTTGTTATTACGTTTACGAAAGCTGCCGCTCAGGAAATGCAGGGGCGGTTTCAAACCATCTGCGGCCGCGGCGGTGTGACGTTTGGCACGTTTCACGCGGTCTTTTTTGGTATTTTAAAACACGCATACCACTACACTGCCGCGAATGTGATGAGCGAGGATACCAGGATCAAAATGATTCGGGAAATTTACGCACAGTGCAGTATGTCTTTCACGCAGACAGCCCAGGGATCATCGGAAACCATTGTCCGGGGCTCCGGATACCGACCGGACGCTTTGCGTGACGGCAGCACTCCACAGGGTGCGGTTCGCCCGGAAATGCTGAATTCCTCAAATAC
This sequence comes from Lachnospiraceae bacterium, assembly GCA_021205305.1. Classification (GTDB taxonomy): domain Bacteria; phylum Bacillota; class Clostridia; order Lachnospirales; family Lachnospiraceae; genus Choladousia. Next base: position 65,184 of record JAJPXU010000156.1, read on the forward strand.
GGAGATGGAGGCGGATACGATTTCCGGAATCGCCGCGGAAATCAGTGCGGTAAAAAATGAGCATGTTTCGCTGGAGCATTATTATGCCCGTTCCTGCTCGGAAGATGTTTTCCGTGACGTTTACCGTTGTTATGAAGAGACGCATCGGCAGCAGCGCCTGCTTGATTTTGACGATATGCTTACTTACACCTGGGAGCTTCTCACTCAGAGGAAAGACATTTTGCATGCCTGGCAGGAGCGCTGGCATTACATTCTGGTGGACGAATTTCAGGACATCAATCTGCTTCAGTATGAGATTCTGCGGCTTCTGGCCGCCCCGCGAAACAATCTTTTCATCGTCGGGGATGATGATCAGTCCATCTACCGCTTCCGCGGCGCGAAGCCGGAGATCATGCTGAATTTTCCCAAAGACTATCCGCAGGCAGAGACCATTCTTCTGGACAAAAACTTTCGCTCCACCGGAAAAGTAGTGGACGGGGCTTTAAGGGTCATTGAAGAAAACAGTCATCGTTTTTCCAAAAAGATTCGCTATGTACGTCCAGAGGGAGTTCCCATTGATATCCGTGAATTTCAGGATCCGGATCATGAGAGTCTGTATCTGGTGCAGCAGATCCGGAAACGGGCGGAAGAGGAACAGGTGCCTTATCAGGATATGGCGATCCTGGTGCGCACCAACCAGGGTGCCGGTCCGATCGCGGAACGGCTGACCGAATTTAATATTCCGTTTTTGATGCGGGAAACTCTGCCGAGTGTATATGAGCATTGGATCGCGAAGGATTTATTTGCCTACCTTCACCTCGCGTATGAGGGGCTGGACCGGACGGAGTTTCTGCGGGTCATGAACCATCCCAAGCGTTATATCAGCCGCGACGCGGTGACTGCGGCGACTGCGCGTACTCCGCGGGCGGCATCCTTCTCCCGGCAGGAAATGGTTCCTTCCCGGACGATGACAGCTCCTTCACAGGCGGCAGATTCTCAGAAAAAAATTTCGTTTGAATTGCTCCGGGAGTATTACCGCGGGAAAGACTGGATGGAGGATTATCTGGTTAATTTTGAGGCGGATTTGAAGCTTTTGCCGAATCTGAAGCCCTACGCCGCGATTAATTACATCCGATATGGGATGCAGTATGAGAAATATTTACGTGAATACGCGACGCATCGCCGGATGAAACCGGAAGAACTCATCGAGATTCTGGATGAGATACAGCAGGGGGCAAAGCCCTATGAGACCGTCTCGGAATGGTATTCCCATATAGAAGCGTATAAGACAGCCCTCGAGGAAAATCGCAGAAAAGCGCAAAAAAGCGGCGCGGAGGCGATCACGATTGCCACGCTCCATGCCTCGAAGGGCCTGGAATTTTCAGAGGTATTTCTGCCGGATGTGAATGAGGGAATTCTGCCGCACCACCGTGCGTCTCTGGAAGCGGATTTCGAAGAGGAGCGCCGACTCTTCTATGTCGGTATGACACGGGCGAAAGACCGGCTGCATATCTTTTATACGAAAGAGCGGTATGGAAAAAAACAGGAGCCGTCCGGATTTCTGGATGTGTTTTTATCTTGAAAAAACAAGAACCTATGCTACCTCGATGCCTGCATCGGGGTATTTCATTATGTCTGTAAGATTACATGGATGCCATGTGTTCTGGAATCGGTGTAAACGGTGAAATAAGTAAATTTATATCTTAAGTGGCACAACTGGTAAGATTCGAACGCACGAATAATTGTTTCAAATACGGGAATATATGATATAATACAAAGGATTGGGTATTGTTTCCCTTTGATTTATTGAGTGAAAAACAGACGTTGGGAGTTTTTTTATGGAAGATTTGCAGAAAGAGGAATCGCAGAACGCGGTATATAATGCGGCAGGGGGGGTTCTGCCACAGGAAAATGACGTGATTGAGATCGACTTAAAAGAGTTGTTTTTCATGCTTCTGGGTAACTGGAAAGCGATTTTTCTTACACTCCTGGTGGGTATGGCGGTAGCCGGCGCTGTTCATACTTTTTTTGTTACGCCATCCTATGAGGCACAGGCAATCATTTACATAACAAATACAGATTCTATGATATCCTTATCAGATTTGCAGTTGAGTGATGCATTGACAGAAGACTATGGCATTATTATTGAGAGCCGTCCGGTATTGAATCAGGTGATTGAAGAACTCGGACTGGATATGACTTACAAAGATCTCGAGAAATTGGTTACTGTAAACAACCCGGATTCGACGCATATGGTTGAGATCACTGTTACATCCGATGACATTGAGATGAGCCGGAATATTGTTAATTCATTGCTGAATATCAGTATTGAACAGATTTATCAGGTCATTGGTTCCGGTGAACCGACGGTTGTGGAGTATTCGGAGGCAGAGGCTGTAGAGGATGTGACGCCGAGTCTGTTCCGATATATGGCAATTGGCGGGCTTCTGGGAATTGTTCTGGCCTGTATGGTTCTGGTGGTACATATGCTTCTGAATACAAAGTTTGAGTCGGAAGAAGATATAGAAAAATACCTGGGAGTACCGATGCTGGCGGCTGTACCTTATTTCAAATCACATAATGATTAGTATTGAACCGAGCATTTTTGTTGAGACACCGGGAAGTTAATGGGAAAGGAAAGCTCATTTAGATGAAACAGAATCAGCAGTATTACAGAGATATGGCTAAAGTGGAAAATGTGGTAATCCCGGATGCAGAAAAGCTCCCATATCTGGCAAGAGAAGCAATTAACATTCTTCGGGGAAACATTCAGCTGAGCGGATATGATTTAAAGACAATAGCGATTACCAGCACTTACGCGAATGAGGGGAAATCCAGTATTTCCTTCTGGCTCGCAAAAAGTATGGCTTCTTTGAAAAAAAAGACTTTATATCTGGATTGTGATATTCGAAATTCTATTACAGTGAGCAGATATAATATTCAGCAGAAATTGATCGGGTTAAGCGAGTTCCTCTGTGGTCAGGCTGCTTTGCTTGATGTTATTTACCGGACCGATGATGAATATTTTGATATGATTTTTACTGGAGCACTGGCGCCGAATCCGAGTGAGCTGCTTTCAAGTCGGCTTTTTGGCAAGATGATGGACTATCTGAGAGGAAAGTATGATTATGTGATTGTGGATGTACCGCCGTTGCTTCCTGTCATTGATGGAACTCTTGTTGCAAAACAGTGTGATGGGACGATAATGGTAGTAGAATGCAGCGAGACAGATCGAAATGAAGCAATTAAAGCCAAGAGACAGTTAGAATATGCCGGGATTCATGTCCTGGGCGCTGTTCTGAACAAAGTTGGCGCAAAAGGCCATCATTACGGATATGGCTATGGAAAGTACGGTTACGGAAGATATGGAAAGTACGGGAAGTACGGTTACGGGTATGGATATGGGAAATATGGGAAGGATTTGGACGAAGACTCGGATGAATGATTCATTTTTCCGGATTCTGTTTGCCGGAAGGAATTGAGATGGAAAATAGTACGAAAAGGAATCACAGACATCATCATCATCATCGGCACCATCACCGACACGGGAAATTGTACCGTATCCGTCGGTGGTTCAGACAGAATAAGCTTCTGACATTGTTTACGCTGGCTCTTGTGTTTGTGGTTTTGAGCGGAGTTGGGCTCCTGATCCACACATCCATAATGAATCAGTCAAAGTATCATGTAACTGTGACGAGTTCTACAGATGTAGATACTGGTTATCGGAATATTACTTATAACGGCCAGGAATATCAGTATAACAATTTGATTACGACGATTCTTTTAATTGGTGTTGACTCTGAGGGAACATTAGAAAAGACGGCGTATACGAGTGCCCCGCAGGCCTACAGTATCAATCTGATGATTCTGGATAAGAAAAACAGCAAGATGACGATCATGGCTCTGAACTGTGACACGATGACAGAAGTGCGGCGCTATACACGCGAAGGCACGCTGCAGGATACCTATACGGAACAATTGGGATATGCCTATACGTATGGCGATGGAATAGAAGTCAGTTGTGAAAATATGGTCTATTCTGTTGAAACCTTGCTGGGGGATATTCCGGTTGATGAATACATAGCGACGAATGTTTCCACGCTTTCCTTTATTAATTCGCTGGTGAACGGAGTGACGGTGGAAGTGCCGAATGATGATCTTGCAGAGGATTATGAGGAATTCCAGGAAGGAAGTGTGGTAACCCTGGATGATTCCAATATCGAGGCGTTTCTGTGCACCAGGGATACGGATGAGGAGTTTGGCAACTTGGGTCGTATGGAAAGGGAACGCACATTTATGTTATCCTTTGTGGATCAGTTTATGGATTGCGTTTCAGATGATCTGTATGGTACCTGGGCAGAGATAGAGAAAGTGGATGAATATGTGCTGACCAGTATCACAAAAAATAAATATTTGACGCTGGCAGATTTGTTCCTTTCGATTGATTTTGATGAATGTGAGTATTATACACCGGAAGATGAGGATTATCTCGGAAGTCCTGATGACGAGTTTTATGTCGATGAGGAGGCGCTGCAGGAGAAAATCATAGAACTTTTCTACCTGCCTGCTTAATCTGATTTAAGATTTTTTAATTACAATAAATACATTTGTATCCCAGGAAAGGAGGGAGAGGAGTATGAGAAAAAAATACGCAAGTTGTTATGCAAACAGTGTTCACTCTATGGATGGTCCACCCTTATTGGCAGAAAGTTATGGTTATCTGTGTAGTTGCTAAGCAGTAATGCCTGACGCAGTTTGATGCAGACATAGACAATGGCAGAGAGAGTCTTTTTGATGGAACTGATTTTCTTCGCCAGAGAAAGAGCAGAGGGATCCTTTTATGTCAAAAGAACAACGTAGATATAGAAAAGATAAGAATCCGTTAATCGTGGTTCTCTATAGTGTGGCAGTTGTTGCAATGGTGTTATTTATTGGCTTTTTCGTATACAGTTCAGAGATGCGGCAGAAAGCTTATAAAGAGGAAGTTCGTCTGGCTTCATTGGCAGAAACAGAGATGGCGACGGACTATCTTTTTATAGAAACAGAGACAGAAACAGAGACAGAGACGGAAATAGAGACGGAGACAGAAACAGAGACAGAGACGGAAACGGAGACAGAAACGGAGACAGAGACAGAAACAGAAACAGGTACGGAATCAGAATCTGAAACGACTGCAGAAGCGAAGAGCGAGGCAGAAGTGCGGACTGTGGCTGGTGTATCGGAGACTGGTGCATTTGTGGCTGGTACATTAGTGACGAAGCAGACAGAGAAAACATCCGTTTCTACTCAGACGAATAATACAAATAATACGAATACTACAAATACTACAAATATTACAAATACTACAAATACTACTACTACTTCTTACGCGAATGAAACGGGCAGTAGTAAAGGGGAAGTGTATCAGTCTTCTGCGTCAGAAACTGAGACAGAGACAAAGAAAGAAACGGAAACAGAGACGGAAACAGAAACAGAAACAGAGACGGAAACTGAAACGGAATTGGTCGCTGAGGCAGTGCCAGAGACGGAAACAGAAAAGCAGCTTGCTGCTGTACCGGTGATTAAACTGACTGGGACATCCGCTGTGATCCAGGCTGGAGATACCTTTAACGCGACTTCTTATGTAGATGAGATCACATGTGATGCGGACTATATCTATTCACTTTGGCGCCGGATTCAGGTAGAAGGCAATTATGATACCAGCACGGCGGGAACCTATGAGTTGTACTATTATGTAACAGATGCATCTGGTAATACATCGAATCGTGTAAAATTCACACTCATTGTTCAGGATGGGGAAGAATCTGATACAGAGACCGGTGCAGAATAGACTTCACAATCTATTCTGCACCCTTCCCTTATGCGCACGGCCAGCGCAAACGAGTAGGAGGCAGAAGACCGCCTCCTACTCGTTTGGAATATACTATAGGTTTTCTTCGTTTTCTTCGACCAGCTCATCATACTCCAGACCATCGAGCCACTCGTCAAAGCCATCGGAAGCGGCTTCGTATTCTTCGTCGCTTTCGATATTTTCCAGAACCGGCATTCCATTCTCCTCGTGGTAACGATACAGGAATACTTCGCCGTCTTCATTGACACCCTGTTCATTCAGGGGCAGAAGGGCGATGTAGCTCTTTCCGGCAGCTTCATAGAGGGTCAGAATCTGACACTCCAGTGTCTCGTCATTGTCCAGGGTTAGTGTGATGGTGGCGCCGCCACATTCTTCTGTACATCCCTCACAGCTGCCGCCGCAGTTTTCAAATTCACTCATTTCTTATACCTCTCTTTTTATACGGGCCATAGCTTGCGCCTCTTTGGCATACTTTAGCAGATGCTATGGAAAATAGCAAGCAAATTATCTTGTTTTCTGCAAATGTTCATGTTATAGTAAATGGAAAGAGGGAAGATTCCCACCAAAATCTGATTCAACCTGGGGAGAAAACGGATTCATGAAATTGATATCGTGGAATGTGAATGGCCTGCGTGCCTGTGTACAGAAGGGGTTTCTTGACTATTTTAAAGAAGCGGACGCGGATGTGTTTTGCCTGCAGGAGACGAAGCTGCAGGCGGGGCAGATTGAATTGGAGCTGCGCCCGTATCAATATTGGAATTATGCCGTGAAGAAAGGATATTCCGGCACTGCTGTATTTACGAAAAAAGAGCCGCTTACAGTTACCTATGGCATTGGGATAGAGGAGCACGACCAGGAAGGGCGCGTGATTACGCTGGAGTATGAGGCGTTTTATCTGGTGACGGTCTATACGCCGAATTCGAAAGATGGCCTGGCGCGGCTGCCGTACCGGATGCAGTGGGAAGACGCTTTTCTTGCTTATTTGAAGCATCTGGAGGAGAAGAAGCCGGTCATATTCTGTGGGGATCTGAATGTGGCGCACCAGGAGATTGATCTGAAAAATCCGAAGACAAATCATAAAAACGCCGGCTTTACGGATGAGGAGAGAGGAAAGTTCACGCATCTGCTGGAAAGTGGATTTACCGATACATTCCGTTACTTTTACCCGGATCAGGAAGGAATTTACAGCTGGTGGTCGTATCGGTTCCACGCCAGGGAGAAGAACGCCGGATGGCGGATTGACTATTTCTGTGTGTCTGATTGCCTGAGGGATCGTCTTTTGGACGCGAAGATTCATACGGAGGTATTCGGATCGGATCATTGTCCGGTGGAATTGACGGTGGATCTGTAAGGATGTGCGAATGAAGAAAACGCTACTTGGCCGTAACAGGCGGAAAATTGGGACGATATGCGATTGCGGCGATGAAAGCCGGAGCAGGGCATGCAAATGAAATGAGGATTGAATATACGTAAAAAACAAGAGAAAAACGGAGGACGGTATGGGGGATTACGGATTTAAGATTTTGCAGGATGACAGCAGAACCCCAGGAACGAGGGTTTGCAGGGATGGAGTGCATTTTGGATTTTACGCTTCGGCGTCCGTTTGTCCGGCGCTTCTGCTTTATAAGAAGGGCAGTGAGGAAGTCGCTGCTGTGATTTCGTTTCCTGAGCCGTCTGCGCCGGGTAATTTTTACTCGATGAAGGTAAAGCTTCCGGCGGATGCGTATGAATATAATTTTCTCGACGGGGATGAGGTGGTCACAGATCCTTACGCCAGAAGACTGGCGGGAAGAGAGACGTATGGCCAGACGCCGTCCTTTTCACCGCATGGGCTGCGCGGCGCGTTTGCGACAGGAAAGTATGCGTGGGGAGAGGATAGGCTTCCGGAACTTCCCTTTCACGAGACGGTGATGTATCATCTGCATGTCCGTGGGTTTACGATGCATAAGAATTCCGGCGTCAGGGGAAAGGGTACCTTTTCCGGCCTGCGGCGGAAGATCCCTTATTTAAAAGCGCTTGGGGTGAACCAGGTCAAGCTGATGCCGGTCTATGATTTTTCGGAACTGGAGATCCCGGAGTATCTTTTCCGGCACCAGATCCTGGAGAAAGACAGTATGGGTTCTGCGCAGCAGGATCAGATGGAGACCTGTGGGTCGGGTGCAGTGTCAAATAGTTCAGAATATATTTTGGATGAATCATCGGTTTCGCAGAGGGATATTATGGCTCACGCGTTTGAACGTCCGCATATGTCTGAGACGGACTTCCGAAAGAATTACTGGGGTTATGGGCCGGGCTTTTATTTCGCGCCGAAAGCATCCTATGCGTCTTCGGATCGCGCGGATCTTGAGTTTAAGGATCTGGTGAAAGCTTTCCATGCGAACGGGATGGAGATCATTCTGGAGTTCGCATTTGACACGGGTACGGATATTGGAACGATCTGTGACTGCCTGAATTATTGGGCGGATGAATATCATGTGGACGGTTTTTCAATGGTTGGGCGTGATGATTTGTCTGCGGAACTGGCGAAACTGCCGCTATTTGCGAGTCGGAAGCTGATCTGCAGCTGGTTCCCGGAGAGTACCATAAGGGAAAACAGAAAAGAGCATCGGATTGCGCAGTTGAATGACGGTTTTATGAATGACGCGCGACGGCTGCTCAAAGGGGATGCGGGTATGCTTGACGCGTTCAGTTACCGGACACGTCAGAACCCGACTGGCTGTGCGCAGATCAATTATATGACAAACCATGATGGTTTTACGATGCTGGATCTGGTTTCCTATAACATGAAATACAACGATGAGAACGGAGAGATGGGCCGTGATGGCTCAGATTCGAATTTTAGCTGGAACTGCGGCGAGGAAGGACCATGTGCGAAGCGCAAGATTACGCAGCTTCGCCTGCAGCAGCGCAAGAACGCGTATGCGATGATGCTTCTCTCACAGGGTACGCCGATGCTGTTGGCGGGAGATGAGTTTGGCAACACGCAGCTGGGAAATAATAATCCCTGGTGTCAGGACAATGAGTGCACCTGGCTCGACTGGAGCCGCTCAAAGACGAACCGTGAACTGACCGAGTATGTCAGGCAGCTGATCGCGTTCCGGAAAAAGCACCCGATGCTGCATCAGAAAGCAGAACTGCAATGTGCGGATTACCGCTCGACCGGTTACCCGGACCTTTCTTATCATGGGGAGCGTGCCTGGTATGGGGATCTTCGCCATTCCAGTCTGCATATGGGCTGTATGTATTCCGGATTCTATGCGGGGGAACAGAGTTTTCTTTACATTGCCTGGAATTTCCACTGGGAGGAGCAGCAGTTTGCCCTGCCGCTTTTGCCGGAGCAATATTTCTGGTATCGCGTGTTCGATACGAGTCTGGCAAACAGTTTTCCGCAGCCGGACGAGCAGGAGCAGCTGACGGATGTCCGCATATTTGCCGCGCCACCGCGGACAGTCGTAGTACTGGAAGGGCGGATGTCAGAGAGCACTTGAAAAGCAAAAAACGTTTGAAAACAGAAAGCGCCTGAAAACAGAAAGCATCTGAAAGCAAAAAGAGCTTGAAAACAGAGGGCGCCTGAAAGCATAAAGAGCGGAAATGAAAGAGAGAAGGAATACCAGATGAGACGTCATCATTCCATGAATCGAGTCACATGGAGAAAGATAAAGGGACATTTAAAGACAATCACGGAACACAAGCTTTTGGTGCTGCGGCACTGTTTTCGAATCGGCCTGTATTGGCAGGGACTGACACACGATCTGTCGAAATATATGCCTACGGAACTGATAGAAGGTTTCCGCTATTACGAGGATGGGAAAAGCAGCCCGAACAATGGCGAGCGCCGGGACAAAGGCTATTCTGACGCCTGGATGCACCACAAAGGACGCAATCGTCATCATTATGAGTATTGGCTCGACTATCGCCTGGCGGAGGATCAGGAGAAAAACCTGGGTGTTCCGTATCCTCTGCAGGCAGTGCAGATGCCGCGCAAATATGTTGCAGAGATGCTGATGGACCGCATTTCAGCCTCCAAGAATTACAATAAAGAGAACTATACACAGCATGACTCCCTGGCTTATTTTGAAAAAGGAAAAGGGCGCGCACTGATGCACCCGCAGACCGAAAAAGAGCTGCGGGGGATGCTGCGCATTCTCGACGAGCGGGGCGAGGAGGAGCTGATGCGGTTTGTGCGGGATTATTATCTGAAAGGATATCCGATCTGAAGCCGCAGAGGGTGTTTTTGAAAACGCCCATTTACGCTCATTTTTTCATTTTTCTTTTTATATAACTTTGGAGCGTTTCTACAGCCGTTTTGACACTGAGCGCAAGTTCTTTTAGCGATTTTCGATTCGAAATGCTCTTTTTCTTTCCACCTTCCTCTTTCAGATAGACCATTTCGCCATTCTCATCAATTCGTTCCAGCCGGACGTATTCCATCGAATCGGTGGGCAGACCCTGCCGGGCAAGCTCCTCTTCTACAATCCGTTTGATGATGTAATAGAGTGTCGCAAAAATCGGAACGCCGACAATCATACCGACGACGCCGAGCAGATTGCCAAACAGGAGGATGGCTACCATCACCCAGAATGCGGACACACCGGTTGAGTCACCGAGAATACGTGGTCCGATGATGTTGCCGTCAATCTGCTGCAGAATCAGGATATAAACCGCGAAGACCAGCGCCTCCCAGGGATGGGAAAAAAGCAGCAGGACGCCGCAGGGAATCGCGCCGATAAACGGTCCGAATACGGGGATGATATTGGTCACGCCGATGACAACGCTGATCAGCAGTGCATAGTGTATTTTCAGAAACGACAGACAGGGAAAACAGATTACACCGACGATCACGGAATCAATGATTTTCCCGGTGATAAAGCCGCTGAAAATGAGGTTTGCCTGCCGGAAAATATCGAGAATCCAGGTGGCCGCGCCTTTGTGGTGGCAGACGGCGTACAGTATTTTCTTGCTCTGACCGATGAAGCGCTCTTTGGACATCTGTGCGTAAACCAGCACAATCAGCGCGACAAACAGATTGACAATGCCGGTGATCAGTCCCAGAAAACTCTGAGTAATGGTGTTAATGGTTTTGTAGAGATTCGTATTGATCCAATCGGTAGCAGTGCTGATCATCTTGATGATAATGTCGTACACATCCGGATTCCACTCGTTTACGCGGTCAAGGTAGCTGTTGAACGTATTCTGCATACCGGGCAGGTCACTGAGAAGACCGTTGATGGTTTCACCAAGCCGCGGTACCAGACGGCTGATGATGAGGAACAGCAAAAGGCCGATCAATACCAGGACAGCCAGGATAGTCAGAATGCGGGCTGCCGTTTGTTCTACATTGCGCTCCCGCAGTTTGCGCTCACCGAAGCGGATCAACGGATCCAGCACATAGGCCAGCCCCAGTCCGAGCCAGATCGATGCCATGGATTTAAGAATCGAGTTGAGCCCTTTTAAAATAGAAGAACCATTCAGCAACAGAAAATAAAACGCAATCACCGCCGCCAGCGTCAGAAATATGGTACAGCACCAGATCAGCGCGTTTTTCCAGGTCGATTTCATTTGGTTTGTTCCCCTCCATCCATCAGGTCAGCAACCGTGATTGTATAGAAAAAATCATGAGTCAGATTGTCAAAACGCTGCCACATACGGAGCGTAGAGCAGTTCGCAGAGCGCTCACAGGGATCCGCGTCCTCCGTCAGGCAGGCAACTGGTGCGAGGGTGCCTTCCGTGAGGGAAAGAATCTCACCGACCGGGTAGTCTTTTGGCTCCCGGGTGAGACGGTAGCCGCCGCCCTTTCCGCGCAGTCCTTTTAAAAGCTTTTCCTTTACCAGGACTTTTAAGATGATTTCCAGATATTTTTCTGAGATTTCCTGCCGCGCGGCAATGTCCTTTAAAGGGATGTATTCCTCGCCCTGCTGATGTTCCGCAAGATCGACGATCACGCGCAGCGCATATCTTCCTTTTGTTGATATCATGTTCGGTCAGCCCTCCGGGTACAGTTAACTGTTTAGCTGATTATAACGCAATTGGGAATCGTTTTCAATTGGATTTCAGAGTTTTCCGTTTCATCGATTGACATGGCAGGTTTCCGTTGCTACAATTATAAATCAATTTCACCTCTGTAAAAGATGCATCGGCAGTTCGGAAACAGGATATGGTAAAATGACTGTGAATGGTCAGGCGTGGATTTGGAAGAATGAGAAAGGAAAGGGATCGCAAAGATGGATGAAAAATTGGAATTAAAATATAAGGATTTAAAAAACAGACTGAAGAAAGTGGGCAGTGTGGCAGTCGCCTTTTCGGGTGGGGTAGATTCCACGTTCCTGCTGAAAACAGCACATGATGTGCTGGGAGATCGGGCGATTGCGGTCACGGTGAAGTCCTGCTCCTTTCCGGAAAGGGAATTTCAGGAGGCATCCGCGTTCTGCAAAGAGCAGGGAATCAGGCAGGTGATCTGTGAATCCGACGAACTAAGTATCCCGGGGTTTTGTGAGAACCCGAAGAACCGCTGTTATATCTGTAAGCGGGAACTGTTCGGACAAATCAGAAGGCTGGCGGAGGAAAATGGCATCCGCGCGGTAGCGGAAGGGTCGAATACAGATGACATCGGAGATTACCGTCCGGGGCTTCAGGCGATCCGGGAACTCGGAATCCTTAGTCCTCTGCGGGAGGCAAATTTAAGTAAAACAGACATTCGCACGTTGTCCAGAGAATTTGCTCTGCCGACCTGGGATAAGCCTTCCTTTGCCTGTCTTGCCAGCCGGTTTCCATATGGCGAGACGATTACAAAAGAGAAGCTGTCTATGGTGGAGCGGGCGGAGCAGTTTTTGATAGAGCTTGGGTTTCGCCAGGTACGTGTGCGGATTCACGGGTCGGGCGGGCAGACAGCCTCCTTGCCGGAAGGTGAATGCCGGATCGCCCGGATTGAAATCTTACCACAGGATTTTGAAAAAATGCTGGATGAGACACTTCGCAGGAAAATTTATACACAGCTGCAGTCGTTTGGGTTTTCGTACGTATCGCTGGATTTGAAGGGCTATCGGACAGGGAGTATGAATGAGACACTTTTCCTTCCTTGACTTTGCATGGGCAAGATGGTAGAATTGCGGAAGGAAAAGAGGAGGACAAGGCTATGATTGACAATAAAAAGGTACTGTTTAGCGGCATGCAGGCGACGGGGAATCTGACTTTGGGAAATTATCTCGGAGCGCTGAAAAACTGGGTGACTTTAAGTGATGAATATGAGTGCTTCTATTCGGTTGTAGATATGCATTCGATCACAATCCGCCAGGATCCGGCGACGCTGCGCAAGCGTGCGCGTGCACTTTTGACATTATATATTGCGGCGGGGCTTGACCCGGAGAAGAACTGCATTTACTATCAGTCTCATGTATCGGGGCACGCGGAGCTGGCGTGGATACTGAATTGCTTCACCTATATGGGTGAACTGAATCGTATGACGCAGTTTAAGGATAAGGCGGCGAAGCATGCGGATAATATCAATGCAGGATTGTTTACCTATCCGGTCCTGATGGCGGCCGATATCCTCCTTTATCAGGCGGACGTGGTGCCGGTGGGGATTGACCAGATGCAGCATCTTGAACTTACCCGGGATATCGCACAGAGGTTTAACAGCATTTATGGTGATGTGTTCACGATCCCGGAAGCGTATATTGGGAAGGTGGGCGCGAAGATTATGAGCCTGCAGGATCCTTCAAAAAAGATGAGCAAATCAGATGAAAACCCGAACGGGAGCATTTATCTGATGGATGACGCGGATACGATCCGGCGCAAATGCAAGCGGGCAGTGACGGATTCTCTCGGTGAATTCCGCTACAGCGAGGAGCAGCCGGGCCTGCACAATCTGATTGATATTTATTGCGCCTGCACCGGACGGACGCCGGATGAGGTAGTGAAGGAATTTTCCGGCAGCGGCTATGGCCAGTTTAAAGAGGCGGTCGGAGAGGCTGTGGTAAGTGTACTTGATCCATTGCAGAAGCGTGTGGCAGAGCTGGAGAAGGATAAGTCCTATATCGACAGCGTGATAAAAAATAACGCAGAGAAAGCGACCTACTATTCACAGAAGACCCTGCGCAAGGTGCAGAAAAAAGTAGGGTTCCCGGAGAAGATCCGGTAAGGAAAAATATTGTGAAAACGACCCCGCAGAAGTCCGACGGGGTCATTTTTGATGCACAGGGCTGCGTAAGGATATTTTCCGGCTGATGCCGGACGCAGCCCGCGCGGCGAGTAGGAGCCGACGACGATCTGTCCCTTACTCGACCGCAGGGCCGGGGAAGAAATTTAGCAGCGTCCGCATATCTTCCGGCAGGTCGCTCACAAAAGAAAGCGTTTCGCCTGTGATTGGGTGAGCAAATGTGATTCGGTGAGAATGCAGCATCTGCCTCGGTGCAAGCGCACAGACGGAATCCGGATTGTAAAGAAAATCGCCGGGCAGCGGATGACCGATGGACTTCATGTGCACGCGTATCTGATGGGTGCGCCCCGTTTCCAGCTGGACAGAGGCAAGCGAGAGAATGTCCGGTAGCCTGGGTTTTCCGGAAATGGCAGCTTCGGCGGGGACAGGACCAGCGTCATCCCGGCACACAGAAAGAGGGTGCCCAAAAACGGCCAGCCGCTCGTAGTGTGTCACCGCGCGCTCCCCGTGTTCCGGATCAATACAGCGCATCAGCGCAGAATCCTCCTGGCGGGCGATCGGCGCGTCTATGGTGCCCCGCTCGGGAAGCATTCCCTCCACAATCGCCAGGTACTCACGGTGGATCTGCCGGTGTGCGGAATGATCGGAGAGAATGGCGCTGCTTAAGCTGTTTTTTGCAAGAAGCACCAGCCCGGTCGTATCGCGGTCGAGACGGGTGACACAGCGGAAGACGAACGGGAGCCCTTTGCTAGAATAGTAATACATCACCGCGTTTGCGAGGGTGTTCTCATAATTCCCGGCCGATGGGTGGACGGGCATATCGCTGGGTTTGTCCACAACCAGCACATCCTCATCCTCATAGAGAATGGAGAATGGGAGCGGAACCGGCATAATCTGTTCAGAGGAGGCTTTTTCTTCAACGCGGATGGTGATTTCATCGCCGGGCTTTAGGGGCTGATTTGTGTACGCCCAGATCCCATTAAGCAAAATTCCGTGGTCGGTGCGCTTCAGAAGCGTGAGTACATGATGGGAACAGCCTTTCACGCGCAGAAAACGCTCCACGGTGAGGCGCACCCGGTCAGGGCGGGTTTGCTGCTTCGCGCTGCCCGATATCTGCATGGGTGATACGGAGAAAGATGCGGCAGTCTCCATTGTGGGTGTAAATGCAGCCACATCTTCCTCTGATACTTTCCATGTAACAATTCTTACGCCAGGGTTTTTCATAAAATTTGTTTCACCTTCTTTTATCAACTCTTTTTCAATTCTGATAACCGTGTTCCGCCTATTTTAACGCAAAAGAAGAGATCTCGCAATAAGGATAGGATCTGTCGCAAAATGACTTGTGCATCTTTCACCGCCTAATACGCGAATCGCAGGCTCTAAAAGCCGAAAATCTTCGCTTGTGACAGATGAGATGTTACTGTGTCTTTACAAAGGAAAATAATCATTGTATTATCT
>JAJPXU010000040.1 GCA_021205305.1 Lachnospiraceae bacterium
CTACAGCTTACTCTATTCTCCCCAGCATAGCTGGGGGATTGGGTTTTTCATTCAACGATAATTCTTCTCTGTCCACTATAAATTGATTTTAACAGATATGACTGATTTACTCAAGGAAAATATCCGCAAATAAATACAAAGCAAAAAGCCACCACATCCGGTGACTTTTTCCTCTGCTTTATTTCTTTCCAAACCCTTCTGCAAAAATAATCTTGTTCAATACGAAGAACACCACCATCGACACACCGCCGTTTAAGACGATGGTCACAATATTATAAATGGCCGCCGGTACCAGGTAACTGGCCACTCCGACCCAGACGCTGTTGATAGAGTTGACGATCAGCGTGATCACCACCCATCCCAGAAAATAAATCGGAATCTGCAAGGCGAGCGGCCCTTTGCTCCGGAATGTGATATTGCGCTGCAATGGAAAGTTGATACACTCTCCCAAAAAGCTGGATACCAGATAGGCGTAAAGATATGCCAGTCCTCCATCTTCGGCAGCGTAGCCGATTACATTGAAGGTAAAGCTGATGCCAAACAGGTTCCCCTGTATGGACGGCCATCCCCAGCCGATGTCCGCATAAGCTGCGAACAAGGCCGGCAGAAACAGCAGCATCAGATATTTCGCGAATGTCACTACATAACTGAAGATGATGAACAGTCCGCCTTCCCGGAACCACTGGGCGATTTTGGGATGCTTTTCCGTGTAGGTAAGCCAATGATTTTTTACTGTTCCCATATATTTTTCACTTCTCTCTCATTTTCATTATTTTACAAATCGCTTTCCCACATTGCCATAAAATCATTCTCCGGCAAGCAGGAGCATCCATTTAGTTCTTCGGATACAGTTTCTTCGCGTACGATTTATTCAGCTTCCGGTTTTGAAAGAATCCTTTGATGAGAATTCCCATGCCTCGGAAGAAATGTCCATTCACGGCTGTGATCATTCCATCGACCATCCGCATGCTGACCATGCCACCGGTCATCCTGGCCACGCTGCGAAACGGCATATTGTAAATGAAAAGGACATTCAGGTCCGGTTTGCCAGCCTTTTCACTTTTCTCTTTTTTATCTTTCAGGATTTTACAGATTTTTCGTGCCAGCGGATTCTTTGCGCCGCTCATCTGGCAGATCGCATCGTTAATGGTTAGTTCTCCGTCCGACCAGCGGTCTTCCGGAATAGCTCCTCCATAGATTGCCGCGTAGGCCTCATCGCTCACGTTCTGAATCTTTCCGCTGTAGTAGTCCGCCAGCTTCTCTCTGTCTGCACGATATGGCAGCCGCTTTGTCGTTCCTTTTACCACAAGGGTGCCCCGCAGCCGGATATCTTCTACATTCGCGCCGACCTGAATCTGATACTCTGCCTCCTCAATGTCCCAGCGGTTCGTCTCCGTATTCCAGAAGCGAAATGCCTTGTCATCCAGCGGAATACGCACCCTGCGGCTTTCCCCTGCTTTCAGGAAAACTTTTATAAACCCTTTTAATTCTCTGACCGGACGGAAGATGCGGCTATTTTCACAGGAGACATAAAGCTGCGCCACTTCCGCACCGCTCCGCTTTCCGGTATTTGTCAGGGTAAAGACCGCTTCCTTTTCTGAAACCTTCAGATCAGAATACTCGAACGTCGTATAGGAGAGACCATAGCCGAACGGATAACGCACCGGTTTCTGCACTGTCTCGTAATAACGATAGCCGACAAAGATTCCTTCGCGATACTCACTGTTTCTTTTTTTCGCCGGAAAATAATGGTACGCCGGGGTATCTTCATAAGACATCGGATAGGTTTCGTTCAGCTTTCCGGAAGGATTCACCTTCCCCGTCAGCACATCCAGCGCCGCGCCCGCACCTGCCTGTCCGCCAAGGTAGGTATGCAAGATTGCCCGACAATCTTTCTCCCACGGCATTTCAATCGCCGAACCGCCGCTTAATACCCCGATAATCGGCTTTCCGGTCTTCGCCAGTGCCTCCAGCAGAACGATCTGATTCTCCGGAATCCGCATATGCTGACGGTCAATGCCCTCAGACTCACTAACCTCATCCAGTCCGAAAAAATAGAGAATCTGATCCGCCTGCGACGCCAGCGCGACCGCCTCCTGCTCCAGCTTCTCATCCCGTCCGCTGTTGCGCTGATAGCCCTGGGCAAAACCGGCATATTTGATTGGCCTGGAATCAATCAGGTCCAGAATATTCTCCACTTTCGTACTGTTCACATTCGAAGAACCGGCACCCTGATAGCGGGCTTTCTTCGCAAAATCGCCGATTACGACCGTTTTTTTCTCTGAATCAAGAGGCAGGATATTCCCTTCGTTTTTCAGCAATACGATACTCTCCTGCGCGACTCGGCGGGCGAGTTCGTGATGTTTTTCCATATCAATTTTAAATTTGGCAGCCCCTATGACATTTAAGTCAGTCTCACCTGACTTATCTTCTGTTGTTTTTACTGTCTTTAGTGTTTTTGATTTTTCTATCTTTCCCCGGTTCTCCGCCAGCTTCAATACCACTTCCAGCAGCTGCCCCACGCAGTCGTCGATCTCTTTCATGGAAATCTTTCCATCTTTATATGCCTGCATCAGAATCGTCGGCGAATCATAGCCTGGATTTGGCATCTCCAGGTTGGATCCCGCGCGGACGCCTTCTACATGGTCATTCGAACCACCCCAATCCGTAATGACCACTCCGTCGTACCCCCAGGTCTCCCTCAGAATATCCTTCAAAAGATGCTGATTTTCATTCGCGTAAGTGCCGTTTACCTCATTATAGCTTGTCATCAAAGCCATCGGTTTGGCCTCGGTTACCGCGATCTCAAACCCAGTCAGATAGATCTCCCGGAGCGTCCGCTCGTCGACTATGGCATTCATCGCCATGCGGCGCTCCTCCTGACTGTTGACCGCAAAATGTTTTGGGCAGGCAGATACCCCTTTGCTCTGAACTCCCCTCACGTACCCGGCCGCCATTTTCCCCGCCAGATAGGGATCCTCGGAAAAATACTCAAAATTTCGTCCGCACAGAGGACTGCGCTTGATATTCATACCGGGACCAAGGAGGACATCCACTCCCAGCGCCTGCGCTTCCTCTCCAAGTGCCCTGCCCACCAGCTCCGCAAGCGCCTCATCCCAGCTGTTCGCGACAGTTGCCGCACTCGGGAAACAGGTTGCCGGCAGCGAGGGATTCAGTCCAAGATGATCTCCGGCACCCTCCTGATGGCGCACGCCGCTCGGCCCATCCGAGCAGACCACGGACGGAATGCCAAGTCTGGGAATGTCATGCGTCTCCCATTCGTTCTTGCCGCTAAGCAGAGCTGCCTTTTCCTCCAATGTCAGTTTTTTCAGTAAATTTTGAGTTTTATCCGTTAGCATTATAATCTCAATACAGCCTTTCTTGTATCCTGTCTGATATCCGATCTGTTATTTCATATCTCAATTATACCCCTTCTCTCCCCATTTTCCATCCTTTTCGGATAATCTGTTTCTTTTGCGGCGTAATTTAATTTGATTACAGTTCACGCCCTTCTTTCTGTTTCCTGTAAATTCGCCAGGAATACAGGAACGGCAGTACAACTGCCACCACAATCGTACCAAACAAAACCGGCATCAGAACCTCACCCGGCAGAAAAATCGAAAGCAAAAGTACCAGTCCGTCAATCACCCATACCTTTCCGGCAAAACGGTGCGTCTGGTTCCAGTTCTCTTCATTATTTAATGTCCAGGAAAACCGAATTCCAATGGTTCGATTCTGTTTTATTTTCGGAAAATAATTCCCCAGAAATAAAAACAGCAGTCCCATCATAACCGAACAAACCGTAAGTACATGAAACTCTTTTTCCAATGCCGCGGCATAGATCATCCCATTCGTGAACAAAGACACAAGCGGTATAATCCAGAATACCATGCCGAGTACCTTTTTATTCTGATCCCTCTGTTTTGCGTCTCCGGCAGTTGCAAGCAGACAGAAAAAATGCATGATCAGCAGAAATACGGGGATTCCAAAAACCGCAAACGCCTTAGAGCTGAATCCATCCGGTGTATTACTGGTGCTCCAGTGCGTCGCCATCTGATCCGGCAGGCGATTCCACAGAAGAAGCCCCGCCAGAACCGGAAGCAAAATCACAATTGAGGATAAAATTACCGTTCGTCTGTTACTCTTAAGCATACCTGATTCCTCCCTTAACTCCTTAACTCTTTGATTTCTTATTTTTAAGCCATATTACGCTTTCATAAAGTTCTTTTCCACCGCAGCCATTACTCACCCATCAGGTCAGTCATCCACAGCAGCGTCTCTTCCAAAACGGAGGTATTGATCTCGTAATAAATGAATTTTCCTTCCCGCTTATCCCGAACCAGATCCGCATCCTTCAGCACCGAAAGGTGCCTGGAAATGGATGCGGCGGTTACGGGAAAGTGTTCGGTAATCTCTCCGGCAGACATTCTGCCGCTTTTGAGCAAATTCAGGATTTCCCGGCGGGTCGGATCCGCCAGAGCCTTTAGTGTTTCCTGTAAACCCAATTCCATCCCTCCTTTAACATTTAGCTTAATTGTTAAATGAACTTATCATATCTCTATTATTTTGTCAAGCCATTTTTTTAAAGCTAGTACCTCGTCTCCAAATTATCTCGACCACGCACTTGCTGCGGGTTCTGGGTTAAAAACGTAGTGGCAGCAAGCATTCCTTTGACCGGAATAACCGGAAAAACAGGTTGCTTCCACCCCTGTTTTCGGAGTATAATTATGTCAATAATCACTAAACTGCAAACTGTCTTTATTTCAGATATCAGAAGACATCAAACGAATCGGAACATCGGCATAAGCCGGAAAGGAGGAGGAACGCCTGTGATTCGCATTGCGATTGCGGAGGATATGGAGCCGGAGCGGCGGCGTCTGGCCGAATATATCCGTCGATATGAGGAAACACACGAAGAGACTTTTCAGGTCTCCTTCTTTCCGGACGGTCTTTCTCTGGTCGAGGAGTACCCAAAGGACTGTGACATCCTGTTCCTGGATATTGAAATGAAGCCGATGAATGGGATGGATGCCGCGAAAGCGATCCGGACGGTGGATGAAAATGTGATCATTATTTTCATCACAAACCTGGTGCAGTACGCTCTGGAGGGCTACACCGTAAACGCACTGAATTTTATCATAAAGCCGGTAAATTACGAGACGTTTGCCGCGGAGCTGACCCGTGCGCTTGGGGTGATCGTGAAGCGCACACCTCATTTTCTGACCGTTAAAAACCGTGAAGGCACTGTCCTGCTCGATATCCGTGACATTACTTATGTGGAAACTTCGCTTCATAAAACGGTTATTCATACGCGTACACGTGAAATTCCCTCCGGCGAGACGATGAATGCCCTGGAGCACAAGCTGGCGGAGTTTCCTTTTTTCCGCTGCCATACCGCCTACCTGGTCAGCCTGAACTATGTGGACCGGTTTCAGGGGTGTGATGTCTGGGTTGCCGGAACGCAGCTGGCAATCAGCCGCCACCGGAGAAAGGAATTTCTGGAAGTGCTGGCAGAATATGTAGGAGGATTGTCGTAATGAATCAGATTTTCACCTGGATCGAAGCTCTTTTTCCATCCTTTCTGATGGCGCTGACGGAGCAGCTGGGCTGTGTTTTTTTCCTGAGTTCTTCCTCACTGAAGCGGCCTTCTTCCGGATCTCACCTCCATCTCCCTCGGAATCAAAAATCCAGTCCGAAAGCACCGGCACACGAATCTTTCTCACTCCAGAACTGTCAGGGCAGTCTCCTTTTGATTCTCAGCGTTTTCCTGGCTGTTCCATTCCAGCGCGGCGGCTACTGGGATCCCGGCACATATGGCACTGTCGCTGTCAAAATGGTCTTTTTCCTGGCTTTCATCTGGCTTTGGACGCAGGACAGTATCCTCATCTGCCTGTATGAGATGATGGTATATTTTCTGATCAGTGACTGTCTGCGGGCACTGTCTGGATTCTTCTCTCAGAGCCTGCTTCACTACGATCTGTTTTTGGAAGGCTCACTGATAAGGCTGATTGGCGCCAATCTGGCAGAAGCAGCCGTTCTGTTTCTGACCGTGTGGATCGTACGGCAGTTTATGGAAAAAAGCGGCCGTCCGGTGCTGCGCCCTGGGCATATCCCGGTATTGGCCGTCTCTCTGCTTCCGTATCTGTTTATCCGCGGCATCACGATCTGGCTGCCGGTAGCAAATGAGGAGCTCACCGCTGAAATTCCGATTATGATGCTGATCACGCTTCTGGGGGGCCTGCTGCTTCTGATTGGAAATGTGACCGCGGTTTCCTCTGAGCGTCATACCGCCGAGCTGCACCAGCTGGAGCAGATGCTTTTTGTCCAGCACGCACAGTATTCGCAGTCAAAGGAAGTGGCCGACCGGGTCAACCGCCAGTATCATGACCTGAAAAATACACTTCTTTACATACAAAACTGTACGGATCAGGAGCAGATTCGCCAGGAGCTTGGGAAGATGCTGACGCAGATCCGCCCATATGAAACAGAACTGAATACCGGCAATCAGGCTGTGGATGTGATTTTGAATCAGAAGCTCGCCCTCTGCCAGGAAAATCACATTTGCTGTGTGCCTTATATTGATGGCAGCTTGCTGGATTTCATGGATCCTCTGGATATCTGCACGATCCTCGGAAACGCTCTGGACAACGCCATTGAAGCCTGTATGAAAATTGCGGATGAGCAAAAAAGACAGATACGCATCCGGATATCCCTGAAGAATCAGATGCTGAGCCTGCACGTTGAAAACAGCTGTGAAGCACTCCCCAAAGAAAAAGACGGTCAGCTGCTGACAGATAAGCCTGACGCCTCCGCACATGGGTTTGGCATACGCAGTATCCGGCATACGGCGGAAAAATACGGCGGACAGCTCTCCTATCGGGTCACAGATGGACAGTTTGTTCTGGATCTGCTGCTGCCGGTTTCTGATGCGAAAGCAACCGCTGTATGATTCCCGGAAGTGCTTTCGTCAAAGTGCAGATCGTCGGCTGCGTAAGCCGCTCATTTTCTTTCGCTTCGACTGCGCATATATTGTTTGCGACCAGTTAGTCGTGATTTTGTACCAGTTGGTCATGAAATCTCTTTTTTATCTTTCTGTCTGTTATAATGAATTAGGAAAGTATCGGATTCAGAGCCACGAAAAAGAGCAGCT
>JAJPXU010000088.1 GCA_021205305.1 Lachnospiraceae bacterium
TTATAAAATCTATGGCACATTTGATTATGGAATTTTCAAAAGAAGGGGGATTTGAGAATGCCTCAGGTTTTTAAATAGGAATATTATGCGCATGATAGAAGCCAGAAGTGAGGAAATCGAGCAGAAAGGGCTTGATTATTTTGGAGAGATACGGTATTTTTGTTAAAATGATTTCAGATGAGGAGGAGGACGAATATGGTATACCATATTGTAATGTGGAATTTTAAAAAGGAAATCCCGGAGGAGAAAAAACCGGAGCTGAAAGCGGAGATGGCAAAGCAGCTTGGTTCTCTGGTTGGAAAGGTGCCGGGACTTCGGACGGTAGAGTTTGTGACGGAGCCGATTCCGTCGAGTACGCATGAGATTGCCCTGGTGACGACAATGGAAAAGGCGGAGGATGTGGCTGTATACGGGAAACATCCGGCACATGTAGCGGTGGCGAATACGTATGTGCGGCCGTATGTGTGTGACCGCGCTTGTCTGGACTATGCAGCCAAATAATCAGACGGGAGCGCCGGAGACTGTAGGAGAAAAAATGGGTGACAGTTACAATATCGAAGCTTTTCTGACGGCGGCGGGCATGGTTCTTCTGGTCGTGGCAGTTTTTGCTGCTTTTATCCTGTGGGATCGCCGCCGGACGCGCCTTTATCTGCTTGCACGGATCCGGGAGCAGTGGGGCAAGGAGCCGGATCGGGAGTATGACGCTGCGGAATTTGCCAATATCAGCCATTATTATCTGAATAAAGAGTATGACGGGTTCCAGA
This sequence comes from Lachnospiraceae bacterium, assembly GCA_021205305.1. Taxonomy (GTDB): domain Bacteria; phylum Bacillota; class Clostridia; order Lachnospirales; family Lachnospiraceae; genus Choladousia. The sequence goes on from JAJPXU010000088.1 coordinate 765, forward strand.
TTGATGATATTACCTGGAACGATCTGGATATGGATCATGTGTTTTGCCAGATGAATCACACCCGCTCGTTTATCGGTGAGAGCTATCTGTATTACCGCCTGCGGACGCCGCAGCTTTCCGGCGGGGAGCTGGAGGAGTTTGAACAGATGGTAGAGTGGTTTGGAGCCAACCGGCAGAAGCGGGAGGAAATGGAATATTTTTTCGCGAGGATCGGACAGTCTCACAACCGCTATTCGGTGTTTGACTACATCTATCATTTGCAGGACGCGACGACGGCAGGCAGCAGCCTGACGCATTATGCCTGCATTTTGCTGATTCTTTTCTCCATTGCGGTGCTTTTGGTGTATCCGCAGCCAGGCATTTTACTGCTCTTGGCGGCGATCGGGGTCAGCTGTTACATTTATGATAAGAGAAAAAAATGGGTTCGCCCTTACATTACCTCCTGTGTGGTGCTGGATCAGGTGCTGCAGGCCGCGGAGAATTTTGTGAAGCAGGACATCGAGTGGATGCCAAAGGAGCAGATGAAAGAAGCGATTCGGGTTTTTGCCGGGACACGCCGCAGGATGTTTTTCCTGGTCGCGGGAGAGGGCGGCAATGGCAGCCTGGAGCAGATGGTGTTCACTTACCTGAATATGTTTTTTCATCTGGATCTGATCCAGTTTCGCTCTGCGGTGCGCTCCTTTTCAGGGCATATAAAGGAGCTGGAATATCTGATTGACCAGATGGGACGGATGGAAGCAGCGATAGCGGTGGCGTCGTTCCGGGTTTTGCATCCGGATTATGCGGTTCCGGTGCTGCATGAGGAGGGTCCGATTCGCCTGGCGGCGGTCAATATGTACCATCCGCTGATTGCGAATCCTGTAGCGAATTCGGTGGATGCACAGACGAGTCTTTTGCTCACCGGATCAAATGCTTCCGGGAAATCCACGTTTCTGAAAACAACTGCCCTTCAGGCGCTGCTTGCCCAGACCGTTCACACAGTGACTGCGGATTCCTATGAGGCCAGGTACTTTCGGATTTATTCTTCGATGGCACTGCGCGATGACCTGGTGGGCGAGGAGAGCTATTATATGGTAGAAATCCGCTCACTGAAGCGGATTCTGGACCGGGTGGACGGGGAAGTATTTCCATCTGGAACGTTCTCCCAAAATGACGAGACAGGTTTTTCTGCAATCTCCGGTACTGGAGCCCCGAAGCGTTCCTCTTTGCATACTGAGAAAAACAATCCACAGGAAACGTTTACTCCGATCCTGTGCTGTATTGATGAGGTATTGCGCGGGACAAATACGGTGGAACGTATTTCTGCGTCCTCCCAGATTCTGAAGTGGATGGCGGGAAAGCAGATGCTTTGCTTTGCGGCGACGCATGATATTGAGCTGACTTATATTCTGGAAGGAATCTATCGGAATTATCATTTTGAAGAGCAGGTAACCGACGAGGAAGTGACGTTTGACTATCAGCTGCGGGAGGGACGTGCCATGACGCGCAACGCGATCCGACTGCTGCATTTGATGGGCTTCGAGGATGAGATTATCGCAGAGGCGGAAGCGATGGCCGCAAGGATGGCGGAGCAATCCGCGGATGGGGTGCTACAGTTCTCGCGGAAGTGAGTGTACGCCAGAAGAAAGCAGGAGAGAGCCTGCATTTGCGAGCTCACGTGGGTATTTATGAAACTGAATATTTTATGAAAAAAGAGAGGGGCGGATCAGTTTTCGCCCGATTAGAGAGGCGGCGCGGATATGGAAGCATATCTGGATAACTCAGCCACCACCCGTGTGACGGATTCTGTGCGGGATGTGGTGGTACGGACGATGACAGAGGATTTTGGGAATCCTTCTTCGAAACATCGAAAAGGTGTAGAGGCGGAGCGTTATCTGCGGGACGCGCGGGAGACAATCGCGAAGACGCTGAAGGTCAGTGAGAAGGAGATTTACTTTACTTCGGGTGGAACTGAGTCAGATAACTGGGCGATTCTTGGAGGTGCCGCGGCGAACCGGCGTGCCGGAATGCATGTCATTACTTCCGCGGTAGAGCACGCGGCAGTGCTGATGCCGATGCGGTATCTGGAAGAGCAGGGGTATCGCGTGACGGTTCTGCCGGTGGACGAGAAAGGGCGTATTTCGCTGGATGATCTGGCGGACGCGATCTGTGAGGAAACGATTCTGGTGTCCATCATGTATGTGAATAACGAGGTTGGCACCATTGAGCCAATCGCGGAAGCTGGGGCGCTGATCAAAAAAAAGAATCCAAATACCCTGTTTCATGTGGATGCGGTGCAGGCTTACGGCAAATACCCGATTTATCCAAAACGTATGGGCATTGACCTGCTTTCTGTGAGCGGGCATAAGCTGCACGGGCCGAAGGGCAGCGGTTTTTTGTATGTCGGCGAAAAGGTGAAGCTTCATCCATTGATTCTGGGAGGCGGCCAGCAAAAAGGAATGCGCTCCGGAACCGACAATGTGCCGGGCGCAGCAGGACTTGCACAGGCGGCAGCAGACGCGTTCGCGACGATGGAGCAGGATCATGCGCATCTGCTTACCCTGAAAGAACGACTGATGAACGGCTTGTCTGACCTGCCGGATGTGGTGATTCACTCGGAGACGGGCGAAAAGGGAGCGGCGCATATCGTGAGCGCGGCATTCGTGGGTGTGCGCAGCGAGGTGCTTCTGCATGCGTTGGAAGAGCGGGGGATCTATGTCTCCGCCGGTTCCGCGTGTTCCTCTAATAAGAAGACGCCGGTCAGCGGAGTGCTTAAAGAAATGCACCTGCCCAAAGAACAGCTGGAATCCACGCTTCGTTTCAGTTTCAGCCGCTTTACTACGGAAGAAGAAATTGATTACTGCCTGGATGCTCTGCGAGAACTGCTGCCGATGCTGCGGCGATTTACGAGACGTTAGTCAGGTACACTGCGAATTTTTACTTTGTGCGATTGGCGAAACAGGCAGAATGTATATGGAATCACAACACAGGCTGCCAGGAGCAGTTTCGCATAACGGGGAGCCTCAGAATGCAGGGAAGTAATGCAAGTGGAATAGAAAGGAAAATTATGTTCAAGACATTTTTGATAAAATACGGAGAAATCGCGATCAAGGGAAAGAATCGGCATCTTTTTGAAGAAGCATTGGTAAAACAGATCCGCCACGCGCTCTCCAAGGTGGATGGTGCGTTTTCCGTGACGCGGGAGCAGGGCAGGATTTATGTGGACTGTGAGAGCGATTATGACTATGACGAAGTGGTCGAGGCTTTGCAGCGTGTGTTTGGAATCGTTGGGTTCTGCCCGGTGATGAAGGTAGAAGATGGCGGCTTGGAGGAATTGGGAAAGGATGTGATCCGTTTCCTTTCAGAAGTCTATGAGACACACAATCAGACCTTTAAAGTGATGACGCGCCGGGCGAAAAAAAGCTATCCGATTGACTCTATGGAAGTGAATGCGGAACTGGGCGGACAGATTCTGGACGCGTTTCCTGAAATGAAGGTGGATGTCCATAACCCGGAGCTTCTGATTCATGTGGAGATTCGGGAAAAGATCTATATTTATTCCAAAGTCATCCCTGGCCCCGGCGGGATGCCGGTCGGTACGAGCGGACGGGCAATGCTGCTGCTTTCCGGCGGGATCGACAGCCCGGTAGCCGGATACATGATCGGCAAGCGCGGCGTGGTGATTGACGCGGTCTATTTCCATGCGCCGCCCTATACGAGCGATCGTGCGAAGCAGAAAGTGATTGACCTGGCGCAGATTGTGGCGAGATATACCGGCCCGATTCGGCTCCATGTGGTGAATTTTACAGAGATCCAGCTTTATATTTATGAAAAATGCCCGCATGATGAGCTGACAATTATCATGCGCCGTTATATGATGCGGATTGCGGAACGCTTTGCCGCGCTGGATGGCTCGATGGCGTTGATCACGGGTGAAAGTGTTGGGCAGGTAGCCAGCCAGACCATTCAGAGCCTGGCGGCGACAAACGAGGTATGCGACTTACCGGTTTTCCGGCCGCTGATCGGCTTTGACAAGCAGGAAATTGTAGAGGTTGCGAAAAAGATCGATACCTTTGAGACATCTATCCTGCCGTTCGAGGACTGCTGCACGATTTTTGTGGCCAAGCATCCGGTGACCAAGCCGAACCGGAAAGTGATCCAGCGTTCAGAGCTGAAGCTGCAGGAAAAGATTGACGAGATGGTGGAGACCGCCATCGAGACCGCAGAGACGATACGGGTGGAGTAGAAGTTTTTGTGCACGAAAAAGGAGACAGCTCTGCTGTCTCCTGAAATATCGTCTTATGCACAGAGCCGGGCAAGGAGTCCTGCGGCTAAAGCCGCACCCGGCTCACGCGGGCGAGCAGGAGGCAAAAGGCCGTCTCCTACTCGATTTTGACTCGCAAATAAGAAAATCCGGAATCCGACAGTGCGTCGACCGCTTTACTGAATAATGTACGCGTCGAGTACAGTCAGAATTTCATCAATGTTGTCTTCCGCATGGATATTCAGGTCGATCGGTTTGGAAAGATCCAGACTGAAGATACCCATGATGGACTTTGCGTCGATGACATAACGGCCGGACACGAGATCAAAATCGTTGTCAAACTTTGTAATGTCATTTACGAAAGATTTTACTTTATCAATCGAATTTAAAGAAATCTGCACTGTTTTCATAATATCACCCCTCCATGTAGTTTATAGTTATGAACCATTTATTATCTTACTGTCTGGCGCGTGAAAAGTCAAGAATAAATCAGCGGAAGTTCTGACGCTTTCTTTGTAAATTCTGACGGCTGTTTTACGCAAAATATACGTTTTAAAAAGAGACAGTATGAGCAAGATGCCTATATGGAGCCGGGGCGGCGGCAGAAAAGAGGAATTGACTATGGGGAAAAAAGCGGCGCTTCATAATCTTGGCTGCAAGGTAAACGCATATGAGACGGAAGCCATGCGGCAGCTTTTGGAAGAAGCGGGGTATGAAATTGTGCCGTTCGCGCCCGGCGCGGATGTGTATGTAATTAATACCTGCTCGGTGACAAACATTGCGGACCGCAAGTCGCGGCAGATGCTGCATAGAGCCCGGAAAATGAATCCGGATGCGATCGTAGTGGCGACGGGCTGTTATGTGCAGACGGCGGAGCGGCCGGTGGAAGAGGATCAGACGGTTGATCTGGTGCTTGGAAATAACTGTAAGAAAGATCTGATTGAGGCTCTGCGAATGTTTGAGGCGGCTCGTGAAGGGGATGCCATGGATCTGCGCGGGGATCCCGCAGGATATACCACAGAGAGTGGGCAAATGGAGAACAGTACCAAATTACCGGCAGTACAGAAGGAAGATACAGGCAGGGGGCAGCTTTCGACGATTTCGCCGGAACACGAATTCGGGTGGACGGCTGGCCATGTGGTCGGAAAGATTGACATTAACCATAATCACGAATACGAAACTCTTTCTATTACCCGCACAGAAGAGCATACGCGCGCCTATATTAAGGTGCAGGACGGCTGCAACCAATTTTGCACCTATTGCATTATTCCGTACGCGCGCGGGCGTGTCAGGAGCCGCAGACCGGAGGATGTTTTGCGGGAAGTAGAGCTGCTGGCCGGGAACGGCTGCCGTGAGGTGGTTCTGACAGGGATTCACCTGAGCTCCTATGGCAGTGATTTTAAGTCTTCTTTGATTCAGGAGGGTTCCAATGCCGGAGATGCACAGCTGTCTCTTCTGACTTTGATTCAGGCGGTGCATGAGGTGCCGGGCATTGCCCGTATCCGCCTGGGTTCTCTGGAGCCGGGAATTGTCACAGAAGAATTTGCCTCCTGCCTGCATACTCTGCCAAAGGTTTGCCCGCATTTCCATCTCTCCCTGCAGAGCGGCTGTACCTCCGTGCTGAAGCGGATGAACCGCCGATATACGGCGGAAGAATTTGAAGAAAAATGTGCGATTCTGCGGAATGTGTTTGATCGTCCCGCTATTACGACCGACGTGATTGTCGGGTTTCCGCAGGAGACGCAGGAAGAGTTCGATATCACTGTGAAGTTTTTGGAAAAGATTCATCTGTATGAGACACATATTTTCAAGTATTCGAGGCGGCAGGGAACACGCGCAGCCGCGATGCCGGGGCAGATTCCGGAGACGGAAAAAGGCGTCCGCAGCGATATCCTTATAGAACTGGGTGAGCGCAACCGAAACAAGTTTGAAGAGGAATGTGCCGGGAAAACAGTAGAGGCGCTTTTTGAAGAAAAGGAAATACTGGATGGCGTGGAATATTTCCTCGGCTACACGAAGGAATATATTCGGGTGGCTGTTCCGGCAAAGAGAGATGATTCCAATCAGGTATTGATCGGAAAACTGGGAAAACAAATTTCGCCACATATTTATTTGCTTGCGCAATAATTGCGAAAG
>JAJPXU010000131.1 GCA_021205305.1 Lachnospiraceae bacterium
ATAGTGGATACGCTCCCGCTGAAAAAGTCGAGTTAAATATCGAACGTTATACTAGCATCTCTGCCGCATCCATCGCGTCCCGCACATGATCCAGAAACATCTCCCGAACCCCGGCATATTCGCCAAGTCCCTTCAAAACGCACCCTACCTCAAACCCGGCGCTCTCAAAACGGCTTTTCCAGGAATCCGCGTCAGGACCGGCCAGATCATTTTCCGCATGATCGCCAGCAACAATCATAAACGGCGCCAGAACGACCTGTCTGAATTGCTGCTCCTGTACGCGCCGCATTAGCGAATCCAGTGCCGGATAGGCCTCCACCGTCCCCATAAAAATATTGGGATACCCCATGTCCTTAAACTGGTAATCCAGCGCCGCGTAAATAGAGTTTGCGTAGTGCTCCGTCCCATGCCCCATCAAGACCAGTGCCTCGTCTTCTGCAATTCGCAGCTCCTGCGCGATCACGCGCACAATGCGCACATTGTCCTCCTGTGTGGTCAAAAGCGGTTTCCCCACCGAAATACGGGAAAACAGATGCCCGCATTTTCTTACACTCTCCAGCATCTGATCATTCTCAATTCCATTAATTACATGCGTCGGCTGAACGACGACATCTGCCATCCCATCTGCCGCCATCTGTGTCAAAGCTTCCTCTACATCCGGAATATGGAGCCCGTCACGCATTTTTACTTTCCTGCGGATCATTCCACTCGTCCAGGCACGGTATACCCTCCAGCTGGGATATGCCTGTCTCATACTCGCCTCAATCTGGTCAATGGTCTTTTTTCTGGTCTCCTCATAGCTTGTCCCAAAGCTGACGACCAGAATTCCCTTCCTGCTTTCACTCATCAAAAAACCTTTCCGCGGCATAAGTCCGCACGTATATGCCGCTTCTTCTATAATTCTATTGTCATCGCCCTGTCCGCTCGGGCAACTTCACCGCCATACAGTTTACCAAAGAGAGGTCAGACTTACAAGCATATTTTCTTTTTCATGCTGTTCTGAACTGTTACTGAATATTATTCCAGAATCTGTCAATACTACCATCAACCAAAGAAAACGTACTATTTATCGTTCAGGAGGACATTTCATGGCAGTTGATTTTAAAAACAGCGTTACAAAAGATAATCTGATGCGTGCATTTGCAGGTGAAAGCCAGGCCAGAAACCGCTATACCTTTGCGGCAGCCCAGGCAAGGAAAGAAAATCTTCCCGTGATCGAGGCCGTCTTTACCTATACCGCCAATCAGGAACGGGAACACGCGGAAATCTTCTATAATCACCTGCAGCAGCTTTCCGGCTCTACCATCCACATCGACGGCGGTTACCCGGTTGACTTAAGCGACAGCATCAGCGACCTGCTGCGCAGAGCCCAACACAATGAATACGAAGAAGCGGAATCCGTCTATACCAGCTTCGGCGATACTGCAAAAGAGGAAGGCTTTCTGACCGTCGCAGGCTCCTTCCACATGATTGCCGCCATTGAAAAATATCACGGTGACCGCTTCGGCCGGTTCGCACAGTATATGGAAGAAAACAGGCTCTTCGTCTCCGACGTCCAGACCGGGTGGATCTGCCTGAACTGCGGCTATATCTACACAGGCACAAAAGCGCCCGCCAAATGCCCCGTCTGCCAGCACGAGCAGGGATATTTTATCCGGTTGGAATTATCACCGTTCGCAAATCTGTAGAACCGGAGCAAGCAGGGGGACTATCTCCCCTGCCTTTCATTTGGCAGACCTTTTTAATACCGCCAGCCGTTCCTGAAACATCTCGCGGCATTCGGGCATTTCTCTGAAACAGGATTCCTCCACCTCGCAAATCTGATTCAGCCCGTTTCTTTTTACCGCCTCAATCGCGGCGTCTTTCTGCGTTGCCCGTTCGCCAAACAACGTCTGGCAAGCCGCGCCGTCCAGTGAATCATAGCAATGAAACGCCTGATTAAAATCCATCAGCTTATGAAGACCCACCGGACGATTTGATGTATTTCGCACCAGGACGCCCCAGTTTCCCCAGTGGCGATCCGTGTTCCCGACAAGATAATCGATCACATTCATCATGTAATAGTTATGCCTGTCAAGCCGGAGAATGTATTTTTTCAAATCCATATCGTGATTCACCGCATATATCTGAAAGGACTCCATCGAAGCAATCGAATATTCCTTCGAAGTAAAGTTTTCACTGACCGATACCCGTTCCCCGTCAAAATATCCTTCCTCATAAAGAACCTGATTGACGTCAAAGCATCGGCAGATTCTGCTCGCTGCCAGTTCCCGTTCCACAGAATGGTCTATTCCGCCTTTTAATAGAAAGAACTGATTCCTCTCCCTTTTCCATGCCTTAGGGAAACACCCATTCGTGGAAAGGTCTCTCGCAAGTGACTGATTATCAACCGTCAGCTGTTTTCCGCGCAGCGAAACGCTGATAAATGCGTTGCTGAGATGATTCTCATAGAGGTTCACATCAGAAAAAGAGAGCTTCTCCCCGGCAGGCTTTACCCAGAACACATCTGTCAGGGAAACGCAGTGATAGGACAGGGCAATCTGTGCCCGGTCACGGTCTGTGACTGCCTGCCCCATACCGATGCTGTTCAGAATCTCTTTCGCATATTTTCGATCCAGGGTGAGGACACGCGTGGCACACCAGTAATAAAAATTGGTCACGTTATTCACCAGCGTATCGATCTCCTCATTGCCATCGTCAAGATACAGATGATACGGCAAAAAAGATTTAAAATAAATCCTGCAGCGCCCGGAGGTATCGATCCGCGCTACTTTTCTGTCCATGTGCATAATATCATATTGTCTATTCTGCCGCATCTTTTTCTAAAATCCTTTCTGAGATAGCCACAAAATCATTCCCATTAAATCCGTGTGCCCAGTATAGCATATTTAAGCGTGTCAGAGAACCTTCATCAGGAAATATTTGAAAAAAACGGGCAAAGAAGAGCCTTCTTCTCTGCCCGTTTCCATCTAAATCCGATGCTTATTTGTAGTTGACAATCTTCCCGAATTCTTCCTTGAGGGAAGCGCCGCCTACCAGTCCGCCATCGATGTCTGCCTGCGCAAACAGATCTGGAGCGGTCTTCGCGTTTACAGAACCGCCGTACTGGATACGGATCTCTACAGCAGTCGCTTCATCGTAGATCTCCGCGATGCACGCACGGATGCCCGCGCAAACTTCCTGCGCCTGCTCCGTGGTCGCTGTCTTGCCGGTACCGATCGCCCAGATCGGCTCGTAAGCGATAACAGCGGTCTTAGCCTGGTCAGCAGTCACATTCTGGAAGCCAACCTTTACCTGCTGACGGATCCAGTCCATCGTGATGCCCTGCTCTCTCTGTGTAAGAGACTCGCCGCAGCACATGATCGGTGTGATGCCGTGTTCAAAAGCCTTGAGCATCTTTTTATTTACCGTCTCACTGGTCTCAGCGAAATACTCTCTTCTCTCAGAATGGCCAAGCACTACATACTTCACGCCGGCGTCGGTGAGCATGTTCGGAGAAATTTCTCCTGTGTATGCGCCCTTCTCCTCGAAATACATATTCTCAGCACCAACCTGAATGTTGGAGCCCTTCGCAGCCTCTACAACCGGAATGATATCAATCGCCGGTACACAGAATACTACGTCTACTTCGTCATTTACTACAAGCGGTTTCAGTGTCTCTACCAGCTTTACAGCTTCGCTCGGCGTCATGTTCATTTTCCAGTTGCCGGCGATAATTTTTTTTCTTGCCATGATTGTATTCTCCTGTTTCATAATTATAATAAACGACGTAAGTCGCTTTATTTTGCGCCGTTGCTGTGTGCCAGTGGCACACGTTTTATGTCCCGATTTTCGCAGAAAATCGAGGACACAGGCAACGACCGACGCGGAAGCGGAGACCGCAAAGCTGCAAAGCAGCTATTCCTCGTGCGTCCGTGTGCATCCATTATTACTTATCGTCTGCTGCCATAACACCCGGAAGGTCTTTGCCCTCAAGGAACTCCAGAGAAGCGCCGCCGCCGGTGGAGATGTGGGACATTTTATCGCCAAAGCCAAGCTGGTTGACTGCTGCCGCAGAATCGCCGCCGCCGATAATCGTTGTCGCATCGGTCTCAGCCAGAGACTTCGCTACCGCGATGGTGCCCTTCGCAAGGATCGGGTTCTCAAATACGCCCATCGGTCCGTTCCATACGACAGTCTTCGCAGATTTCACTGCCTCCGCGTAAAGTTCCTGAGTCTTCGGTCCGATATCCATGCCCATCTTATCTGCCGGGATCTCTGTGGAAACATACACTTCCGTCGCAATCTCTGCGTCGATCGGGTTCGGGAACTCAGATGTCACAACGGTATCTACCGGAAGGAGAAGCTTCTTGCCAAGCTTCTCAGCTTTTGCCATCATCTCTTTGCAGTAATCCAGCTTCGTGTCGTCGCAGAGAGAGGTACCGATCTCATAGCCCTGCGCTTTCAGGAAGGTGTAAGCCATACCGCCGCCGATGATCAGCGTGTCGCATTTCTCAAGCAGGTTAGAGATAACATTCAGCTTGTCCGCTACCTTTGCGCCGCCAAGGATGGCTACGAACGGTCTTACCGGATTCTCTACTGCGTTGCCAAGGAAGTTGATCTCTTTCTCCATCAGATAGCCAACCGCACAGTTGCCGCCCTTTGCGCGCACCACATCGGTCACACCTGCTACAGATGCGTGTGCTCTGTGAGAAGAGCCAAACGCGTCGCATACATAATCGTCGCACAGGTCAGCCAGCTCTTTGCTGAACGCTTCGCCATTCTTCGTCTCTTCCGCACCGCGGAAACGGGTATTCTGCAGAAGCACTACATCACCAGGCTGCATCGCTTCTACCGCTGCGGTAGCCGCTTCACCGGTTACATTGTAATCCGCTACAAAATTCACTTCCTTGCCAAGCTTCTCGCTCAGTCTCTTTGCTACCGGAGCAAGGGACTCACCCTCGTTCGGGCCATTCTTTACTTTGCCAAGATGAGAGCAAAGAATTACCTTACCGCCGTCCGCGATCAGCTTATTAATCGTCGGAAGCGCCGCCACGATACGAGTTTCATCTGTGATCTCGCCATTCTTCAGCGGTACGTTGAAATCGCAGCGAACCAGAACTTTTCTGCCGTTTGCGTTGAAATCATCAACTGATTTTTTGTTAAGCATTGGGAAATCCTCCTGATTTTTGAATTCAAAAAAGGGAATTGTTCTGAACAGCAGGCCGCAGGCCCACGCTTCGTTCTGAACTGTTACCAAAAAAGAAGCCCGGTCCTTTTTAGACCGGACCTCTTTCACATTAGGTCTTTTATCGTATTTACGACCAGACGCGCGTGACGATTAAGCCAGCTCTGCGAAATACTTGATTGTACGAACCATCTGGCTTACATAGGAGTTCTCATTGTCATACCAGGAAACAACCTGTACCTGAGAAGTTCCATTGCCAAGGTTCACAACCATGGTCTGTGTCGCATCGAACAGAGAACCATATCTCATACCAACGATATCAGAAGATACGATCTCGTCTGTATTGTAACCGAAGGACTCTGTAGCCTGTGCCTTCATCTCTGCGTTGATGCCCTCAACAGTAGCCTCGCCCTTAACAACTGCGTTCAGGATTGTGGTAGAACCTGTCGGGGTCGGAACACGCTGTGCAGCGCCGATGAGCTTGCCGTTCAGTTCCGGAATAACCAGACCGATCGCCTTTGCAGCACCAGTGGAGTTCGGAACGATATTTACAGCGCCTGCACGAGATCTTCTCAGATCGCCTTTTCTCTGCGGTCCGTCAAGGATCATCTGATCGCCGGTGTAAGCATGGATCGTGCACATAATACCGGACTCGATCGGCATATAATCATTCAGAGCCTTTGCCATCGGAGCCAGGCAGTTTGTCGTACAGGAAGCTGCGGAGATAACTGTGTCATCCTTGGTCAGAGTTGTATGGTTTACATTGTAAACGATGGTCGGAAGATCATTTCCAGCCGGAGCGGAGATAACAACCTTCTTAGCACCTGCAGTAATATGAGCCTCAGCCTTTGCCTTAGAGGTATAGAAACCAGTACACTCCAGAACAACATCTACGCCAAGATCGCCCCACGGAAGCTTAGAAGCATCTGCTTCTTTGTAGATTGTGATGGTGTGGCCATCTACTACGATCGCGTCGTCCGTATAGGAAACGGTGTCAGCCTTCTCATATTTACCCTGTGAAGAATCATACTTCAGAAGGTGAGCCAGCATCTTCGGGCTGGTCAGATCGTTGATCGCTACTACATCGTAGCCTTCTGCCTGGAACATCTGTCTGAATGCCAGACGGCCGATACGTCCAAATCCATTGATCGCTACTTTTACTGCCATGATAATAATTCCTCCTATATGTGTTTTTGAACAGGTATTGCCGGGAATTGTTAAATATTCCCCAACCTTTTGCTATTCTACCTAATTTTTCCCAGAATTTCAAGTGTTAATATGCGGGAACGAAAAAAATTTATAGACTTTTTACATGGATTTCGCTATGATAATAAAGCAAAGGACATTTAAGAGCCAGACTGGCCAGCCTTTTGCAGAAAGGAACGGACATTTATGAGCATTCTCTATGATTATCATCTGCACTCCGCGTTTTCGGGGGACAGTGATACCCCCACGGAAGAAATGATTTGCCGCGCAAAAGAGCTTGGGCTTACCGGCATCTGTCTCACCGAACATCTGGATATCGACGCACCGCCTGACCCGAAGGGCGCAGATTTTACGTTTCTGGACTTTGATGCGTATTTTGCAAAACTGGAAGAGCTGCGCGCACATTATAAGGATAAAATTCAAATTGGCTTTGGCGTGGAATTTGGTATGCTGCCCCACCTGCCGGGTGAACTCTCGTCCCTGCATGAGAAATATTCCTTTGATTATGTGATTCTCTCGCAGCACTTTGTCTGCGGAGTCGACCCTTACTATCCGGAATATTTCGAAAGCAGAACGGAACAGGAAGGGTATGAAGAATACTTTCGCACAGAATATGAGAATCTGCAAAAGTTTTCTCCAGGCGATTACGATACGCTGGGGCATATGGACTATATCGTCCGCTATGGTCCGAACCGGAACAACAATTATTCATATGCTGCTTATGCAGATTTCATCGACCCAATCCTGCGCTGCCTAATCGAACATGGAAAATGCCTGGAGTTAAACACCGGCGGCTATAAATACGGGCTGGATGAACCAAATCCCTGCGCCGACATCTTCCGGCGCTACCGGGAGCTGGGCGGCGATCTGGTCACGATCGGCTCCGACGCGCACCAGCCGCAGCATATCGCGTATGACTTTAGACGGGCAGAAGAACTGCTCACATCGTTGGGATTTCGCTATTATACTGTTTTTGAGCAGAGAAAGGGACGGCAAATGCGATTTTAGGATATCATTCCCTGACAGGCAAGACAAATCCGATTCTTACTGTTTGATTCATTCGCCGCTGATTTGTTCGCATACTGGCTGGCACTTGATGGGACGACGGGCAGGGCAGACCCTGTCCGTACCGTTTGATACAGGAGCGTATCTACAAATGGAATCTGGATGAAAGGTATCGCAAGCCCTTTCCTATGATTCCACACCTGTACTTTCCTCTCCCAGCCCAAGCGCTTCGCCGAGCAGGTTGTATCCGGCAAAGGCATCCAGAATATGGTAAGAGCCGACATCCTCGGACGACCATCCCGCAGTCACCAGAATGTATTCCCGTTCGCCGACCTGCGCCATGGTCGCCAGGCAAAGCCCGGCCTCCTCCGTATAGCCGGTTTTTGCGCCAAGGATTTCTCCGCCTGTGACGATCTCATCTGCGACATTCTTAAAGAAGGTGCTCCACACGGTAAACCCATCTGGATGAACATCTGTTGCGGATATTACGTGATAATGTGTGGTATAAACCGTGCGAAAGGTCTCATTTTCCAGTGCCGCCTGCAAAATCAGAGCCATCTCATAGACCGTCGTGTACTGCTCGTCGTCATGCAGTCCGGTGCAATTCGCAAAGTGGCTCTGCGTCAGCCCCAGCTCCTCTACCTTCTGGTTCATCAGCTCCACAAGCCCTTCCTCTGAGCCGGCCGCCTCAATCGCAAGCTGCATACAGCACTCCGCGCCGGACGGAAGCAAAGCCCCATAAAGCAATTCCAGAATCACTGTCGTCTCCCCCGGCTCAAACCCGGCCTGAGAGGCATTCTGCGCATAAAGTGCATCATAATAATCCGCAGACATCGTCACAGAAGCGTCCAGATCTGAAATATTCTCAATTGCAACCCACACCGACAATATTTTAGTCATAGAGGCCGGGTAAATCTTCTCCTCACTGCGCTTCGATCCCAGCACGGTGCCCGTATTCTTATCAATCAGCACTGCGTACGGACTGTAAAGAGAATCCAGATCGACCGTGACGTCCGGAACTGTATCTGTGATCTCAGAACTGCTTAAAAAACTCAGAATCCCCTGACTGCCGGAAACATTTTCCTGGCCGCTTCGTCCAAGAAAATGCATTCCCGCAAAAACAGCAATCACAAGAATAAAAAACACAGCCAGGCAAAGAAGCACGGCCTTTCTGCCAGCGTTCCTTCCTTTACGGCGTTTCCTTTTCTGCCGACGTATGCTGCTCCCTCGCTTCTTTGAGAAAGCACTAGCGCTTTTTCCGGCATATCTTCCCGTACTCTGTCTTCTATTTTTATCCTCATAACGGCTGCCATAAGTGTCAGCCCGGTTTTCCCGCCTGGATTGGCTTTCTGTATGGTTTTTAATATTATTCTCCATAATCCTCGCCTTCTTTGATTTCAGTTGATACGAAGATTATACATACATTTTTACTTTCAGGCAAGTCCAGGTATTTCATCATTCATTGTAACTGTTCCGTATCGTTACCATTCCGGCTTTGTGCTGGCCGGGATGGAAGGGATGCGCTATCAGCAGTATATATCACCTGTGTCTGTGCCGCCGCCGCCCAGAATACAAAAACAGCGCTGACCGTAATAAGAGGTAGAACCATCTGACAGTATTTCGTAAGTGAAGCCACATCCAGCTGCCACACACGCACAGGTATCATACTCAAACTTTCCAGAGGTACTGTAAGTACCGCCGCCGCCGCCCACGCAGCCGCAGGTACCGCCGCCGACTACTACGTCGAGTTCATCATCGGAAAGCTCGCCCCCCCTTCCAATGTAAAATCCTCTTCGGTCAGCGTAAAGCCATACTCCGCTGCCAGGGCGACAAAATCCGCCACTGTGGTGTCTGGATTTTTGCTCAGTGCTTCTATTTTTGCTTTCAATTCCTCATTTTTTTCAATCGCTTCCAAAAACTCTTTCATGCGGTTCTCCTTTCGTTTATCTGCTGTCCTATTCCGGCTACGCGGGCGGCGCTGTTTCTGCACGGGCGGCGGCCGCTTCGGCAGACCTGGAAGCCGCGCTTCGGATCTTATCCGCCCATCCCTCCTTAAAAAGAATACAGCAGGCTCTGTCGGGCGACATCAGGGTATCTCCCGCAGAGAGGGCGCTTGCGCGGCAGCCTCCCGCGCAGATTTTCGCGTATTCGCACTCCCCGCACTCCGGTACAGTGCGAAAGAATTCATCCACGCGTGTGTCGATCAGCTTCATATATGTGGAATCCGTCAGTCCCTGATGCAAGCCCGCCTCGCCGATCAGCGGATAGCCATACTGGACATCCGCACTGGAAAGAGACATACAGGGAAGCATACGGCCTTCCGGAGAAATATACAGGGTCTGGCGGGCATGCCCGCAGATGGTCTGTCTCAGGCAGACATCACTGCCATCGTATTTTTGCTGCGGAATGACCCAGTCGGTACTTCCTTTTCTGCACATGAACACGCCGCCGAGCATCAGAGACAACGGCATCCCGTCCTCGAAGTAATGGGGTATATAGTCCACATAGGTCTCATACACCTCATCCAGCCCGATTGTTTTGTCTTTTCCGTACCGGTCCCAGAGCTCAGTAGGCGCCACCGGGTTCGTCTTGAGGCTTCTGCAATGGTGTTCCGCCAATGTCAGAATGCTCTGCCGCAAAAGGTGCCGGTTGCCCTTGTGCAGACACATTTCGGATCCGGTCGGGAATCCATACTCATGGCACAGGTCAAAGGCCCGCAGTACCGCATCACCCGCACCTTTGATGCCGCGAAGCCAGTCGTGCCAGCCCTCGGCGCAGACATATAGCAGTGCCTGCACCGGTAATTGCATTTGCCGGTGATCGACCAGTGAGTCGTCTGGATAAAGCGGTTGTCATATCTGCGGTATTCCTGATCTTTGGAAATCCCGTCCCCATACTCGCAGGGAACGACCAGCCCCTCCTCTTTCGCGGTATGGATGATCTCCCGCAGCTTCTGCGGGATCAGCGCTCCATCGCAGTCAATCTTCCCATTGCAGAGCTCCAGTGCCTGGAATTCTTCTTTATTTCTGATAAAACGCACCTGATTCTCCGGCCGGATCAAAAGCGCCCATGGCCGCGCAGGCAGATATTTTCCTGTAATTTGCAGTACATGACCTTTTCCCTAGATAGGCATAATACACCTATCCTGATCAGAACATACACCTATCCGGATCAGAAGCGGCGAGCTTTCCGCCCGCGACTTCACCAAGCTCCTCATCTGCTATTTCCTGTGTCTTTGCCGTATCCTGCGCTTTCGCCGTATCCGGCACCTTTGCTTCGTCCCTTTTTTCTGTTAAGTTTTCCATTTCTTTGCTCATAGTTTCTATCTCCTTTCCGATCATTTGATATGTCTATCTTACCATAGAATAAACCGGATGTGCAGACAATTGGTGCGTTCGACAGTGACCAGTTGTGCCATCCGGCAATCACTTCTTCCTCTGTAAATCGTCAGGTTCAATGGTTCACAGATAAGACAGGAAGCGAAGAAGACAAACAAAATAACAATGATCGTAATCAGAAGGGATCTGGTTAATTGGTACTTCAGAAACCCAAAGTATGACAGCTATCGAACTATAGGAATTGGCAACACCTTATACGAATTGCTTTTAAGAGAAAAGATGAGACAGGAAAAAGCAAACTCTCCCGTTCTGCGCAATTTTTTGTGGAAATTGTATACCATCATCTATACATTTTCGCCCACATTTCGGCCACCACTTGCCCACGCAAACTCATAAAATAAAAATTTACGTGGGCATTTCGTGGGCCAAGCCGATTTTTTCATCAATTGGCGTTTTCAAACGTTATGTAAAATATTGTTAAGTTTTGCCAATTGGTATGCTATTTCTACAGTATTAAATGGTTCAATCTATTAGAATTTCCCAGCCGTAGCTGCTTCCTCAATAGACACTGCAACCGCTACCGTCATGCCGACCATCGGGTTGTTGCCCGCGCCGATCAGACCCATCATCTCTACGTGCGCCGGTACGGATGAAGAGCCCGCGAACTGCGCGTCAGAGTGCATACGGCCAAGGGTATCGGTGAAGCCATAGGAAGCCGGGCCTGCCGCCATGTTGTCCGGATGAAGGGTACGGCCTGTGCCGCCGCCGGATGCCACGGAGAAGTACTTCTTGCCTGCTTCGATACGCTCTTTCTTGTAGGTACCAGCAACCGGATGCTGGAAACGGGTCGGGTTCGTAGAGTTACCAGTGATGGAAACGTCTACGTTCTCTTTCCACATGATCGCTACACCTTCCGGAACGCTGTTTGCGCCGTAGCAGTTTACCTTGCCGCGAAGGCCATCCGAGTAGGATTTGCGGAATACTTCCTCTACCTTATTGGTGTACGGATCGTATTTTGTCTCTACATATGTAAAGCCGTTGATTCTGGAAATGATCTGTGCGGCATCCTTGCCAAGGCCGTTCAGGATGACACGGAGCGGTTTCTGACGAACCTTGTTCGCTTTCTCAGCGATGCCGATTGCACCCTCTGCTGCCGCGAAGGACTCATGGCCAGCGAGGAATGCGAAGCACTCGGTATCCTCCTCCAGGAGCATCTTGCCCAGGTTGCCATGGCCTAAGCCTACCTTACGGGTATCTGCTACAGAACCCGGGATGCAGAAGGACTGCAGGCCCTCGCCGATGGCTGCCGCTGCGTCTGCTGCCTTGCGGCAATTCTTCTTGATTGCGATTGCTGCGCCTACGGTGTATGCCCAGCAGGCATTCTCAAAGCAGATCGGCTGAATGCCTTTGATCTGGTTGTAAACATCCAGTCCGGCGTCTTTTGTAATTTTCTCTGCTTCCTCAATGGAAGCGATTCCATAACTGTTCAGTACGGAATTGATCTTGTCAATTCTTCTCTCATATGATTCAAATAAAGCCATTTTGTCACACCTCCTTTACTCACTCTTTGCGCGGATCAATAATCTTCACTGCATCAGCTACACGGCCATACTGACCTTTCGCTTTTTCCCATGCGGTGTTCGGATCGTCGCCTTTTTTGATGAAATCTGTCATCTTGCCAAGGCTGACAAACTGATAACCAATGATCTCATCATCTGCGTCAAGAGCGATGCCGGTTACATAGCCTTCTGCCATCTCCAGATAGCGCGGGCCTTTCTTCAGTGTGCCATACATGGTGCCAACCTGAGAGCGAAGTCCCTTTCCAAGATCCTCCAGACCAGCGCCTACCGCCAGACCGTCCTCTGAGAACGCAGACTGAGATCTGCCGTATACGATCTGTAAAAACAGCTCTCTCATAGCTGTATTAATTGCATCACAGACAAGGTCCGTGTTCAGTGCCTCCAGAACCGTAAGTCCCGGAAGGATTTCTGCTGCCATTGCCGCAGAGTGTGTCATTCCGGAGCAGCCGATCGTCTCAACCAGAGCTTCCTGGATCACTCCCTCCTTAATATTCAGGCTCAGCTTGCAGGCACCCTGCTGCGGTGCACACCAGCCTACGCCATGTGTAAAGCCAGAGATGTCTTTGATCTCTTTTGCCTGTACCCAATTCGCTTCTTCCGGGATCGGAGCGGCGCCATGATGGACTCCCTGCGCCACTGGGCACATTTCTTCTACTTCTCGTGAATAAATCATTGTCTTACTCCTTTCGGTAAAAATATAAATATGAAACGATAAAATCGTTTGCACGCAGCCATCACACTCTGCATACGCAAAACTGTCATAGCTGCTTTATTCGTAACAGTTCAGAACAGCATCGAAAAGAAAAAACAGACTGTGCAGGTTTACCTGCTAAAGGCTGTATTTTCTTTTCGGGATGGGCGGGCGCTGAACGTTCAGTGGACGTTCGCTTAGCGCCGACCGAAGTGAAACGGAGACGCCCATCAAGCCTCAGACATATGACGCGTAAGCGGCATATAGCCTTCGAAGAAGGCGGCGCTGAACGTCCAGTGGACGTTCGCTTAGCGCCGACCGAAGCGAAGCGTAGACCTGTGGCCTGCTGTTCTGAGTAGTTACATTTATTCTCATAAAGCGGCGGATAAATCCATCCCGCTTATAAGCATAATAAATATCAGTCATTATACCCATTCGGGTTCATCGACTGCCATCTCCAGCTGTCTGCACACATTTCATCAATGCCATACTGCGCTTCCCATCCCAGTTCCTCTTTCGCCTTCGTCGGATCCGCATAACAGGTCGCAATATCGCCCGCGCGGCGAGGTTTGATTTCATAAGGAAGGGTCTTCCCACAGGCCTTTTCAAACGCGTGAAGCACCTGCAGCACGCTGTAGCCCTTGCCGGTGCCAAGATTGTAAATACGGACTGCCGGCTCATCGTCGAACTTCTTCATCGCCTTTACATGGCCGTTTGCCAGGTCGACCACATGGATGTAATCCCGCACGCCTGTCCCGTCCGGTGTATCATAGTCATCGCCAAATACGCCCAGCTTTTCCAGCTTGCCAACCGCCACCTGCGCGATGTATGGCACGAGATTGTTCGGAATTCCTTTCGGATCCTCACCGATGATGCCAGCCTTGTGCGCGCCAATCGGATTAAAATAGCGCAGCAGCACCACGTTCCACTCCGGGTCGGACACATGCAGGTCCGTCAGAATCTGCTCCAGCATCCCCTTCGTCTGTCCATACGGATTTGTAATCTGTCCTTTCGGACAGTCCTCCGTGATCGGCACAAATGCCGGATCCCCGTAAACGGTAGCAGAAGAACTGAAGATAATTTTCTTAACGCCATGGTTCCTCATAACATCGCAGAGTGTCAGAGTACCGGTGATATTATTGTGATAGTATTCGAGCGGCTTGCGCACCGACTCGCCAACTGCCTTGTATCCGGCAAAATGAATCACGGAGTCAATCGATTCCTTTTCAAAAATCGCATTCACCGCTTCACGATCCAGCATATCCGCATTATAAAAAGAAATCTTTTTCCCTGTGATCTGCTCTACCCGTTCAATTGCCTTTTCATTGGAATTATAAAGATTGTCCATCACGACAACGTCGTATCCATTATTCAGAAGCTCCACACACGTATGGCTGCCGATATAGCCGGCTCCGCCCGTTACCAATACTGCCATTTTCTCCTCCTTAACCAATGTCATAAGCTGCGGTTGGCTCCGCTGGTTCTATCTGGTCGTCTCCCATGATACACTTTTCTCTCTGTTTTGTAAACCGAAAAATACGTCCGTTCCGCGAAAAAAAGCAAAACTCCTGCAAAAATCCCATAGAAAACCGCTGTGCGAAACTCTGTTTCTATGATATACTGAAAACGCAGGTCACTTTCCGGATACCGTTCATTGGTTCGAGTGTATCTGTTACTACCATTCTATAGAATACTCCGATAGTTTTCTGGCACATTCCAATGATTACCTTTCTCAGGATTCCAGAATACTGCCGGAAATCGAAAGGAGTCCTTATGTTCCGATATAAATTTCAATCAAATAAGGGAAATACCCATTCCCCTGTACGCCGTTTACTGCCGCTGATGCTTGCGGCTGCATTGCTTCTCCCATCTCTCCCGGTCTGCGCCGAAGAGGAAAAAACTTCAGAAACAGGCTTTTTTCTGGACACGGTGATCACCATCACGCTCTACGGAGATACCGATTCCGTAGCCATGAATGGATGCTTTGACCTGTTAGATGAATACGAAAATATGCTCAGCCGTACCGTGGAAGGCAGCGATGTCTGGAATATAAACCACAGCGGCGGCTCCCCTACGGAAGTCAGCGAGGAAACCGCGTATCTGATCGAAACGGCTCTGTATTATTCCGAGCTCTCCGACGGCGCTTTTGATATCACCATCACACCGCTCGTGGAACTCTGGGACGTGCAAAACAAAGCCAGCCAGGTTTCTGAAGAAGAGACGACAGAGGAAGCACTGGCCTCCGGCCTGATTCCTTCTGATGAGGAGATTGAAGAGGCGCTTTCGCATATTGATTATACGGCAGTCTCCTGTGTAGGCACGACTGTCACCCTCTCTGATCCCGATGCAGAAATCGACCTCGGCGGCATCGCGAAAGGGTACATCGCGGATTGTCTGGAGGAATACCTTCTTTCCGCTGGGATTGAGAGCGCTCTGATTAATCTCGGAGGCAACGTGCAGACCGTCGGCACGAAACCGGATGGCAGCAGCTGGAAAATCGGTATCCAGAAACCCTTCGGCGGGAGTTCGGATATCATAACGGTAGTGGAATGTACCGGTGAATCGGTCGTCACCTCCGGCACCTATGAGCGATATTTTGAGGTGGATGGGAGGATTTATCATCACATTCTCGACCCGAATACCGGATATCCGGCAGACAACGGGCTTGTCAGTGTCACAATTCTGGCTGACTCCTCGACCACCTGCGACGCCCTCAGCACGACCTGTTTCGTGCTCGGCCTGGAGGACGGCCTGGAGCTGATCGAATCCATTGACGGCGTAGAAGCCCTGTTTATCACAGAAGATGAGACCATGTACCGCACAAGCGGATTCCCCGAAGATTGAAAGGACGCGCCAAATATGCTCCATGAAATACAGCCCTTAAACAGGGAAGAAATACAGCTGATTGATGGAAAAGCACTCCGCTCAATCCTAAGGGAAAAGATTCAGCCCCAGGTGCAGACTCCCAAAATCGTTTCATCTGCATCTGTTTCACATGGATTTGAACAGACTGAGAGAACAGAAGCATTCTCCGAAGAACTCTCCTGCCACAGCTGTCTCTTTTTTGATATTGAAACCACTGGGCTGTCTGCGGACACATCCTTTGTCTTTCTGATCGGCTGCATCTACCAGGAAGACGGAAAATGGAACCGTCACCAATTCTGTATCCGCCTGGTACAGGAAGAGCGCCTCCTGCTCTCTTCCTTTTTCGAGATGGCAAAAAAAGCCCGTTTTCTGATTCATTTCAACGGCAATACCTTTGACATTCCTTTTATCGAGAAGCGAGCTGCCGCAAACGGCCTTTGTCCCTGCTTTGATGGCCTGCTCTCCATCGATCTCTACCAGCGCTTTCGTCCGCTGCGCAGGATTCTGAATCTTCCACATATGAATCAGAGCTTTCTGGAAAAATACATTGGATGGGAGCGGGAAGATAAGCTTAGCGGAAAAGAAGTCGTCTCCCTGTTCTGGAACTATGCATCCTTTCAGAAAACAGACAGTGAAAAAACACATGCTCCTGGCACCGATCACATCCCTGCAGCGCAAACAACCGGGCAGCTTCTGCTTCGGCATAATCGGGACGACCTGCTCGGTATGCTTCATGTTCTGAAAATGGAAGCCTATCATCTGCTCTTTTGCGGAGAAATTCTGCCCGACATTTCAGAAAAAATAGCAGATGATTCTTCCAACTCTGCCAGCCATCTGCGGATTGATTTTCCCCTGATACTGCCGCTGCCCAGGCCGCTGACACTAAAAAAAATGCTCTCCGAAAGTGAACCATCCACTGCAATTATTCTATCCGCGGACAGTTCATCCGGCGTTCTCACGATACCCCTTTTTCACGGAACGCTCCGCTACTACATACCGGATCACAAAAACTATTATTATCTTCCCCTGGAACGGCAGGCGATCCATAAAAGCGTTGCCTCCTATGTTGCCAAAGAATACCGGGTTCCCGCAACACCGGAAACCTGCTGCATAGAAAAAAGCGGCTGTTTCCTGCCGCTTCCCAAAATCTCTTCCGCTTCCGATTTCTCTGCTTTTCTGAAAGACAGGCCGCTGTTTCGTGAAAACTATGAAGCAAAGCAGGTCTACTTCGAATATTCAGAAGAGATCAGGCAGCAGAAAGGCCTGATTCTCACCTACACCAAAACGCTTCTTAAAGATACTTTGCGCGGCTCTTCGATCGAGTAGGAGGCGACCGGTCGGCTCCTGCTCGCCCCGCGCGGTTGCTGTGTGCCAGTGGCACACGTTTAGCAACGACCGGAGCGAAGCGTAGACAGCTTCTGGCGTCAGCCAGAAAAATCCTTACGCAGCCCTGTGCATAAAAACAGAGGAGAAAGAATGCACTCCCTTCTCCTCTATCCTTTCGATTACCATTTCATTTTGAAAAAGATTATTCCTCAGTCTCCTCATCTGCCGGAACTTCATCCTCGACCGGAGCCTGTACCGGTGCCTGATTCTCAATCGCCTTCATGCTCAGGCTGATCTTGTGATCTTCACCATTGAAATCAACAACCTTCGCCTCAATCATCTGTCCTACTTTCAGAATATCGGACGGTTTGTTCACATGATTGTGAGAAATCTGAGAAACATGAAGCAGTGCATCTACGCCCGGCTCCAACTCGATAAATGCGCCGAAATCGGTCATTCTGGCAACTCTGCCCTCTACAATGCTGTCTTTCGCATACTTCTCACCGGCAGTCAGCCACGGATTCTGATCCGCAAACTTCAGGCTGAGTGCGATCTTGCTTCCATTAATATCCTTGATCAGAACAGTCAGCTTCTGGCCTACCTTGAAGACCTTCTTCGGATTCTCAACATGTCCCCAGGACATCTCTGAGATATGAAGAAGACCGTCTGCGCCGCCCAGATCTACAAACGCGCCAAAATCGGTCACGTTCTTTACAACACCCTCTACCACGTCACCCGGCTGGATGCGCTCGAAGAGTTCCTTCTGCATCTGCTCTTTCCGGGCTACCAGAATCTGCTTGCGGTCGCCAATGATGCGTCTTCTTCTCGGATTGAACTCTGTGATGATGAATTCAATCTCCTGACCCGCGTACTTCTCAAGATTCTTCTCATAAGTATCAGACACAAGGCTTGCCGGAATAAAGACTCTCGTCCCTTCCACAACTACGCTGAGTCCGCCTGTCAACACCTGTACAACCGGCGCTGTAAGTATCTCCTGAGAATTAAACGCTTCTTCAAGACGCTTGTTGCCCTTCTCGGCAGCGAGACGTTTGTAGGTAAGAACGACCTGACCATCGCCATCGTTCACCTTCAAAACCTTCGCCTCCATTTTGTCATTCACCTGGACAAGATTTCGAAGGTCAACATTCGATTCGTTTGTGTATTCGCTTCTGGTAATAATTCCGTCTGCTTTATAGCCAATGTTAAGGATGATTTCATCTTCCTTGACATCAATCACAGTCCCTTCGACTACCTCCCCATTATGAATTGTTTTGAATGATTCATCCAGCATTTGATCAAAACTCATTTCTGACATGTTTTGATACCTCCTCAATCAATTTATTTGGGGTCGATGCCCCTGCTGTAATGCCTACGCAGCCCATGGATGGCAATAGTCGAATATCCAAATCTTTCATAGTTTGTATATATAAAGTATTTGCACATTCCGTCTTGCATATCTCGAATAATTTACGTGTATTCGAGCTATGGGTACCTCCTATCACGATCATACAATCCGCTCTGCTCGCTATCGTGCGGGCTTCCGACTGACGTTCCTCAGTCGCGCTGCATATCGTACACATGACATCTGTAGTATCATAACGCATTTTTAAAATAATTTCAACTAATTTATCAAATTTCTTGTAATTAAATGTCGTTTGCGAAACGACAGAAAGATGCTTGCCCGGCTGTGCGTGGAACTTTTCTGCCTCTTCTTCTGTGCCAATCACACTTACAGGCCCGTCGGCCCATCCTTTGATGCCTTCGACCTCCGGATGTCCATCGTTTCCGATAATGACAATCTCATCGCCGGCCGCGCTTCGCTCTTCCACAATCCGGTGAATCTTTTTCACAAACGGGCAGGTCGCGTCGACCATATGCAGCCCCATTTCCTCAATCCGCGTGTAAATCCGACGCGGAACACCATGGGAGCGGATGATGATGGTTCCTTCCTTTACCTGGCAGAGTTCTTCTTCCCCGTTCAGCACCCGGACACCTTTTTCCGCGAGTTCCCGGACGACTTCCTCGTTGTGGATGATCGGTCCATATGTATATATCGGTCCCTGCCCCACTTCGATCTGGCGATACACCTGATCAACCGCGCGCTTCACGCCGAAGCAAAAGCCGGCGGTTTTCGCGACAACTACTTCCATACTGTTCTCCTGTAAAAATCATCCCGCACATTCTGTGTTCGAAAGCAACTCCCCGTAAATCTCATCAACCAACGCGTGTACATCCTCACGCGGGATTTCTTTGCAAATGCTTTTTGCGAGCATGACACGAAGCTGCGCACGCATTTCCTCCTCCGCTCTCTGCCGATCCCCATTCAGCGCAATGACTGCGCCGCGCCTCCGGTCAATCGATACAAAACCTTCATCCCGCAAAACCGCGTAAGCTTTGTTTACCG
The DNA here is from genome assembly GCA_021205305.1 of Lachnospiraceae bacterium. Taxonomy (GTDB): domain Bacteria; phylum Bacillota; class Clostridia; order Lachnospirales; family Lachnospiraceae; genus Choladousia. The sequence continues at coordinate 19,583 of JAJPXU010000131.1, forward strand.
TATGCATATTAATACCGATATCGCCCGCCAGCTACCGTACGGAGGGAAGCGGATCGCCTTCCCGGATCAGGGATCTTGCAATCCCAAGTACGATCTGATTTCGAAGCTGCATATACAGTGCTTCTTCACTCTGGAAGTCTATCTCTATCAGCATTTTTTCTCTTTCTCCTTTGTATTGTTCTGTCAAAGGTCAATATAATCAATGTCTACTTCTTCACTGCCGCTCTTTTGTTCCTTTGATGGCTCATACCGCGGCCGTTCTTTGAGCGGCTCGTATTCCGGCATCCGTTTTGCCTGATTTCTGGCCTTTGAAGGCTTCGGAACCGTGGCCGGATCATCCACGCTCTGCCGTCCTTGTGACTGACGTTCCTGCTCATAAAACGTATCACGTCCCGTACGGTCGAAAGCATCTCCCTCATCCATCTCCCGTGACTGCTGATGTCTGGTGTCTTCCACGATTACCGCTTTTTCTTTCTTCTTTTTACTCTTTTTCTGTTTTGGTTCTTTCTTCGGTCTCTCCTCTTCCTCGTTCTCCGGATTTCGGCGCCCGGAAGAATAATTCAGTCCCCTGTAGTTTCTCAAATCTGATTTCAGGTCTTTATTTTTCAGGAGAAGATTGATTACCACGAACAAAAGCACCACACACAAAGCAATCATGCCATACAAAATCTTCATCAAAAGTTCCACACGATCACGGTAAAGACTGATCTCAGACTTTAGCGTAGAAATCGTGTTTTCCGCCTCTTCGAGCGTCTCCCGAGCCACGCTTACATAACGGGAATCCTCTGTCTCTGCTTCCGTCTCCGTCTGCTTCTCAGTCTCTGTCTGCGTTTCCGTCTCCGTCTCAGACGCCTCTGCCGTGACATTCAGATAATACGTATAAGCATCGCCGTTCTCCGCTACCACCACAATAGAGACCGTCGTAGCGCCATCCGTCAGTTCTGTGCCGCTGATGCTGTCAATATACGCCCCACTGTTAGATGGAGTAGGGCTTAACGATAACGAGGTGGTCCCCGCCGGAACCGTTACGTCATAAACGGTCGTGCCATAAGTAAATTCTGGTGATACAACCGCCCCTTCGGTCGTAATACCCAGCGATGACAGGGAATTATCCGCCGAAAGGCTTTCAGCAGACGCAAACACACTGCAAAGCCACAGCATCGCAGCAAACAAAAGCAAAGCCGCCCGGTTCTGTTTCTTCCTCATATCGATTGTTGATTTTACTCTCATTTATACTCTCCTTACTGCTCACCGGGTTTCCTCACCCGAAGTTTTGCTTTCCGCTTAAGCCTCGTCAATTGCCTTCCCGATGTCATGACGATAATACTTGTTTGCAAACGAAATCCATTCCACTGCCTCATACGCGTTCGCACGAGCAGCTTTCAGATCGCTGCCGGTGGCTGTCACCCCCAGCACACGCCCGCCATTCGTCACAATATCTCCGTTCTTTTTCGCCGTACCCGCATGGAATACATAATAGCCATCCTTGTCGTGGAACGCATCCAGTCCTTCGATTTTCAGCCCCTTTTCATAATGAACGGGGTAACCATCCGAGGCAAGTACCACACACACCGCCGCATTGTCCGCAAACTCCAGATCAACCTGATCCAGCGTTCCATCAATGCACGCCTCGAAGACGTCAATGATATCTGTCTTCATGCGCGGCAAAACCACCTGTGCTTCCGGATCTCCAAAACGGGCGTTATATTCAAGTACCTTCGGGCCATCCTCCGTCAGCATCAGACCAAAGAAAATTATGCCCTTGAACGGACGGCCTTCGGCAGCCATCGCGTCCACTGTCGGCTGGTAAATGTACTTCCGGCAGTATTCATCAATCGCTTCTGTATAGAAAGGACTCGGAGAAAACGTTCCCATGCCGCCGGTATTCAGACCGGTATCCCCATCTCCGGCGCGCTTATGATCCTGAGCGGAAGTCATCGGTTTGATTGTCCTGCCATCCACATAAGAAAGTACGGATACCTCCCGTCCGGTCATAAATTCCTCAATCACCATGCAATTTCCGGCGCTGCCGAACTTCTTATCCATCATAATCTCTTTCACACCGGCTTTTGCCTCATCGAGCGTATTGCAAATCAGCACACCCTTTCCAAGCGCCAGGCCATCCGCTTTCAGCACAATCGGAAGCTTCGCCGTCTCAAGATAACGAAGTGCCGCATCCGCGTCCGTAAAACTCTCATATGCTGCCGTCGGAATACCATACTTCTTCATCAAATCCTTCGAAAATGCTTTTGAGCCCTCCAGGATCGCCGCGTTCTTACGCGGCCCGAAGACACGCAGCCCCTGCGCCTCAAACACGTCCACAATACCGCCTACAAGCGGATCATCCATACCAACCACGGTCAGATCCACCTGATTTTCCTTTGCAAATGCTGCCAGACGGTCAAATTCCATCGCGCCTATCGCCACACACTCTGCGTATTCCGCAATCCCTGCATTGCCAGGCGCGCAATAGATCTTGTCTACCTTCGGACTCTGCGCCACTTTCCACGCAATCGCGTGCTCTCTGCCGCCGCTGCCTATAATTAAAACTTTCATTCTGTTCTTCCTCCATATATGGTATTTCATAACCCGGACACCCTGAAGATTTCCATCTGCTTCGTTGTCATCAGTCGACGCAGCCACCGAACATCAGGGCATAATAATCACTCGTCCATCCTCAACCCGCACCTTGCCGTTCGCGATGAGGTGAATCGCCCTGGGCAAAATCACCCACTCCGCCTGCTCCATCACCCGGCGCTGCAGAACCTCCGGCGTGTCTCCCTGTTGCACCTCGACCGCTTTCTGCAGGATAATCGGACCCGTATCCGTGCCACCATCCACAAAATGCACCGTCGCTCCCGTCACCCGCACACCGCGCGCAAGCGCCTGCTCATGCACCTTCAACCCATAATAGCCGGTACCGCAAAACGACGGAATCAGTGCCGGATGAATATTTATGATACGGTTTGGAAAAGCATCCACCACGCACTGCGGAATCACCACCAGGCAGCCCGCCAGAACAACCAGATCCGCGCCGGATTCCTGTAAAAGCTCCAATAGCGCCTGGTCAAACTGCTCCGGATCCGGGTATTGCTTTCTGGTAATGCATGCAGTCGCAATCCCGGCCTTTTTCGCGCGCTCCAGTGCGTAAGCCTTCGTGCTGTTGCTGATGACACGTACAACCTCGGCGTTGGTAATCTTCCCTGCATCCATCGCGTCAAGAATCGCCTGAAGATTCGTGCCTCCGCCGGAAACCATCACTGCGAGTTTTAACATAAGTCAACTCCTTTTTCCCCTGCTTCTACTCTACCAATCTCATACACAGTCTCACCAGCGGCCGTGATCGCGGCTTTCGCCTTTTCCACATCGGCCGGATCCACCGCGACAGCCATACCAATGCCCATGTTATAGGTATTATACATCATATGTTCCTCAATTTCACCCTTTTTCGCAAGCAAATTAAAAATTGCAGGAATCGGATAGCTGTCTTTTTTTATCACCGCCCGCATACCATCCGGAAGCATTCTCGGCACATTCTCATAGAATCCGCCGCCAGTGATATGGCTGCACGCCTTCACACGTACACCCGCCTCCTTCACCGCGCGCAGCGCTTTTACATAAATCCGCGTCGGAGTCAGCAGCGTCTCGCCAAGCGTACCGCCCAATTCCTCATAATACGTCATAAGTGCTTCTTTTTCCATCGGAAACACCTTGCGCACAAGAGAAAAGCCGTTGCTGTGCACACCGGAAGACGCGATACCAAGGATCACATCCCCCGCTTTCAGTTCCGCACCGGTAATCAGATCTTTCTCATCCACCACGCCAACCGCAAAACCGGCCAGATCATACTCCTCCTCCGGCATCAGTCCCGGATGCTCTGCTGTCTCGCCGCCAATCAGCGCCGCTCCGGACTGTGCGCAGCCCTCAGCCACGCCGCTCACAATCGCCGCGATCTTCTCCGGAATGTTCTTTCCACATGCAATATAGTCCAGGAAAAACAGCGGTTCCCCACCCGCGCAGGCAATGTCATTCACACACATCGCGACGCAGTCAATCCCGATCGTATCATGTTTATCCAACAGAAACGCCAGCTTCAGCTTCGTACCCACTCCGTCTGTACCGGAAACAAGTACCGGATTCTCCATCTTTTTGACCGCATCCATCGAAAACGCGCCGGAAAAACCGCCAATATTTGTCAGCACCTCCGGGCGCATCGTCTTTTTAATATGCTCCTTCATCAATTCTACCGAGCGATATCCCGCTTCAATGTCTACTCCTGCATTCTTGTAATCCATATCGTCCTCCCGTATTCATTTAGCAAATCTTGTCCTGCATGCTTTTCTTTTTCCTTAGCGGCTCTCCATATAAGCTTTATATCCCACTTCCTGCAATTTCGCGTCTTTTGCCTCAACCTGTTCTTTCAGCTCCTGCGCATAATCCTTTACCTTCTGCAAAAGCGCCGGGTCGGAAGTCGCCAGAATCTTCGCTGCCAGAATACCTGCGTTCGCGCCGCCATTGATCGCCACCGTCGCCACCGGAATTCCGGAAGGCATCTGCACGATCGAATAGAGGGAATCCCTGCCGCCCAGTGAAGTGGTATGCATCGGGATTCCGATCACCGGCATCGGGAAAATCGCCGCGCACATACCCGGCAGATGCGCCGCCATCCCCGCTCCTGCGATAATCACCTTGAACCCTTTCTCTTCCGCCGTCTTCGCGTATTCATAAAAAACATCCGGTTCCCTGTGTGCGGAAATAATCGTCATTTCATAATCAATACCAAACTTCTCCAGCATGTCCGCTGCCTTGCTCATCACGGGCATATCCGAGTCGCTTCCCATCACAATACCAACCTTTGCCATCTTATCCTGCTCCTTTCCGTATTCAACTGCTAACCGTCTTGATTCTACCTGTTAAAAGGCGCGTTGTCAATCATTTCAACGCTTTCCCGTCCGAATTGCGTTCCTTCTATCTCTTCCTGCCTCTGGTATTATTTAGAATCATCCGAAAGATTCATCGGCTGTTTCCATTTATCCAGCTGGCTGTAAACGTATGCAAAATCTGGCGTCCCCATGAGATCGTACGGTGTCGCCTGATAAACATAATAATTCAGCCAGTTCGTATAAAGATTGTTCGCATGAGAACGCCACATCAGAAGAGGCTTGACCGAGGGGTCGTCGTTCTCATAATAATTCTTCGGAATCTCAATCGGCAGATTTTTATCGAGATCGCGATGGTACTCGCCGTCGAGTGTCACGCGGTCATACTCTGGATGCCCCATGACAAAAATCCGGCGGCCGCCATCGGCCATCGCCAGGAACATTCCTGCCTCATCGGACTCGGCCAGGATCGTAATCTCCTTTACCTTGCGGATCTCTTCGATCGGAACCTCTGTGTGGCGTGAGTGCGGCGCAAGAAACATATCGTCAAATCCGCGCACCAGAGGAATCTTTCGATTTTTCACTCGGTGCCAGAACAGTCCGAACATCTTTTTATCCAGCAATCTTTTTTGCAGGCCATAAAAATGATAAAGCGAGGCCTGTGCCGCCCAGCAGAGGAAAATGGTCGACGTCACATGCATGTTCGTCCAATCCATAATCTCGGTCAGCTCCCGCCAGTAGTCGACCTCCTCAAATTCCATCATCTCCACTGGGGCGCCCGTGATGATCATGCCGTCAAAACGCTGGTCCCGTATCTCTGAAAACTCCACGTAAAATTTATTCAAATGGCTCAAAGAAGTATTTTTCGCCTCATGCGAGGTCACCTTCACAAACGTCACCTCGACCTGAAGCGGCGTATTCGAAAGCGAGCGCAAAAGCTGCAGCTCCGTCTCCTCCTTCAGCGGCATCAGATTCAGAATCGCAATGTGAATCGGGCGAATGTTCTGATGCACCGCGCGGCTCTCATCCATGACAAATATATTCTCCCGCTCCAGAATCTCTTTCGCCGGAAGCTCACTTTGTACCTTAATCGGCATCGGTCGATCCCTCCTGTATCGTTTTCATTCTTTTCCTTCTGTACTACCTGCGTCTTTTATTCCCGCGAAGCAACGGGCCAGGCAGACGCATTTGACTCCCGCGAAACAGCAAGCCAAATCCCGTCATAACTCCAATCACACCATTTCATTCGCGTGACTTTCTGTATCACACAGCTCCAGGAAATCCGCCTCTGAAAGAATCGGAATCCCCAGTTCCTTTGCCTTTTTATTCTTCGTCGAAGACGACGCCGTATCATTGTTGATCAGGTAATCTGTTTTTTTCGTAACGCTGCCGGTCACCTTGCCGCCCCGCTCCTCGATAAAGGCTTTCAGTTCGTTGCGGTTTGCAAACTGTTCCACACTGCCTGTGACCACAAAGGTCTTGCCCGCAAGGCTCTGCTGCGCGTCATCAGCGGAAAGTTCCGGTTTTTCCACGCGAAGCTCCAAAAGCAGTTCATCCAGCACTCGCTGATTGTCCTCATCCGCAAAGTAATCTACCACCGAAGCCGCTATCACCTCGCCCAGCCCCTCAATCTCTGCCAGACGTTCCGCCGTGGCAGTTCGGATCTGCTCCAGGTCATACACGAACGAACGGCAGATCAGCTTCGCATTCGCCACACCAATATTGGGAATGCCCAGACCATAAAGCAGCCGGGGCAGCGTCGTCTCTCTGGCCCGTTCCGTACTCTGGATCAGATTGGCATAGGATTTCTCTCCAAACCCCTCCATCTGCACGATTGCTTCCCGGTGCTCCGCCAGATGAAAAATATCAGCAAACGTGTGAATAAATCCATGCCCGATAAACTTCTCCAGCGTAGCCTCCGAAAGTCCTTCTATATTCAAAGCGTCACGGCTGACAAACAGAGTAAACAATTTGATCTTCTTTGCACTGCATTTTTCATTGGTACAGTAAAGTGTCTCAACCGTGTCCGCTTCCCGCAGCGAAGTGCTTCTGATCTCAGTCGCACCGCCGCAGGCAGGACAGACCTTCGGAATCTCAACATTGTCGCTTTGGGTCAGATTCTCTGCGATCTGCGGGATAATCATATTGGCCTTGTAAACCGTAATCCGGTCGCCGATGCCCAGTTTTAACGACCGCAAAATACTGATGTTGTGAACGCTTGCGCGGCTGACCGTGCTGCCCTCCAACTCAACCGGGTCAAAAATAGCGACTGGATTAATCAGGCCGGTGCGCGACGGACTCCATTCAATCGCCTGAAGGCACGTCTGGGCCGTCTCATCCTTCCATTTAAAAGCAATCGAATCGCGCGGAAACTTTGCCGTGTGTCCGAGCGAGCGCCCATAGGCAATGTCATCATAAAGCGCGACCAGTCCGTCCGAAGGCACCTCATAATGCTGGATTTTCTCTGCAAACCACTGAACCGTCTCCGGCACCTGCTCCGAAGTCACCTTTTTATATTCTACGGCCTCAAAACCCTGGCTTCTCAGCCAGTCCAGCTGTTTTCCTCTGGAATTCTGAAAATCGACCCCGTCCGCTTTTACAAGCGCAAACGCGTAAAAACGCACATGGCGCTTCGCGGTGATCTCATTATTCAGCTGCCGCACCGAACCGCTGCACAAATTCCGCGGGTTCTTGTAACGGGCTTCCACATCGTCGATCTCCTCATTGATCCGCTGAAATTCCGGATAAGTGATAATCGCCTCCCCGCGCAGTACCAGCTCTCCCTGATAGGGAATGCGAAGCGGAATGTTCTGAAAGACCTTCGCGTTGTTGGTAATCACCTCACCGATCTCGCCATTCCCGCGGGTGACCGCTTTCACCAGAGTCCCTTCCTGATAAGTCAGCACGACCGTCAGACCATCCAGCTTCCAGGAAAGCAGAATCGCATGGTCGCCCGCAAACTCCGCAAGCGCCTGCGGCGACTTTGTCTTATCCAGAGAAAGCATCGGCGCCTCATGCCGCTCCTTAGGCAGACTATCCAGAGCTTCATAGCCCACAGAAACCGTCGGACTGCCTGCGAGCACCGTGCCAGTCTCTTTCTCCAGTGCTGTCAGTTCATCATACAGGCGGTCATATTCCAGATTGCTCATAATCTCATCATCCGCCTGGTAATACGCCCTGGAGGCTTCTGTCAAAAGAACGGCAAGCTCCTTCATTCGTTCCAGTTTCTGATTCATGTCTTTTTCCCTTTCTTAACCGACCTGCAGGTTCCCGATTTTCCCGAGTCGTGATTCGCTGTTCGGCTCAAACCCTGTTTTTCCAAGTCGTGATTTACCGTCCGGCTCAATCCCTGCTTTTTCGAACCAGGCCTGGACGTTCTTCTCTCACCCGGATTCTGTGAACCGCGAAGCAGTTCGCAGAGTCTCGCGTACTCGCTCCGGCTGACCGGCCGGTATTCACCAGGCTTCAAATCTCCCAGTTCAATATTCATCACGCGCACCCGCACCAGCTTCGTCACCTGATAGCCAAGCGCCGCGCACATCCGGCGAATCTGCCGGTTCAGTCCCTGTGTCAGAATGATGCGAAATCGATTTTTCCCCGCCAGAAAGACCTGGCAGGGGCGGGTCGTCACATCCAGCTCTTCCAGATACACGCCTCTTGAGAGCGCCTCCAGAAAGTCCGGACGGATTTCCCGATTCACCGTCACCACATACTCCTTCTCATGGTAATTCCCGGCCCGCATGATTTTATTCAAAATATCCCCATAATTCGTCAGCAAAAGAAGACCTTCCGAATCTTTATCCAATCTGCCGATTGAGAAAACCCGTTTCGGGTAATGCAGGATATCATAAACGGTCGTATCTCCCCAGCGCCGGTCGGTCGTACAGACCACACCAGCCGGTTTATTCATCGCGAGCAAAATCATCTCCCGCTCCGGCGTAATCGCTTTTCCGTCCACAGCCACGCTCTGACCGGGCGATACCTTCTGCCCCATCACAGCGCTCCGGCCATCCACCGTCACTCGACCGTCTTCCACCAGGCGGTCGGCTTCGCGCCTCGAGCAATAGCCTGCGTCACTTAAGAATTTATTTAATCGGACAGACTCACCGCCGCTTTTTTTCATGCCTTCCCGCATACACTCACACCTTGCCTCTATTCCACGCCTGCCTGTGCAAACGAGAATCTCCCTCCAAAATCATTCTATATGATCCGTTATGCTGTACAGCCTTTCAAAGACACTGCACGATGTCTACTATATCACATCAAAACTTTTCAGACAAGGAAAAGAAAAAGGAGCAATGAAATTCTTCACCGCTCCCTTTCACATTTCAAACCCGCTATTAACCCGCTGTCAAAAGATCAGCTCACCGCTGAAAGGTATTCCGTCATCACATAGCCTTCCACGGTGCTTCCGGTCGAATCAATATAGGAAATCCTCGACCATCCGCTATCCAGGTTCTCCAGCACTTCTACCTGGGAACCCGCAACCAGAGACCCCAGCTTCTCGCTGTCTGCAGACGCTTCACTGCGGACGTTCACACCCGTGCTCGCACCAATCTGCATCGTACCAAGCGTCCCATCCGAACTATCGTCCGAAGAATCATCATCCGAATCCGAATCATCATCCGAATCGCTCGTCGTCGTTCTGGATTCAATGTACTGCGCCAGATCCTCGTCTTCCTCACATCTCTCAGTCAGGGTAGCGCTGACATCTGCAATCAGTGCCTGTACGTCCGAATCTGTCTGCCGCTCCTGCACATAAGCCGTAATCTCTGTCGTATAATCACTGGTCTGCACCACCAGAAGCGTCCCGTCCGAATCCGGCTGCATATACATCTCCCGCAGCGTCGGAGCCTGCGTCTCAATGCCGGTCAGCTTCAGTTCCATATATACATATACCACATAAGAGCCGTCCGTCAAACCGGACTTGGAATACGTCATAATGTCATTGTAAGACTCCACCGCCGTATCCATCGCGGTCACTTTCGCGCGGGCCGTCTCATCAAACGTCTTCCCGCACAGCGTCTCCAGCGTATCAAAATCCTGATCGCCAATCGCCGTCCAATAGGAAGTAGCCAGTTCCAACAGGTCTTCCTGATTTCTGACAAGCGCCTCCTCGGTATCATCCGCCACTGTCTCTTCTTCCGTCTGGACTTCCGTCTGCTGCTCCGTCTTCGTCTGAGAGCCGCCCGAGGAAGATGTGCCGATATGCGTGATCAGGCGTATCGCAAAAAAGGCAATAATGATCAGTAAAAGAATCGCCAATCCCAAAAGAATATAGCGAAGATTGTCGGAAATCCACTCTCTGATATCGTCTAACATAGAATTCTTACCCCTCCCTGTTCCAGTGCACCGTCACGGTTACAGGTCACATTCTGACCAGATTTAACGTCCATTCATCACCGTACACTATCGTCCCCATTTTTCCGGATGGTATCCGATCTAACGCGCAGCAATTCTGAAAAAAGAGAAAAACAAACACTTCTCCGACAATTTTCAGAATAATAGCACATAAACTATATGTTAGTTTAGCATATTTACTGAAATATGTAAACACTATTTTATTAAGAGAATCTAATTTTTACATGAGAACACCGGTGAAAACTATGGACGAATAAGGTAGATTAAAAAAGATATTCGG
>JAJPXU010000116.1 GCA_021205305.1 Lachnospiraceae bacterium
GGGATGGGCGGGCGCTGATCGTCCAGTGGACGATCGTTTAGCGCCGACCGAAGTGGAACGTAGACGCCCATCAAGCCACAGACATATGACGCGTTAGCGACATATAGCCTGCATCGCAGGCGTCGCTGGACGTCCAGTGGACGTCCGCTTAGCGACGACCGAAGCGGAGCGTAGACCTGCGGCCTGCTGTTCTGAATAGTTACGTTTTTTTTAAGCTCCCCCACCGCGCAATCGTTGATACCATCAGAATCGCGACCGCGATGATTCCGGCGACGGCAACGGTATACAGTCCCTGTCCATACACATTTTCCGTCTCCTGACGCACAATGTAATTCATCGTATAATACACGCTTGCCCCTGGTATGAGCGGAAAAATCGATACCACCAGGTAGGAAATCGCCGGAAATTTACGAATACGGGCCATGATTTCCGAATAAGCCGCGGCAAACACAGAGGCCAGAAAGTACGCCGTCAAATCTGCGCTTCCTAAACGCAGGGCAAAAAAATAGACCGACCAGGAAAGCACTCCGCCCAGGCAGCAAAGCAAAGTACCCATTCCATGGATATTAAACAAGATAGAAAATCCTGCGCAGGCGATAAAGCAGGCCGCGGCCTGAAAGAAATACGGATACCCGCCAGCCAGCGCAGCTAGCGGCGTCCCCCACAGCGTTTCCGCCAGATTCCAGGCAGCGCCGGTGCCCAGTGCGATCGCAGCGGCGATCAGAAAGACCTGCACAATCCGGTTGGTGCCAGAATTGGTATCGCCAAAAATAATATCCCGCATGGCATTGGTAAAAAGCAGTCCTGGAACCAAAAGCATCAACGCCCCAATGACAACCGCATCTGAATTGTCTGCCAGGCCGTATGCGCCCATGGCATAAGCGGGAACCGCCATAAGAAAGGCCTCAAGGATTGTGCGGAAAAATGGGTTTGCGTGAAAGCGGTCCAGGATCGTATCAATCGCTCCCATGAACAGGCCGCAGACGCCTGCGCACAGGGCATCCCGCCATGTCCCGCCAAAAAGAATGGAAAACCCGCCCGCTCCCAGAAAGCTGCCAAGCAGTCTGACCGTCCAGGAAAATTCCAGGCGCTGCTTCTTTGTCTCCTCCAGCCAGCGCTCTATAAGCGCCGGTTCCGGCTTTTCCAGGCAAATTCTGCGGCTGAGATTGCTCAGCTTCTCCACGCCGTCCAGATTGTTCCCATGATACCCGATGCGGCGCATCCGGGTCAGGGCATTTCCGTCCGGCGTGCGGATGCTGACCGTCAGGCAGTTGGGGATCGCAAACGCCTCCGCCCGGGCACCGTAGGATTTCAGAATCCGGACAATACTCTCCTCTATTCGAAATGTTTCCGCACCGTTCATCGCAAGCTGGTATCCCAGCTCCGTCGCCAGGTCCAGCAAAGCTTCGTAATCCATAATCGTTCTCTTTGTTTCCTTTCCAATGTTACATGTATCTCCTGTCTCATCCAGCCGTCCTGCTTCGCGGGAGTCAAATATCCGTGCAAGCACGGCTACTTGGCTCGTTGCTTCGCGGGAATAAAGCTTCGCAGTTTCAAAGATTCAATTGCTGCTTTCAGAATGGAATCCGCTGGTACTTAAATACACTCATCATTTCCCGCGTCAGGCTCACACCGTCATTCTCCGGCACCTCGTCGCGCGTACACCATTTTCCTTCCGAGAGCTCCGTCTCATCCAGTATAATGTCACTTTCCCCGTCCACTTCCGCGAAGAAGCCCATCAAAAGCGTATCTGTGAAAGACCAGGGCTGGCTTTTGTAATAGCGAATGTTTTTGACCTTCAGCCCGACCTCTTCCATCACCTCGCGTTCCACGGTCTCTTCGATCGTCTCACCGATTTCCGCAAAGCCGGCAATTAACGCATATTTTTTGAATGAACGTCCGGCGTATTTGGTAAGAAGGATTTTATCTTTACAGGTCACACCGACGATTACGGCCGGGCAGATTTTCGGATATTCCACCTGTCCGCAGGCTTCGCAGTGCATCATGCGCTCCTTTTCCGAGTGAACCATGCGTCTGCCGCATGCCGGGCAGAAGCGGCGGCTTTTGTACCAGCCATAAAGCTGCATCCCCGTAACGCCCGCGAAGGCCGCCTCTTTCGGCCCTGTGGTGCGCATAAGTTCAATTTTTTCCCAGGTATAGCCTGGGAATAATTCCAGCAGACCATCCGCATTCCATAAGGACTCCTCACAGCTGCTGGAGCAATCCTCGCGTTCCATGATGCCATGCCCCTGATGCTCATCCGGCTCCGTGCGCCCGAACCGAGAAAGATCCATCTTCTCTTCTCCAAACTCCCGGAACAGAAAATAGTCCGTTCCGTCAATCGTAAACAAAAAGGTCGCTTCCTCATCCGGATAAGGGCAGACGCGCATAACCTCCTCATAGCTCAGAAAGGAAATCGAATCCTCCTCACACTTTACAAAGATTTCCCTTCCCCGGTAAAACAAAACCCTGCTGTCCGCCTTTGGCTGCGCGCAGGGCTGGTATTCATTATGAAATCTGTGTTTTCCTATCTCCTGAATCATAGTATTCTCATTCCTTTCCGTTACCATTCTGAATACTTTACGTCTCATCTTTGGAATTGTACCATACGGTACAAATAAAGTCTATTCCGTTTTCATTTGAAAAACACTTGAAAAGCCTCTCCGATCTTGTTATAGTGGCAACGGAAACAAATTATTAAATTATTATTTTTTGCATACTGCAACAATAAGTGAGGATTTTTCTATGATATCAAAAAACCAGACAAAGACAATTTACGATCTGTTACATAACGCAGGCCGGGAATACGACAGCCGGATTTTCCTGCGCTACGAAACGCAGGATGTCCTGCACGAAGTTTCTTACCGGACTTTCATGGAGGAATGCGACGCGTTTTCCGCATGGCTGGAAGCACAGGATCAGACGGTTGGCCGTAAAATGCGTGTCGCCATCTTAGGCGGCAGCAGCCACGCGTATCTCACCGTTCTTCTTAGCGTCATGAGTCACGGAAATGTGGTAATCCCGCTGGATGTCCAGCTAGACTACCAGGGGCTGGCGGATTGTCTGAACCGCTCTGACGTCGATATCCTGTTTTATGACTGGGAGCACCACTCGGTTGTGGAAGGCGCCCGTCCGCTCTGTCCAACGCTTACCTCTTATATTTCCCTGCAGCACGGCAAGCACGTCCCCTGTCTGGACGGCATTCTGACCGCGTATAAAGGGCAGGCTGTCCCGGCAGATGTGCGGGAAAAAGACTGCGCGATGGTGCTTTTCACCTCCGGAACCACTGGCAAAAGCAAGGGCGTCATGCTCTCCAACGCAAACCTGATCGACAATGTTTTCAACGCCGATGCGGATGACGACGCCCAGAACCGAATTCTGCTTAACGTCCTTCCAATTCACCATGTTTTCTGTATCAACTGCGATGTTCTTTCCACCCTTCGCTACGGCAGTGTTCTGGCCTTAAATCAGGACATGACCCGTCTTTCTGAGCACCTGAAGCTGTTCGCGCCCACCGAGATGCGTGTCGTCCCGATGATCGCGAAAGCTCTGTACAACCGCATTGCCCTGCTCTCCAGGCAGGAGCCGAAGCGCTCTATCTTTGAAATCCGTTCCGAGGTTCTTGGAAAAAATATGCGCCAGATCACGACCGGCGGCGGTTATCTCGCGCCGGAGCTTGCCGCAAACTTCTGGCGGATCGGCGTACCGATCGCACAGGGCTACGGTATGTCCGAATGCGCGCCGAAAATCGCCTCCGCGGACTGGAACCGCCCTGACAAGGTTTCTTCTGTCGGACGGATCGTAAGAGGCTGCCAGGTACGTATTGTCGAGGGCGAAATTCAGGTCAAAAGTCCGTCCGTGATGATGGGCTATTACAAGGAGCCGGAGCGCACTGCTGAGGTCATGACCGAGGACGGCTGGCTTTGCACCGGAGACCTCGGCTATGTCGATGAGGACGGCTTTCTCTGGCTCACCGGCCGCAAAAAGAATCTGATCGTTCTCAGCAATGGGGAAAATGTCGCGCCGGAGCAGCTGGAAAATCTCTTTGAGGGCGAACAGCTGATTGAAGAGATTCTCGTGTATGGCGAGGATGACGCCATTGTGGCGGAAGTCTTCCCGAATTTCAAATACGCGGACGCGGCAAATGTCCATGACATTCATTCTGCCATATCCGAGATCATTAACCAGCGCAACCAGGATCTTCCTTCCTATAAGAAAATCGCGCGCTTCACTCTGCGGGATACGCCTTTCCCGAAAACTTCTTCGAAGAAGATCCTGCGCAGCCATTATTTTGAACAGAAAAAGAACCATCTGGAGACAGAGACAAGCGCTCTCAAGCCGGAAAATGAACTTCAGCAGCAGATTTATGATCTGATTGCCGCGCAGCTCGGCCACAGCCGCTTTGGCATTGATACCGACATCTATGAAGCCGGTCTGGATTCCATGGGCAGCGTCATGCTGCTGGCGGATCTGTACGAAAAGCTGCAGTTTTCCATCACCTTGAACGAACTGATGAATAACACCACGGTAGAAAAGCTGGAAGCGCTCTGCCTGCAGTCCCGGGAGCGCGAGTCGATCGACTACACGCCGCGTGAGATTTATCCGCTCACGAACCTGCAGCTTTACTTCGCATACGTCGTGCGCGGAAATACCACCGCGAATCTGCCTTACTTCTTCCGGCTCGGAAGCAAAATTGATCTGCCCCGGCTGAAAAAAGCGATCGAGGATTTGTTTGACGTACACCCGGCCATGAAAAACATCGTCCAGTTCCACGAAGGGGCTTTCAAAAACTTCCGCGACGACAGCCGGAAGATTGATATCCCCATCGTCAGGCTCTCCGACAGCGACTGGAATGAGACTAGAAAGAATCTCCTTGTGCCCTATATGTACACGCCGAATGAGCCGCTGTACCACATCGCAATTTACGAGACAGATTCCGCAAATTATCTGTTTTTCGATCTCGCGCACATTGTCGGCGACGGAACGACCATGCACGTTCTCTTTGAGGATCTCGACGCTCTGTATCAGGGACAGCCGGTGGAAAAAGAGACTTACTCGTTCTATGAATACATTCTGGATGAGAAAAAACGCGACGCCGATGGTTTGCGGACAGAAAATGAAAAGTATTTCCAGACTCTGATGAAGGACTTCCGCATCCGCAAAAGCATCCTCACCAGACGGGACTGCCATGACCTGGAAACCGGTCAGAATGCTTCTCTGAAAGGCCGCTTTTCCAGTCTGACCAAAAAGAAGCTGCTTGCTTTCTGCCGGGAAAACGCGGTATCCGAAAACGTGCTCTTCCTGACCGCGTTCAATTATACGGTCGGTATTTTCAGCAATGAGAAAGATGTAGTCAGCAGCAGCATCCACAGCGGGCGGACGGACAGCCGCTGGGCAAGGATCGCCGGTCCCCTGTTCCTGACCTACTTCTTCCGCTACACCAATGTCCCGCACGAGACGGTACCGGAGCTGCTGAAGAAATCGGCACGCCAGATCATGGATACCATGAACTGCTACATCTCCACGCTGCACGCGGACGAAATGTTCTTCCAGTACCAGGGCGACCTGCTGCATGTGGAAGAGATCGGCGGTGAACCTCTGACACGCGAACCGGTACAGCTGGATTCCTTGCCCTTCCACCTTCAGGTCATGGCAGACGAGCGAGGCTATTTCTACGAGCTGCGCTACTGGGAGAACCGCTTCGACAGCAGCCAGCTGGAGCTTTTCCTGATCGCCATGGAGACGGTCACCAGAGCAATGCTGGACGAGCCTTCCGTGCGTCGGCTGAAAAAGCATCTGCCGCAATCACTCTTCCCGAAGCATTTTTATACCACTGTCGGGAAGGTCAACGCGGCTGCAGGATACAGTCTGATTCCTACCGTCTCCGCAGATACAAAGGTAAAAGCTTATGTCTTTGACGAAACCTGCCGCAAACAGCCTCTGAGCGCCTGGGGAACGCTTTACATCATGGACTATCCGACCGAAGGCTATCTGGATCAGATCACGAACCCTTACGGCCCCGGTATCCTCTATCAGACCGGAAAGACCGCCCGCATCCTGCCGGACGGCTCCATCGATCTGCTGGAGAAGGGCGGAAGGACTGTCATCCACGAGGGCATCAAAGGCCGGCACTTCCTTGACCTGTACCGCCTGGAGACTGTTCTCACCGCCTATGAGGGGATTCACCATGCGGAAGCCTATGTCCGCTATGCCGAGAAAAACCAGCTGGTACTCACCGCGGATATCTACGGCAGCGAAGAGCCCGACCAGGAGAAGCTGCGCGCGTATCTTGCAGAGCACTGCGAGGAAGCGCTGATACCGGGAGAAATACGGTTTATCGCTGAACAATAAACAAACCTGTCATTTTTTCATATCAACCACATGAATTTCGCAAAAAAGGTACCGCCCAAAACGAGCGATACCTTTTTTGCAGTAAAAATCTTATTATCAAAAATGTAGATTTTCAGCGAATCATTCGAACCTTTAGTTCGCACCCATCTGCTTCGCCACTTCTGCCGCGAAGTCTTCCTGCTTCTTCTCAATGCCTTCGCCGGTCTCATAGCGAACAAAGCCTTTGATCGTGATCTTTGCGCCGTTGGCCTTCGCTACCTGCGCTACATAATCACCTACGGACTGCTTGCCATCTTCCGCCTTTACATAAACCTGATCAAGCAGGCAGATCTCTTTGAGTTCCTTCTTGATACGGCCCTGGATCATGCCCATGATTACCTTCTCCGGCTTCTGGGATTCCTTCGGATCGTTCTTGATCTGAGCGAGAAGAATTTCTTTCTCATGTGCGATATAGTCCTCGCTGACTTCCTTGTCGCTGGTGTAGAGCGGCTTCAGCGCTGCTACCTGCATCGCTACGTTCTTTGCCATCTCTTTGATCGCGTCATTGACAACATCGGTCTCTACGTCTACCAGCACGCCGATCTTTCCGCCCATATGCGTATAGGAAGCAACAAAACCAGCGTCTTCCTTTACCTGAGCAAAACGGCGGATGTTCATATTCTCACCGATCACGGCGATCATGCCTGCCAGCGCCTCGTTTACCGTCTTGGTCGTATCAAACTTCCACGGCTGTGCAAGGAAGCCTTCGATATCAGACGCCTCGGTCTCCATCGCCTGCTCCGCTACCTGTGCTACATAATCCTGGAACTTCTCGTTCTTCGCTACGAAGTCTGTCTCAGAGTTCACCTCTACCGCTACCGCGCTCTTGCCATCCTCAGATACAAGAACCTTTGCAAGACCCTCAGCCGCGATTCTGCCAGCCTTCTTCTGCGCCGTCGCGAGACCTTTCTCTCTCAGCCATTCAACGGCCTTGTCCATATCTCCCTCGGTCGCCGTCAGAGCCTTCTTGCAGTCCATCATGCCGGCGCCGGTCATCTCTCTTAACTCTTTTACCATTCCTGCTGTAATAGCCATATTACATATTCCTCCTGCACTATGCTCAAATCCTGCGCAAATGCTTAATTCGCCCGCAGTTATGAGACTTATCCTTCCGCTATTACGCCAGCCCTTCCTGCCGGGAACGGCTGGCGTTCAATTACAGGTATCATTTTCAGTGCTTTCGCAGCTGCAAGTATTTCTACCTCTTTAGAATGCCTCTACCGGAGCTTCCTCGTAAGCTTCTTCCGCTGCCTCAGGAGCAGCCTCCTCAAAGCCCTGTCTCGCCTCGATCACGGCATCCGCCATCTTGGAAACGATCAGCTTCACCGCACGGATCGCGTCATCGTTGCCCGGGATAACATAGTCAAGTTCTTCCGGATCACAGTTCGTATCGCAAATACCGATCAGCGGAATACCCAGTGTATGTGCTTCCTGTACGCAGATGTGCTCTTTCTTCGGATCTACTACGAAAATCGCATCCGGAAGCTTCTTCATCTCCTTGATACCACCAAGGTTCTTCTCCAGCTTCTCGATCTTCTTCTTCAGAGCAATGACTTCTTTCTTCGGAAGGACATCAAAGGTACCATCCTCCTGCTGTCTCTCCAGATCCTTCAGATATTTGATTCTGGCCTGAATGGTCTTGAAGTTGGTCAGCATACCGCCGAGCCATCTCTCATTGACATAGAACATCCCGCATCTTTCTGCTTCGGTCTGTACTGCGTCCTGTGCCTGCTTCTTTGTTCCGACAAAAAGAATCGTGCCGCCGTTCGCCGCGATATCAGCGACGGCTTTGCAAGCTTCGTCTACCTTAACCACTGACTTCTGAAGGTCAATGATGTAGATGCCGTTGCGCTCCGTGTAGATGTACTCTGCCATCTTCGGGTTCCATCTTCTGGTCTGATGGCCAAAGTGAACACCTGCTTCCAGTAACTGTTTCATTGAAATTACACTCATGTCTTTTCTCCTTTTGGTTTGATTCTTCCGCATGCATCGTCTCCCGAAGAGACCCGTCTGCCTGTACGCTTCCGCCAGCCTGCCTGTTCCATTACTTACGCATTCTGGTACCGTACCGTATCAGGGCACCGTCCCCGGAATCAACACACGTGTTTGGTTTTCAACTCGACAAGTATAACACAGGGGCCCGCCATATGGCAAGCCCCTTTTTATATTTTTATAGGAAACGACATTGGTCGTTTTCTATTGCGCCGACCGCAAGGCTGCGAAGCAGCCATTCCATATGCGGTCGTGTGCATCGAATTATAGTGAACGGCAAATTAATTTGTCGTTTACTATAACAGTTCAGAACAGCTTTCATCCATCATTCTCTCCGCAGCGCCTCGATCGGATCCAGATTTGCCGCTTTCATGGACGGCATCAGTCCAAAGATGATACCAATCACCATGGAGAACAGCACGGCAATTGCGGAAGCCGGGACGCTGATCGCGACTGCAGTTCCGGAAATTTTGTTAATGATATAAGCCATCCCGATACCGGCTCCCACACCAAGCATACCGCCGATGCTGGTCAGCACCACCGCCTCCGTCAGGAACTGCCCCAGAATTGCTCCTTTTCTTGCTCCAATCGCTTTTTTCAGACCGATCTCACTGGTACGCTCGGTGACCGATACCATCATGATATTCATGACACCAATGCCGCCGACAAGCAGAGAAATGCTCGCTACCCAGATCATCAGAGTCTGTGTCGAGCTGGAAAGGCTCGCCAGCTGTCTGGCCTGCTCCACCAGATTCTGCGCCGAATACTTCACATCCGTCTGTGAACTGGAAATCAGGGAATTCAGGATATCCTCCGCGTCCGAACCTGCCTTCTCCATATCATCTGTACTTGCTGCTTTTACGATGACATTCTGCGGTTCGTCAAAGCAATAAAGAATCGGCCAGCAGGCACTCGGAATATACAGATAACCGTAGGAATCATACAAATACGTATAATAATCCGAAATCGTGCTGATTGAAGCACTTGTATCACTGCTATCGGTCACAACTCCGACGATTGTAAAAGGCACACCGCTGATTTCCAGGGTCTTCCCCACCGGGTCTTCATTCGGAAAATAGGTATCCGCCAACGTCCCGTCAATAATCACCACGGTACGGAAATTGCTATAGTCGCTCTCCACAAAGCCCCGCCCGGATCGAATCGTGTAACCCACTGTTTCAAAATAACTGGTATCAATTCCCCGGATTGTCGGGTAATTAAACTCCGTATCCTGATAATAGACAACCTCATACAGGCTCTCCCGCTCTGTATAGCAGGTCACATTTGCTACAGTATCCAGAGCCAGAATCGCTTCTCTGGCCTCATCCGTGACCTGCGGTATCCCGTAGGGGATTTCTGAGGAGGAATAAATACTGAGTTCATAGCCATTCTGCATCAGATAAATATCCACCGTATTGGTGCCCGCACCGATCAGCTGATTTTTTATTTCCTCATTTGTCCCCTGAATCGTAGACACAATGGCGATAATCGCCGCAATGCCGATGATAATACCAAGCATGGTAAGGAATGACCGCATTTTATGCGCCCAGATACTCTGAAAGGACAGCCGCAAATTTTCAATCAAATCCTACACCCCCTTAGCCCCAGGCCGCTTCCAGATTGTCGACTTCCTCTGTCGCCGCCCCCTCGTAAACATCGTCCCCATATGGAAACGCGATCCGATCCGAAAGACTCAGACCGCCGGTAATCTTGACGACATACCCCTCGTCCGGAGAGGTCCCGAGCGTGACATACCTCAATTCAAGCGTTCCGTCAGAGCCCTCGACATAGACATAATTATTCCCGGTGGCATCTGTCCGCACAAAGTAAGCATCCAGATAAATCGCATCGCTGCTCTCAGCGTACGCCATCGACAAAGTCAGTTCCGCATACCCTTCTTCCAGCCCCTCTGTGTCATCGATCTGCGCATAAAACAAATAGTAAGAAGTATTATCCGGATAAGAGTAAATGTCATAATTATATAATTCCGAGGTAGAAACCGGATATTCCGATATCTCCGTGATCACAGCCGTGAACGAATTGCCGTAATCATCCACCCCGGAAATCGAATCTCCCACATTCACCGTCTCCAGTGAGCGCTCGCTGATGGCACTTTTCACGTACAAACCGGACGTACTGGTAATCTTTACAAAGTAATCATTATCGTCGTCCGTATTGCCGTCCTCGTCTCCGATGGTGACCACCGTACCGGCGACCGTACTCGTGACCACCTTTTTATCTACGACTCTCTGTGCCTGCTCCAGTTCCAGTGTTGACTCTCGAATTTCCAGCTCATATTCCTTTATTTCCGTCTCCAGATCGTCAATGATCTCCTGGAGTTCTGAGGCTGTGTAGCCGGAAGTATAGTCCGAATAATAATCATCATCCCAGTCATAATAATCCGTCTCCGACTCCGTTTCCTCTTCCAAAAAACCATACAAGCCTAAAAGCTCATACAACGTGTCCGAGTTCCAGACCAGCGTCAGCTGCGTATCCGTCAGGGAAAGGTAATCCATATACAGATTGGCCAGTGCTTCCAGGAAATCCTCGGTCTCCGTCTCATTCTCCGAGTCAGCTTCCGATTCCTCTTCTGATTCTTCCGAAGCCGGCTCCCACTGCTCTTCCTCTGACCAGGCATCCAGTTCCTCAATCCGCAGAACTATGTCGTAAGCGGTCAGATAATCCAAAGCACATGGCTCTCCGTCTTCTGCCGAAGCGTCAAGTGCAATCGCCCAGGCGGTTCCCAGAAGGTCATAGGCCTCCTGTGCCGCAGTCAGTTCCTCCCGCGTCATTGTCTGTGCATCCAGAGATGAAATCAGATATTCTACATAAGCCAGACACAGCTCCTGATAGGTACTCGTAAGCGTCACCTGCTGTGCGGCCCCCGCACTCCCCAGTTCTGCAAGGTACGCAAGTGTTTCCTCGCTAAGCTCATACGCTTCCATCAGCGCCCCGGTATCCTCATCCACAATATCCGCCGGAGGGACAGCAAGATACATCTGATAGAAGGCAATCGCGTTCTGATAATCCAGCGCTCCCGGAGAAACAGTTTCTGAAAATACCGCGTCCGCCATCATAAGAAAGCTGCTGATCCGCTCTTCGATCCCGATCTCACCGTCATTCGTTCCCGTCTCCGTTTCCGGCGCATCCGTAGAAGAAGCTTCCGACTCAGATTCCGTCTCTCCCGGATCCGTCTGTCCGGGAAGAAGATCCGTTTCCGCCGTCTCAGCCTGCTCGGTAACTTCCGTCTCCGCATCCGATTCCAGCTCCGTCGCTGTGGATTCTGTGCCTTCTTCCGAGTCCTCCTCTGTCATATCTGATTCCGATTCGGTTCCGTCTTCTGTCTGCTTCTCGGCTGCAAGCTTTGCCTCCAGCGCCTCCAGTTCCTCCAGCAGTTCTACGTCCTCACGCGCGTCCCCGCTGAGATTCTCGTATTCTTCTCTCGCCGCTTCCACCGCTTGCTCCAGATTTTCCCCGGTCTCGGCCATCGCCTCTGCGATCAGCATATCCACATAGGCCGCGTGATAATGCTCCATCAGAGACACACAGGCCTCCAGGGTCTTTCCTTCTTCCGAAGAAAGAAGGGCCTTCACGGAATCCTTCAGAGAATAATACGTCAACATCAGCGTCTCACCGTCTTCCCCTGCCGTCTCTTTTTCTTCTGCATCCGCCAGGTAATTCCGGTAAAACTCTACTGCTTTTGTCAGCGCTTTTCCGATGACTTCAATATCCTCTGACGTAAGCTCCTCATCAAACTCATCCATCAGGGCCTTAAGCGCACTCATCAGCAGCTCATAATTCGACACGGAAGTCAGAAGCACCGTATCCTCATTCTCATCGGGATCCACGGTCTCAATTCCTTCGATCTCCAGTCCCGCACTGTCCGTCCCGCCCGAGCTGTCCTCTGCTGTCTTTCCATCGGTCGAGCTGTCATCCGTGGAATCATCGATAATCGCATCGCCCGAAGAGGTAGTAAGCGTCGCCGCCGTCGTCTCCAGAGAAGCCGTCGCCGTCATGCTCTGGTATTTCTCCAGTTCCTTTTGTGTGCGCCGCAGCCGAAGCTCATAGGTCTGTACTTCAATATCCTTGGACTCCAGTTCGATCTCCTCTTTTGTCATATCATAGGAAAAAAGAGGAGTTCCAACCGTCACTTCATCGCCCTCCGACACATAAATTTCCTCAATGTCATAGTCTTCCAAAACAACCGTCTGGGAGACCTTCGAGGTCACTGTCCCGGTAATGGTATCGGATGAATAATAGTAATCTCCATACCAGGAAGACATATCCACATTTTTCACCGGCACGACTTCCACCGGGGAGGCCTGCCCCTGCATCGTATAATACGCCGCATAGGCAACACCGGCAACCAGCGCCCCCGATACGGTAATACTGATCAAAGCTGTCCTGATTTTCAAAAACTGCCACCTCCTAAACCGAAATATCATGCGGCTTTAATTCCCCGTCAAAAATATCCACGATCCGCTTCGCGTGCCCGGCAATTTTACTGTCATGCGTAATCATCAAAACAGTCACACCCTCTTTGTTCAGCTGTTCAAACAAATCCATAATCTGTAACCCGGATTTGGAATCCAGCGCGCCGGTCGGCTCATCCGCCAGCAAAATCGTCGGCTGGTTCACCATCGCCCGCGCAATCGCTACTCTCTGCTTCTGCCCGCCGGAAAGCTGCGTCGGCTTAAAGCTGACACGCTCCTCCAGCCCGACACGCGCCAGTGCTTCATACGCCTTCTGTCGGCGGACTTTCTTGCGCACACCCGCATAAATCAGCGGCAGCGCTACATTATCCAGAGCCGACATACGCGGAAGAAGCTGAAAGTTCTGAAATACAAAACCTAACTCCTTCAGCCGCAGATCCGCGAGCTGTGTATCGTTGAGCGCCATCACATTCTGTCCCGCCAGCTCGTAGCTGCCCGCGGTCGGCCGATCCAGACAGCCAATGATATTCATCAGCGTAGATTTTCCGGAACCAGACGGACCCATGACTGCCAGGTATTCCCCCTTCTCCACATACAGGCTGACATCCTTCAGCGCAGGAACCTTCATCTTTCCGAGAATATAATCTTTATAAATATGCTCCAGTCTCAGTATCATAGGAGAATGTCCTTTCCAAAACGCAATCCTTATTCTTCTTCCTCAATAACAGCAAAGGAATCCTCATACTCCTCATCATCATCTTCTTCATCGAGGACATCATCATCGTCCTCAATCGAATAATAAATCCCTTCCTCTACATCGTAGTAGACATCCGGATCCACTTCTTCATCCGCATCCGCGTCATAATAATCTTCATCATCGTCAAAATCATCGTCGCTCACTTCGCTGACCACTGCTATGTCAGAATAATAAACCGGATCTCCCTCGGAAATTCCTTCCGCCGGGAAAGCGATGTAATCATCCGCCTCCAGCCCATCCAGAATCTCGTACTCCGCCATCTCTTCGTCATAATCGCCGAGCGTAATTTCATGCTTTTCAATCACATTCGAAGTGTTCGCAAGCCACACATACGCGCTGTCTCCTTCCTGGATGATATAAAACTCTTCCAGCCACATCCCACTCTTCTCCTCCGACTGGCCGGAATCCACTTCAATGTAAACATGCTGTCCCAGCAGCAGCCCTTCTGAATTGTCCAGGTCAATATAAAAACTGTAAGTAGAAGTATCGGACGAAGAGCTTGAATAATAATAATAATAGCTGTCCGAATCCTCGTCATCCTGCTCTGTACTGATATCCGTGATCTCTCCTGTCCACGTCTGAGAAGCATCCACACGGGAGTAAACAATCACTGCTGCGCCCTCATAAATATCGTAATAATTCAGCTCATTAATCGTTCCTTTGATTCGGTAGTCTCCTTCTGCCAGTATTGTGATATACACAGAGCTGTCCGAAGAAGAATAGTAAGAGTCTGAATCCTCCTCCGGGTCAGAAATCTTCTGAACAATGCCGCCCATCTCCGCCGTCACGACCGCCCCATCAATCGTCTCCTGCAGACTCTCGTTCTCGACCTGTAGAGACTGAATCTCATATTCCAGGGTACGGATGGAATTTTGCAGAGACTGAATCTGTAAATTGCCTTCCAGAATATCATCCTCGTCCGTGTAGGTAGCAATCAGCTTCTCATACGAGGTAATCTGTACCTCATTTGCCTCAATCTCCATCTGCTTTCTCTCGATCTCAATCTCATTCTGGGCGATCTGATCCTCTTCCTCCTGTGTCTCATAGGAAAAAAGTTCCTGCCCTTCCTCAACGATATCGCCGACTTCTACATAACATTCGTCCACGGTGCGGTTCGAGTCCAGCTTAATCTCCAGGGTCGCCTGTGCTTCCACCTCACCACTATAGCGGTCAACGACACCCATACCGGAGCCGTATCCCGTGATAACCGATACTTTCTCCACATACACCGCGTCCTCACTCGCGGAAGAGACACGCTCTGTCGTCGAAGAATTTCCCAGATAAAAATAATAATACGCGCCATATCCCCCGGCGCCAAGCAAAGCCAGAATCAAGAGCGTAACAATTGCTTTTTTCATAAACAGTCTTCCCTTCGGGTATGTATTGTCACCAGGACAGCCGGCCGCAGACCTGCGCTTCGCTGTTCCAATCTTTTTACAATATAACACACCAACGGCCAAAAATTCTACAGTTTTTCTTAAGTATTTCTGAACTTCCCTCAAAAACTGCAGATTGCAAACTTACAATAGTAAAATACTTCGTCCGATCCTGCATGCAAAAGAAAAGGAAGAACCCTTCCGACCTACAGGCGGGCAAAGATTCTTCCCAACATTCTCTAATGATTACTGCTTCTTCCGCTGCTCGCCGTCATGCAAATATCTCATGATGCACAAAAGGCACAGGAAGATTCCGCATCTTTCATTGATCAGATTAACGGATAGCGTTCCGTGAGTCCCTTCACCAGCGTCCTTGCCTTTTCTTCACAGCCAGGCTCGCTTTTCACTACACAGGCAATTGCTTCCGCGATCGTGTCCATATCCGCCTCATTCATACCACGCGAGGTAACGGCCGGGGTTCCCAGACGCACACCGCTGGTCACAAAGGCAGACTGCGGGTCATTCGGAATCGTGTTCTTATTGCAGGTGATGTTCACGGAATCCAGCAGATGCTCCACTTCCTTGCCGGTCTTCCCTACACTGGTCAGGTCCACCAGCATCAGATGGTTGTCCGTACCGCCGGAAACAATCCGCACGCCGCGGTTCATCAGGCCGGCGCAAAGCGCCTTGGCATTCTTCGCAACATTCTCCTGATAGGTCTTAAATTCCGGCTGCAAGGCCTCCTTGAAGCACACAGCCTTCGCCGCAATCACATGCATCAGCGGACCGCCCTGCGTCCCCGGGAATACCGCCTTATTAAAATTCGCTTTCTTTGCGAACTCCGCGTCCGACAGAATCAATCCGCCGCGCGGTCCGCGCAGAGTCTTATGCGTCGTCGTCGTCGTCACATGTGCATAGGGGATCGGGCTCGGATGCACGCCGGCAGCCACCAGACCCGCAATATGTGCAATATCGACCATCAGATACGCGCCTACTTCATCCGCGATCTCACGAAAACGTTTAAAATCAATCGTACGCGCATAAGCGCTCGCACCAGCCACAATCATCTTCGGGCGGCATTCCAGTGCAATCCGTCTTACCTCATCGTAGTCAATAAAACCATCTGCGTTCACACCATAGGGGGTGACATCAAAATAAGCGCCGGAAAAATTTGCTGGGCTGCCATGAGAAAGATGGCCGCCCTGGGAAAGATTCATGCCCATCACCTTATCGCCAGGCTGAAGCAGGGCAAAAAATACAGCCATATTTGCCTGCGCTCCGGAATGCGGCTGTACGTTCGCATAAGTACACCCAAAAAGTTCCATTGCGCGCTCTCTCGCGAGGTTCTCCACGACATCTACACATTCGCAGCCGCCATAATACCGTTTTCCAGGATATCCTTCTGCATATTTATTGGTCAGTGGACTTCCCATTGCTGCCATCACAGCCTTTGAAACCCAGTTTTCCGATGCGATCAGCTCAATATGGCTGTTCTGTCTCTCCTGCTCCGCGACAATCGCGTCTGCGATTTCGCTGTCCACGCGCCGCACTTCATCCAGTGAATACATAATATTCTCTCCTTACCTGTTTTATCGTAGCGTTCTCATGCATCAGCGGCTGTCTCATCACCCTATGTGTATTCGGCCTGCCGTTTGCCGCTCTCATTTTTCACACTTCGCTTATCTTACTTTGCTTTCCAATAAAAGTCAAGGCTGTTCGCCGCATTTTTCATATATATCTGTACTCCTTTTCCCTCATCGGCTTTCCCTTTCAAAAGTCACATTATCGTCAATTCTATGTCTGTTTTCGCGCAAATTCAAATTTTCCTGTTCACTCTATGCGCGAAACCAGGCGTTTTTTATCGAATCATGTCAAATACAATTTGAATTTTGAAATTCTTTAAAGTAGCATTTGACAAATACATTCATTTCGTGTAAAATCTTTTCATCAAAGGTACTTATTGTCAGAGGTGGAAATGAAGACTTTTTTGATTACATACGTGATTCTTATAAACATAATCGGGCTGTTGGCCATGGGCATGGACAAGCAGAAAGCCCGTCGGCGAAAATGGAGGATTCCGGAACGGACTCTTTTTATCATTGCGCTCCTTTTCGGCAGTGTCGGAATCCTGATCGGTATGTATCTCTTCCATCATAAAACGAAAAAGCTGCGCTTTTCCATTGGTATCCCCGCCATTTTGGCAGTGCAGCTTTTACTCGTCGGTCTGCTCTATCTGTGGAACCGACAGGAGATGGAACGCCCCTCCCAGGCAGTTGTGCAGGAGCTGGAACTGATCCGCGCCCTGGACGAGGACACAATTTCTTCCTTTATCTCCTATGAAAATCTGATGAATTCTAACCTGGCCTCCGGTGAAATCGGCTCTGACGCAGCAGAGGCAGTCAGCCTTTTCTTTGAAAACTTTTCCTACAGCATTCACCAGGAAACGATTACCGGAGACGAAGCGACCGTCACTGTGCAGATTACAAATATCGACGCCAAAGCCCTGGCGCGGGATCTTTGCACCGAAATTCTGAAAAATTCTGTCGAAATATATCCGGAAGAGGATACCGAATCGACGACCAACGATTACTACTGTCTCCTGCGTGATACACTCGCATCCAATACTTATGATACCGTCGTCACCACTGCTTATTTCCATCTTCAAAAAACCGATAACGTCTGGACCATTCTCTCTGACTCCGCTCTCGAAGATGAGCTGGTAAGCGGGTTCATTTCCTATATGAATGATCCCTATATTTTAAGCGCCTCCGAAGTCCTCGATATTCATCTGGACGCACTGCGTGATCTGACCGCAGACGAATGGATGGAGTATCTCGATGTGGAAGATATTTTTGCTACCTACAATACAGAGTATTATTCTCTGATTGATGAAGCCTACATCCGCCAGCTGACAGATGCTTTTGACTGTGAAATTCTCCGCTGCACAGAAAACGGATCATCTGCCGAAGCAGTGATCCGTATCACAAGCGTCGATATGACCAGCGTACTTGAGGTATACAAAGAAGCTCTCCTCTCCTACGCCGGAACGACCCAGTCTATTCGAGACAATTCTGTCACTTTTTCAAACGAAACTTCCCGCATGCTCCTGGAAGCTTTGCAGGAAAACACCGCTGTCACCTCCACAGATGTCACCGTCACTTTTTCAAACAACGGCTATACCTGGGAGGTCTACTTCAATACCGAATTTACAGACGCCCTCATGGGCGGAATGAATGAAGCGATTGAAACATTCTCTGCCTCAGGAGACGAAACGCAGGAAATCACTCCGTCTGATTAAAGAACTTCCGCAATCCGATCCAGTGCGATCTCCATCTGCTCGCCGGTAGCCATGTTTTTCAATTTTGCGCGGTTCTCCTCCAGCTCCTGGGAGCCTATAATTACGGTATTTTTTGCCCCCAGCTTATTCGCGTATTTCATCTGTGCTTTTACGCTGCGGTCCATATAATCGGTCTCTACGATCAGTCCCTTCCTGCGAAGGTCGCTTACGATCTGATAAGCGCGGGAACGCGCTTCCTTTCCCAGAATCCCGACATACAAATCGACCGGCTCTTCTTCCGGAAAGCTGACGCCCTCATTTTCCATAAAATACAGGATTCGCTCAATTCCCATACCAAAGCCGACCGACGGAATGTCCTGCTTCTCATCCAGTTCATGAATCAGGCCGTCATAACGCCCGCCTCCGCACAGGGTAAATCCATCCGCGTTGACAAACTCAAATACCGTCTTTGTGTAATAATCCAGGCCGCGGACAATTCCGGTATCAATCTCATACGGAATCGAAAGCTCATCCAGCAAAGACTGCAGTTCCTCAAAATGTTCCCGGCACTCGTCATCCAGATAGTGTATCGTACGGGGCGCATCCGCGACAATCGCCTTACAGGTATCCACTTTGCAGTCCAGTACACGCAGCGGATTCTTCTGCATCCGTTCCCGACAGGTCGGGCAAAGCTGGTTCTCATATTTTTGCAAGTAGGAAAGCAGCGCGTCATTGTATGCTTTCCGGCAATTCGGGCATCCGATGCTGTTGATGTGAAGCTTCACATCGCGCAGGCCAAATTTCCCCAGCAATTCCGTCACAAAGGTAATCAATTCCATCTCAGCGAGCGGACTTTTTGAGCCAACGATTTCCACGCCGAACTGATGATGCTGGCGGAGTCTGCCTTTCTGCGGCTTTTCATAGCGGAAAGCCGGCGTCACATAAAATAGTTTCGTCGGTGCCGGCTGCGCATAAAGACTGTGCTCCAGGTAAGCGCGCATCACACCTGCGGTGCCTTCCGGCTTCAAAGTAATGCTGCGCTCTCCTTTGTCAAGAAACGTATACATCTCTTTTTGTACCACATCCGTCGTATCGCCCACACCCCGGGCAAACAATTCGGTGTGTTCAAACATCGGTGTGATAATCTCACTCATATGGTATGTGCGTGCCGTCTCCCGCGCCAGCTTCTCCACATACGCGCGCTTGCGCATATCCTCTCCGTACCAGTCCTGTACGCCTCTCGGTGCCTGTGTAATCATTGTCATAAACCTCCTTACGCCACTTTTCAGTTATCAGAAATCGGGCTGTCCTCAGCCTCCGCTTGCAATTCCAGATCACTTGTGTTCCATAATGCTTTTAGTTTTTCTTCCAGATCTTTTGTATTCAGCAGCTCCTCCAGCCCAGGCTGGTGGACGACCCGCAAAAACGCCAGAAATACACCAACGTCATAATCCTTGGATTCCTCTATCATCATCTCTACCGCCGTGTCCACATCAAATGCCTGGCGGTACGGACGGTTCGAGGTCAGCGCGGCAAACACATCGCAGACGCGCAGAACCCGTGCCCCGATCGGGATGGCCTCTCTCGTCAGATTCATCGGATAGCCGGTTCCATCACAATTTTCGTGGTGATACTTTACCATATCTACAATTTGCTGTGAGTACCCCATTTTTTCCAGAATCGCCGCGCCAATCACAGAATGACGACGGACATAGCGCATCTCCTCAATGACAAGCGTCTCATTCTCATGTCCGCGCACATACTGCGCCAGCTCCAGCTTTCCGATATCATGCAGAAATCCGGCGATGGCAAGATCATGGCATTCTTCCGAAGAAAACCCCATCTGCTGCCCCACGCAAAAAGCCAGATTGCTGACTGCCGCCGCATGCGTCAGTTCTTTCACAATGCTGGGACGGATGATCGGATATTTCTTTTTATAAAGAGGCGCTTTCTCACTCATACAGCCCCGCCCTCTTTCTCTCTATCATCTCATCGATCCGCTCCATATAATTTTTGATATCCTTCACATTTTCAATCCGCCGGATCCGGTTCCCCGGAAGCACCAGCTTCGTAGAAGCGCCCGCGCCCAATGCCAGGATTGTCTGAATTTCTTCCATAATCAGAATGTTATACAGCCCTTCGCAGCCTTCCCTGGCATATCCCACATTTTCAAAATTGCCAGCCATATTCTTCTGCCGATACAGATAGTAAGGATGTAAGCCAGCCTTCTGCGTATAGGCCGCCGTCATATCCATGATAGCGCTGCTGTTCTCAAACGTAAGCTCTTTGTGTTCCTCGCGGAACAGGCGCAGCCTGGCGGCACGTTTTACCGCAAGTGAATGAACGGTAATACTGTCGGGTGCCATCCCGGAGAGCACCTGCATTGTGTGTTCTACTTCCGGAGCCCCCTCGCCGGGCAGACCAACGATCAAATCCATATTAATATTGTCAAAGCCTAATTCACGCGCCAGGAAAAAGGCCTCTTTCGTCTCTTCCACTGTATGTTTCCTGCCGATAAAATCCAGCGTTTCCTGATTCATGGTCTGCGGATTGATCGAAATGCGCGTGATACCATGCCTTTTTAACACCGCGAGTTTCTCCCGCGAAATGCTGTCCGGCCGCCCCGCTTCTACCGTGAATTCCTGCGTATGGCTCAGGTCAAAGCAGGTCTCAATTTTCGAAAGGAGCCGTTCCATCTGCTCCGGCTCTAGTGTCGTCGGCGTACCGCCGCCGATATAGACCGTATCCGGTCCGCGTCCCGGCAGAAGCTTTGCCACCTGTTCCATCTCATGCAGAAGGTGATCCAGATAGGCGTCGACCTGGTTTTTCCACAGCGCAAGCGGGCTGGAACTGAATGAACAATAGAGACAGATGCTCGGGCAAAACGGAATGCCAATATATAGGCTGTAGCCATTCCAAAAAGGATCCGTATCCGCGGCACACCTGCCCGCCGCTTCCTGATTCAGACCCAGTTTTTCCAACAGGTAACGCTCCCGGTTCGCGATTGCGATGGCCAGCGCTGTTTTCTCATTGCTCGTATAATATGTCTTCCGCATATAATCAGCAATCGCGCTGTTTTTCCATCCCTGATTCAAGAGAGCCATCGGTATCTTTGTCGGACGGATGCCGGTCAGATTTCCCCATGGCAGTGTTTTTCCGGAATAATCGGACAGCAGCCGATAAAGCAGCCGTTTCAGTTCATTCTTGGTCTCGTGACGGTCCTCCTCACAGCAGAAGCTTTCCATGTGGAGCTTTTCTTCTGCATTTACGCAAAGATCGATGCGAATCCATGACTGACGGTTCATCTCGTCCGTCCCAGACACGGCAGACGCACCATTTTCCTGCGCATTTACATCTAGCGCAAATCCTTCTGCGGCTTCCCTGTTTCTTTTAAAAACAACCCGCAGGAAAAATAATTCCCCATCCGTCGAAAGGGAATCTGTTCCGTCACATTCTGTCCCGACACAGTCCACCCGAACTTCTTCTCCTGGGTAAAACGCACGTACCAGCGAGTGAACGTCATATTGAAAGCATTGTCTGTTTAAACTTACCTGTATCATATCTTCTCAACCATTTTCCGTCACGCAGCGACTGAATTAGCCGGATGCCGTTTAATACGGATTGAAACGTTTTTCATACTGAATCGTTGTCGCGGCATCATGTCCCGGAAAGACTTCCGTCTTCTCCGGCAGCATAAAAAGCTTCTCATGGAGAGAACGGTGAATGTCGCCCATACTTCCAGTCGGAAAATCCGTCCGCCCTACGCTGCAATGAAACAGCGTATCACCAGAAAATAAAACTTCCTCCTCCGGCAGATAGTAACAAGTGCTTCCGACGGTATGGCCCGGCGTATGCAGCACAGTAATCGCAAAGCCGGCAAGAACAAGCTCTTCTCCATCCGTAAAACACCGATCTGCTGTCATACCATAACCGCTGCCATTCCAACCGGTCAGATTCTTCACCGGATCCTTCAAAACCTCCTGCTCCTGATCCAGCGCGCAGATCGGAATTGCAAAACGGTTTTTCAGCTCCATAGCCGCACCGATATGGTCAAAGTGACCATGGGTCAGAAGAATTGCTTCCGGCGTGCCTCTCATCCCGGCAATCTTCCGCGCAATCACATCCGCGCAATCCGCCGGGTCAATAAGCAGCAGCGCACCGGATTCTCTGTTTTTTGCCAGATAACAATTCGTCGACACTGGGCCGAGCACCAGCGTTTCAAGCTGAAGCTGCTTCATTCTATCACCCCGTTGTTCTCTCAATATCAATCACGCTCTCGATCTGACGCAGACGTCCGATCAGATACTGCAGCGTATCTTTTCCCGCGACCTCGAAAGACATGGCAATCGTCGCGATCCCCTGCTTGCTCGTGCGGGAATTGACTGACTGCACATCGATCTTATTCTCCGTAAATACCTTCGTAATATCCACCAGCAGGCCGGTACGGTTATGACAATAAATCATGATCTCCGCGAGATACATCCCCTGATCTCCGGCCGTCGCATCCTTTTGCCACTCCGCGTCAATCAGGCGCACCCGCTCGCTCTCCGGCAGATTTACAATATTAATGCAGTCTGTACGGTGTATCGTCACGCCCCTGCCGCGCGTAACAAAGCCAACAATTTCATCCCCCGGAATCGGGCTGCAGCATTTTGCAAATCGAACGCTGACATCATTGATCCCCTGCACGGTAATGCCGCCCTTTGATTTGCGGATGCGTACCGGGGAAGCCTCTTTCGCGCTCTGCACCGCATCGATGATCTCCTCATCCGTAATCGTCTTGCGGTGATCCTGATCGTAGCCTTCCAGCAATTTGTTGACAATCTGGCCTTCTTTCAGACCGCCATGTCCCAACGCCGCCATCACAGAATCCCAGTCGCGAAACCCGTATTTCGACATCACACGGTCCATGTAGGACTGCTTCATCAGGTCAGACTGCACCAGACCTTTGGATTTGCAGTAAGCGGCAAGCATTTCCTTGCCTTTTACGATATTATCTTCCTTCAGTTCCTGGCGGAACCACTGGTTAATCTTATTCCTCGCCTGTGAACTCTTGACAATCTTCAGCCAGTCCCGGCTCGGGCCACGGGAGTTCTGGGAAGTGATAATCTCAATCCGATCCCCGTTCTGAATCACATAATCAATCGTCACCAGCTTGCCATTGACACGCGCGCCGATCATACGATTCCCCACTGCGCTGTGAATGCTGTAAGCAAAATCAATGGGAGTAGAACCATTCGGAAGGTTTTTCACATCCCCCGCCGGTGTAAAACAGTAAACACTCTCTGCAAAAAGATCGAAGTCACTCTTCAGCAGGCTCATAAATTCGCGGTTATCTGACATCTGCCAGTCCAGCACCTGACGCAGCCAGCTCAGCTTTGCTTCTTCACTTCTGGTATCGCTCTTTTTGCCATCCGCCGCTTCTTTGTATTTCCAGTGCGCCGCAATACCATATTCCGCCGTGCGGTGCATCTCGAACGTGCGGATCTGGATCTCAAACGGCAGACCGTTCGGGCCAATCAGCGTCGTGTGAAGAGACTGGTACATGTTCTGCTTCGGCATCGCGATGTAGTCTTTGAAACGCCCGGGAATCGGCTTATACATCTCATGGATGACGCCAAGCGCTGCGTAACAGTCCTTTACCGTGTCAACAATAATGCGGACCGCAAACAGATCATAAATCTGATCCAGCGTCTTCTGCTGATTCACCATTTTTTTATAGATGCTGAAAAAATGCTTGATCCGGCCGTCCACCTGTGCTTTGATCCCGGCCGCCTCAATCTGTCCGCGCACCTGCACAACAATGCCATCCACATATGCCTGACGTTCATCTTTTTTCAGCGCGATCTTGTCCACCAGATCATAATAAATGTCTGGCTCCAGATATTTCAAAGACAAGTCATCCAGTTCGACTTTGATCTTGGATATACCAAGCCGGTGCGCAATCGGTGCATAGATATCCATGGTCTCGCGCGCTTTTTTCTTCTGCGTCTCCGGCGACCAGTATTTTGCGGTACGCATATTGTGCAGACGGTCTGCCAGCTTGACAAGAATCACACGGATATCCTTGGCCATAGCCAGGAACATCTTCCGCAGATTCTCCGCCTGAACATCCAGCTTATCGGCCGGATAGCTTAATTTGCCGAGTTTCGTTACACCATCGACAAGCAGCTCCACTTCTTCCCCGAACTGTTCCCGCAGATTTTCCGATGTCATAATGGTATCTTCCACTACATCGTGAAGAAGGCCGGCCACTATGGTCTCTTTGTCGAGTTCCAGATCAGCAAGAATAATCGCCACACACAGAGGGTGGATGATATAAGGCTCACCGGATCTCCGTTTCTGATCCTTATGCGCATCATAGGCAACACGGTAAGCCTTTTCAATCATAGAAATATCATCCGAAGGGTGATACTTCTGCACACTTGCGATCAATTCCCGGTAAAGGACATCCGGATCGGTAAAGTCCTCCATCTTCTTCACACTGGCATCCGCTTTCTTGATTTCTTCGATCTCATCTGGTTTCACTTTCAAATCTGTCGGCATCTGGTCTCACCGCCTTCCCGTCACGTATTCTGTCGTCCTGTCTTGTCATTAACATGTCTCTGTAAAACTTCCGGCAAATACCTGCCGAACTACTTTCCTTCATAGCAAATCACAGAATCCACATCATACTTTGCGAGCCTCTCCCGGCCTTTCAGTCCTGCCAGTTCCATCAGGAAAACAACTTTCACGACTTCGCCGCCCAACTCTTCAATCATCTGAATTGCCGCCTCTATCGTACCGCCTGTCGCGATCAGGTCATCGATCACCACAACTCTCTGTCCCGGCAAAATCGCATCCTTATGCATCTCAATCGTCGCGGAGCCGTACTCTAAGTCATATTCTTTCGAAATCGTTTCACATGGAAGCTTTCCCTTTTTGCGAACCGGAATAAACGGCTTATGCAGATTATATGCAACCGGCATTCCAAAAATAAATCCTCGCGATTCCGTTCCGACAACCACATCAAAATCAAGACCGTCCAGCTTCTCCTGGATTCGATCAATCGAAAGCTTCAGCCCGTCCGCATCCTGCAGGATACTGGTGACATCACGAAAAATAATCCCCTTCTCCGGGAAATCCGGAATGCTTCT
Source organism: Lachnospiraceae bacterium (assembly GCA_021205305.1). Taxonomy (GTDB): domain Bacteria; phylum Bacillota; class Clostridia; order Lachnospirales; family Lachnospiraceae; genus Choladousia. Next base: position 25,362 of record JAJPXU010000116.1, read on the forward strand.
TACATAGTCTTCGAGCTTTTTCAATTTCTATTCCTCCGCTTCTCTTTCTGTGATTTCACGAGTATATCATTTTCCGCCATTTTTCGCAACTATTTCCTTATCATCCGGCAGATGAATCGTTTTCAGATACAGCCCTTAGCAGGTAAACCTGCACGTCTCCGCTTCGCTCCGGTCGGTGCTAAACGCGTGCCACTGGCACGCAGCACCTGCCTTTTCATTTCGATGCTGCTCTGAACTGGTTTTAAAAAATGTACCGCCGCCGGAAATGATCCGGCAGCGGTACTTATGATTCATTTCAAAGATAAACCCTGATTATTTCTTCTTTGCCTGTGCCGCGAACACCTGCACACCCTCTACTACAAGGATAATTGCAAGAACAGCCATAGCAGCCGCAAAGATAAACTGGAACCAGTCGCCCCACGCAGCTGTGCCGCCGCCGATCAGGACAATCTTCTTCTGAACGGTCATAATCAGATAAGTCAGGGTAGCCGCAAGCATGAAAATCATCGGGATGAAGAACATCTTATTGTTCTTGCCTGCGTTGCCGAGCCATGCCGCGATCGCCATCAGGGCAATACCGGCAAGCAGCTGGTTTGCCGCTCCGAACAGAGACCAGATCTGAGACAGGCTCAGACCGCCGAGGATGCAGCCGACCACTACCATGAAAATCGTGCCGAACAGCGGGTTCGCCAGAAGCTTACGTACACCCGTCGCGTCCTTGTAGGAAGTCTCGCCTTCTTTCAGGAAGAGCTCGGAGAACATGAAACGGCTCAGACGTGTACCGGTATCCAGACTGGTCAGGGCAAATACAGAAACCGCCAGTGTCAGGAGCGCTTTAATCACGCCATTGACTGTGCTGCCGTCTGTGCCGAACATCAGGGCAATACCAGAAGCAAACGCAACGGCCGGTGAGCCGAAGCCGCCGCTGGTATACGTATCATAAACCATACCTACCGCGATCAGGGCGATGATGCCGAGCGCGGACTCAATCAACATGGAGCCGTAACCGATCGGCTTCGCATCCGCTTCGCTGTTCAGCTGCTTGGATGTCGTACCAGTCGCAATCAGGCTGTGGAAACCAGAGCATGCGCCGCAGGCCACTGTGATGAACAGTACTGGGAACATCGTACCAAGATTCGTGCTCCAACCAGTGAATGCCGGCATATCAAAAGTCGCCGCTCCGCCGCCAAACGCAGAAAACACGATACCAACCAGAGCAACTGCCATCATGGCGTAAAGCAGGAAACTGGAAAGATAATCACGCGGCTGCAGCAGAATCCATACCGGAACCAGAGACGCGATCGTGATATAAGCGCCGATGAAAACGATCCAGGCGATACGGCTCATAGCAAAACCAACATTCAGTCCAAACGCGATCATTGCTACAATACAGACAATACCCAGGATCGTAGCCGGGGTTGTCTTCAAACCGGCACGGTTTGTCAGCATACCGTAAATAATAGCCAGTACGATGAAAAGCAGGGAAATCATAGCTGTGGTCTGGTTGTTTGTCGGATTCGTCACAAAGCCGACTCCGCCGCCTGTAGCCGTATAGAACGTACCAGCTACAACGTTTACGAAAGAAGCGATTACCAGAAGCAGTACCAGAAGAGCGAAAATCGTGAACAGCTTCTGCGCTCTTTTGCCCATAGAGTCTTTGATAATCTCACCGACAGACTTGCCGTCATGCCGGATGGAAGCGAACAGAGAACCGAAGTCCTGTACACCGCCGAAGAAAATACCGCCAATGATACACCACAGGAATACCGGTACCCATCCAAATACAGACGCCTGAATCGGGCCGTTGATCGGGCCGGCACCCGCGATGGATGAATAGTGATGTCCCATCAGAACCTGAGGCTTCGCCGCGCAATAGTCAACGCCATCCTCCAGGCGATGAGCCGGGGTTTCTTTTTTCGGGTCAATGCCCCACTGCTTTGCGAGCCATGAGCCATAGTAGATGTAACCTATGACCAGCAGAATAATGGCTACAACGATAATAAGTAATGCTGTCATTTGTTTCTCTCTCCTTTTGCTTTATTTCTGAACAAATATGCCACAGGCCGCCTGCTTTGCAGGCTATATGCTGCTGGCGCATCATATGCCTGAGGCTAATGGGCGTCCCGCCCATTACAAAATGGAACTTCACCCCTTGCAGATAAATCTGCACGGGGTGTATCTCCATTTTGATATCGTTCAGGACTGTTTAAATATATTGCTCACGAGCTTCTTCAGGTCTTTGCCCTGGCGGTTGTAGACACTACGGCCTGAGGCCTGCTCAACAGCAATCAAACGATACTGGCTCCATCCCTGGAGTGAAAAACGGTAACTCTTGTAATGGCTCAGCTTCGGAATCAACGCTGCCGCCTCATCCGTCATCTGTCCGGTCAGGATCATCAGCGTCACATCACTGTTCCGGTGATCCTTATGCGGCTTCACGCGGGAAGTACCGTCCTCCCACGCTTTTTCATCCAGCGCACGCAGCGTGTCCGCATCCAGGAGTTCCCTTTTTGCAAAGTAAACGTATTCGTGCGATTCAGCCTCCGAAATCGTAGCGCTGCGCACAAGGAAAAACTGTTCGTCGTGCGAGTGGAACTCTGCCATCGCGTCAAACGGAGACGGCGTCTCTTCCGCCGGATGAACATCATAGTATGCCTCAAACCGGCTCAGCAGTTTTTCAAACGGTTCTGTCAGATCCATGTTCATTCCTCTGTATCTTGTCTTACTTGTTCTCTCAAATCAGGTTTTCGTGATTTTCAGCCACAGGGAAGCAAGTCATCACACTCTGCATAGCCTTTTTAACGAAAGAAAAACCCATACGGCGCGAATAGCCACATGGGTTTTTCTCTCATCTCCATCGTTCGCGTAAACCCGTGAAAATCCTAAAAATTTTCTAAAAAATTAATTAAGATTCTATCACTGAATTACGGGAATTGCAAGCGTATATTTTATGTTTTGATGCATACGGCCGGGTATGGAGTTTTGCGGCCAAAGCCGCCCCGGCCGACACGGGCGGCAGGAGTCGACAAGCCGCCTCCTGCTCGATTACTCGTACAAAACCTCATGCAGCTTTTCAATCGTAGCCGCAAAATCCGGAACCAGCATCTCATCCTGCGAGGTATACAGACCGTCATACGGAATCCGGTTCTCCACCAGCTCATACTCTGTCAATCCGGAAAGAGATCCAAGCAGCGAAACCATGTCCAGCACGCTGATATCATGATCCGCCAGTTCCAGAACCTCCTGTGCCAGCTCTGTCAGCTCCGCTGCACTCATCTCCTGTGCCTGCGCAAAGATCTCCGAAAGGACATCCCTCTGCCGCTGCGTGCGCTGATAATCCGCGTTGCCCACGTAACGAATCCGCATATAGGCCACCGCCTGTACGCCATTCAGATGATAAACACCGCCGTTTTCAAGCGCGTATTCTTTATCCTCCTCGCTCAGGTAATCGTTCAGCACACTTACCTCATCGTCCGTCACTTCGATATCAACTCCGCCAAACAGGTCGATAACCTCGGCCATACTGTCAAAATCTACTGCCGCGTAATTGTCGATCTCGATTTCGTAATTATCCTCAAGCGTCTCAATCAGCGTATCCGCACCGCCCGCCGCGTATGCGTAATTCAGCTTGTGGACTCCATATCCCGGAATATCTGCGTACAGGTCACGCATATACGATGTCATAATAATCTTCTTTGTATTACTGTTGACCGTCAGCACAATCATAACATCTGAATTGCCATTCCAGGTATCATCTCTGCGGTCTGAACCAATCAGCAGAATGCTGTAAATACCATCGTCGCCGGGAAGACTGACGATGCTGCCGGATATCTCACTTTCCGTCTCTGCGTCTGTCACTTCCGTTACGGTTTCCGCCGCTTCCTCTTCCTTTATTTCCTCACTCTCTGCCGCTGCATCTTCCGCAGCCTGGGCAAAACTGCCGCCCCAAAGCATTCCCCCGCACACCATAAGGCAGAAAACCAACACGCCCATTCGGATTTTAGCCATAAAAATATTCAGCATCCCTTTTGTATGCTTCATTCCATTATCCTCCTTAAAATCATCCTTTAATCTGTGTTTATACATACACTTTCCATATTTTAATCCTTTCAGGAATAAAAATCACCCACGTTCTGAAATGTGACTTAAAAATGGTATATTTTTATATTTTCTCTAACCATTGGAGTAGTTGTCTGAAATAGTCGGCCAATGCCATATTTTGTGTTGACATTTTTGTCAGAATATTCTAT
>JAJPXU010000157.1 GCA_021205305.1 Lachnospiraceae bacterium
GTATACGTCAACGGAACGTATGTTTATTAACTTAATCTTAATATTTACAGCTTCTTAAATAAAAATGAAATTTTGCAGCAGATATTGAAGTATCTATTCTGTTATGGTAAAATCGGATAGAAATGCACGATATTCCGATGAACAATTGTGCAAAACAGCTATTAAGAGGTGAATTTACCTGCTTACTTTTTCAATAAAATGCGGACGGCAGCCGAAAATATCTGATAAATCCAGGAGAATATGAAATGAATATCTTATTTTATCTGCTCCCTAAGAGCGATGTAGTATATGTGTATGATGATTATACGCTTCGGCAGGCGATGAACCAGATGGAGACCTACCGTTACAGTGCGGTTCCGGTTATTACGCGTGAGGGCTGCTATGCGGGTACCCTGACCGAAGGCGATATCCTGTGGGAAATCAAAAACCATGGGACTGCTGCGCTGCATGGTTCGGAGGGACTCCGGGTCGGAAGTATGAAGCGCAGGAGGGATAATCAGCCTGTGAACGTCAATTGTGAGATTGAGGATCTGATTTTAACCTCTATGAACCAGAATTTTGTTCCTGTGGTGGATGATAATCAGGTTTTCATCGGTATTGTCACACGAAAAAGTATTATTGAATATTTTTATAATCGCTACAAAACGCTTGTGTGATTCAAAAGATTGTGCTAGAATGAACAAAGTATATGGGCCGTTTTAGAAAAAACAGAAGCGGCTGGTTCTGACGAAAGAGTTTGTCTGTAAAGGGACAGGAGAATGGGGAGAGAATTCATGAAAAATTTAAGAAAACTGGTGTTGCTTGCGGCGATGATGATGCTGGGAGCTTTTATTTGTGTTCAGGGCGTTTCCGCAAAGACGCTGACTGGGTGGCAGACGATTGACGGGTATACGTACTACTACGATTCTGACGGTAATGTCACGACCGGATGGCTCAAGCTTAGCAATAAGCGCTATTATCTGAGAAAAAAGGCGGAGGGAGACGCGCCGAAGGGCAGCATGGTGACTGGCTTGTATACGGTCAGCGGCCGTACGTACTATTTCAATGAGAAGGGTGTCCGCCAGAAAGGCTGGCAGACGATCGACGGCGACATTTACTATTTTGGTACGACCAGTCCTATTGGTGCAATGTACCTTGGACGGCAGCAGATCGGCAGCTATTATTATTATTTCGGCACGGACGGAAAGCTGCAGACAGGCTGGGTGACTGAGAGCGGAAAGAAGTATTATTATAAGAAAGCCGGTTCTGTCGGGACGATTGGGCGAGGCGTGACCGGCTGGGTGAAGATTGGCAGTTATTATTATTACTTTAACCAAAAAGGCGTAATGCAGCATGACAAATGGATTAATTCAAAGTATTATGTCGACAGCAATGGCCGCAGGCTGGTCAGCACGGTTACTCCGGACGGCTATATTGTAGACTCTAAGGGGCTGAAGACTGAGCTGGCGAGCGGCTGGGTTGAGATTGACGGCGATTACTATTATTACAAGTCCGGTGAGAAAGTCACAGGTTGGCTGAAAGTCAGCGGCAAGTATTATTACATGGATGAGAACGGCGTCCGCCAGACCGGTTGGCTGACGATCGGCAGTAAGACCTATTATCTGAATGCCAGCGGCGTCCGCCAGACTGGCTGGGTAACGATTGATTCCAAGCGGTATTATTTCAATGAAAAAGGCGTACTACAGAAGAACACGACTATTAATGGTGTGGCAGTTGATGAAAATGGAGTGGCAACAACGGCTAGGATTTTATTAGTGGCAGGGCATGGCGATGGAGATGTTGGCGCGTACGCAAAAATTGACGGGACGACCTACTATGAGGCGGATCTGACGCGAGAGTTGGCGACGCTTGTGTACAAAGCGTTGAAATCCTCAGGTAAAGATGTATCGGTCACCATGTACGATCAAAATTATAATTTATATAAAGTTATGAATGGTACATCAACTGGCCCTTCAGTTACATGGACAGATTATGATTATGTATTAGAGATACATTTTAATGCATTAGTGACAGCCGATCTATCTGGAAACGGAAATTATACCGGTACAGCAATGCTGGTTCATTCTACAAAGACGGATACTACAATAGATAAGGCGATCATTTCTGCGATAGTAAATACAGGATTTAAAACATGGAATGGCGGTGTAGTTTCTAATGGAAATGACAATCTGTTGAATAATAAACTTTGTACTGCCGCGGGAGTATCCTATGGTTTGCTGGAGACGGCGTTTATTAACGACAAGGATGATATGACTTTTTATTTGAACAATAAGTCAACAATTGCAGAGGCGATTGCGGACGGAATCCTTTCCGGTTTTGGACTATAACATTACAGGAGCAGATGACATGAAGAAACGAGTTTTATCTTTACTGGTGGACAATACTTCCGGTGTACTCAGCCGGGTCGCAGGGCTGTTCAGCCGACGCGGCTACAATATTGACAGTCTGACGGTTGGGGAGACGACGGATCCCCGCTATTCACGGATGACGATTGTGGCGAGCGGCGACGAACAGACGCTGGATCAGATTACAAAGCAGTTGTCGAAGCTGATTGATGTGGTGGATATTAAGATTCTGGATGATGAGGCAAGTGTTTGCCGTGAACTGATTCTGGTGAAAGTCCGTGTAGATGTGCATGAGCGCCAGGATATTATCACGATGGCGAATGTTTTCCGCGGCAGAGTGGTGGATGTCGGGGCGGATTCTCTGATTATTGAACTGACCGGACAGCAGTCGAAGCTGGATGCCTTTTTGCGTCTGCTCGAAGGACACGAGATCCTTGAACTTGCGCGTACCGGCATCACAGGGCTTTCACGTGGTTCAGATGATGTGAGGTATCTCTGATCAGAGACAGCTTCCGTAATTATTTCGTTTGATAGAGGGAAACCTTTATTCATATACGTGATTTTTTCGAATGGCAAGCCACATATTGTACTACTGTTCGGAATTGTTACGACAAAATATTTTAAAGAAATGTGAGGAATGTAAAAATGGCAGCAAGAATTTTTTATCAGAAGGACTGTAATCTTTCACTTCTGGAAGGAAAGACCATTGCGATTATCGGCTATGGCAGCCAGGGGCATGCACATGCTCTGAATGCAAAAGAGTCCGGCTGCAACGTAATCATCGGCCTGTATGAGGGAAGCCGTTCCTGGCAGAAGGCAGTTGATCAGGGCTTTGAGGTTTACACAGCAGCGGAAGCAGCGAAGAAAGCCGATATCATTATGATCCTGATCAATGATGAGAAGCAGGCGGCAATGTACAAAAAAGACATCGAGCCGAACCTGGAAGAAGGCAATATGCTGATGTTCGCCCATGGTTTCAATATCCATTTTGGCTGCATCGTTCCGCCGGCAAATGTTGATGTGACGATGATCGCGCCGAAGGGCCCAGGACATACGGTTCGCAGCGAGTATCAGGCTGGCAAGGGTGTTCCGTGTCTGGTAGCAGTGGAGCAGGATGCGACAGGCAAGGCTCTGGATATCGCTCTTGCGTATGCACTGGCAATCGGTGGCGCGCGAGCGGGTGTGCTGGAGACGACTTTCCGCACCGAGACAGAGACAGACCTCTTTGGTGAGCAGGCTGTACTTTGCGGCGGTGTCTGCGCTCTGATGCAGGCTGGTTTTGAGACGCTTGTTGAGGCAGGCTATGATCCGAGAAACGCTTACTTCGAGTGCATCCATGAGATGAAGCTGATCGTTGACCTGATCTATCAGTCTGGATTTGCCGGAATGCGCTATTCGATCTCCAATACGGCTGAGTACGGCGATTATATCACCGGACCGAAGCTGATCACTGAGGAGACGAAGAAGACGATGAAGAAGATTCTTGCGGACATCCAGGATGGTACGTTTGCGAAGGACTTCCTGCTGGATATGTCTTCTGCTGGCGGACAGGTTCACTTCAAGGCTATGCGCAAGAAAGCGGCGGAGCATCCGTCAGAGATTGTCGGCGCAGAAGTTCGCAAGCTGTACAGCTGGAGTGATGAGGACAAGCTGATCAATAACTAATGCTGTACGGACAGTAAGAGATTGAGGGGGCTGTGACCAGATTACAGCCCCTTTTCTTATCAGAAAGGAGAATTGGCTATGGGAATGACAATGACGCAAAAAATACTTGCGGCGGCGGCAGGCCTGGATTCTGTTGAAGCAGGGCAGCTGATTGAGGCAAAACTGGATCTGGTGCTTGGCAACGACATTACTTCTCCGGTGGCCATCCACGAGATGGACCGATTCAGGGATGACAGTGTGTTTGATAAAGACAAGATTGCTCTTGTCATGGATCACTTTATTCCGAACAAGGACATTAAATCAGCAGAGCACTGCAAGTGTGTGCGTGAATTCGCCTGTAAGCATGATATCACCAATTATTTTGATGTGGGACAGATGGGGATCGAGCATGCCCTTCTGCCGGAGCAGGGTCTCACGGTGGCGGGAGATGTGATCATCGGCGCGGACTCCCATACGTGTACTTATGGCGCACTCGGCGCTTTTTCTACAGGTGTCGGCAGTACAGATATGGCTGCGGGAATGGCGACCGGAAAGGCCTGGTTTAAAGTACCGTCTGCGATTAAATTCAACCTGACCGGCAAGCCGGCAAAGTGGATCAGCGGGAAAGACATTATCCTGCATATCATTGGAAGGATCGGTGTGGACGGTGCTCTGTATAAGTCGATGGAATTTGTCGGCGACGGTATACAGTATCTGTCGATGGACGATCGCTTTACGATCGCGAATATGGCCATCGAGGCTGGCGGCAAGAACGGCATTTTTCCGGTGGATGACGCCGCGATTGCGTACATGAAAGAACATTCGAAGAGAGAATACCGTATCTTTGAGGCGGATCCGGATGCTGCGTATGACGAAGAATACACGATTGACCTGAGTACGCTTCGGCCGACGGTTTCCTTCCCGCATCTTCCGGAGAACACGAAAACGATTGATGAGATCACAGAGGACATAGCGATTGACCAGGTGGTGATCGGCTCCTGCACGAACGGACGTATCAGTGATCTTCGCATTGCGGCTGATATCCTGAAGGGGCGCAAAGTAAAGAAGAACCTGCGCTGCATTGTGATACCTGCGACCCAGGCAGTCTATCTGCAGGCGATGGAAGAAGGCCTTCTGAAAACCTTTATAGAGGCGGGAGCGGCCATCAGTACACCGACTTGCGGTCCATGCCTTGGCGGTTACATGGGCGTTCTGGCGGACAAGGAGCGCTGCGTTTCCACGACCAACCGGAATTTTGTCGGCCGCATGGGACACACCGGCTCGGAAGTGTATCTGGCCAGCCCGGCAGTAGCGGCGGCAAGCGCGGTCACGGGAAAGATTTCATCACCCGAGGAACTCTGAAAAAGGAGGAAGATTCGAAATGAAAGCAGAAGGCAGAGTATTTAAATATGGCGATAACGTAGATACAGACGTTATTATTCCGGCGCGTTATCTGAACTCCTCCGATCCGGCAGAACTGGCAACACACTGCATGGAGGATATTGATAAGGATTTCATCCATCAGGTACAGAAAGGCGATATCATTGTGGCAAATAAAAATTTTGGCTGCGGTTCATCCAGAGAGCATGCGCCGATTGCCATCAAGGCGGCTGGCGTCAGCTGCGTGATCGCCGAAACGTTCGCCCGTATTTTTTATCGGAATGCGATCAATATCGGCCTGCCGATCATTGAGTGTCCGGAAGCGGCGAAAGCGATTGATGCCGGCGACCAGGTCGAGATTGACTTTGACAGCGGTATGATTTATGACCGCACGAAGGGAACCGAATATAAGGGGCAGGCATTCCCGGAGTTTATGCAGAAAATTATTCGTGCGGAGGGACTGATTAATTATATCAATCAATCGTGACATAGAAGATTGCGGCTTGGCTGTATAGGGATGCGTATGCTGTTTTATTGCTTCGCAATTTCATCACATATTTGCATCTTTGCGGTTGGAATTTTAAATTTGATGTGCTATAATGAGCACATCGTTTGGGCGCAGGACGTGAATCGATGCCGATAGCGGCTGCGCACCGCGAAATTCTGTGTAACTATGTAACCTTATCACCTGTTTCATGACCGATTCATAAATGAGATCGGAAAGGGAATTCCTGGCCATCGCTCGGGCAGCGAAAACGGTGCGGGGGTTCCGGATGTAACTGAGAGGAGAATGAGCGCAATGAAAAAAGCAACTGTATTTGTGCTGGCTGCTGCGCTGACGCTTTCTCTGTCTGGCTGCGGTTCTAACACAAATGAAACCGAAGCGCAGACACAGGCAGCGACAGAAGCAGTCACAGAGGCAGCGGTGACCGAGGCTGAGACAACGGCTGAGGACGTAACGGAAGCGGTGACCGAGGAGGTAACCGAAGCTGAGACGGAAACCGAGACCGAAGAAGTAACCGAAGCTGAGACAGAGACCGAGACAGATAACGAGACGGAGGCTGAGACCGAGAAAGAGACAGATAAGGATACAGATGATGAGACTGAGACAGATGAAGAACAAGAAAAT
>JAJPXU010000043.1 GCA_021205305.1 Lachnospiraceae bacterium
CCACAAGAGTGATAAAGTATCTGTGAATTAGATATTTTAAAATTGAATAGAGGATGCATGTTCCCCTTAATCGGGGATTAAAAGAGAAACCGGTGCAAATCCGGTACGATCCCGTCACTGTGATAGGGAGTCTTCTATTATATATGTCACTGCGAGACAGATGTTGAGCGGGAAGGCGATAGAGGATGATGATCTTAAGTCAGGAGACCTGCTTGCGTCTGAGGATTGGTTTATTCTTACGGTGGATAGGAAAGACTTTTTAACTTTTATTTTTGTGTTCAGAATAGAGTTGAAAGTGTGCCCGTGACCGGGCATTTTTTGTTATAATCTGGATATAAAATAAAAACTCACGTCTCAAAGATCGCCCATAAGTGGGCGCTTTTTTGTTATGCACAGGGCTGGGTAAGGAGTTTTGCGACTTATGTCGCACCCGGCCCGCGCGGCGAGTAGGAGTCAGAAGGCTGCCTCCTACTCGATTATGGGAAGTTTCTGAGGCTTCTCACATGGCAATTATTTATTGTCTATATTATGCTGTGTCAAATGTGGACAAAATGAGGAGGGAAATGCAATGAGCAAAAAACAGCTCGGCGGACGATTCCTGCAGATTGTAATTGTGCTGATAGGGATCAGTTTTCTGACATTTGCGCTGACGTACCTGGCGCCGGGGGATCCGGTGCGGTCGATGTACGCGGTCAATGGTACGATACCAAGCGAGGCGGTGCTGGAGGCGACCAGAGAGGAGATGGGACTGAATGACCCGCTGCTGGTGCAGTACTGGAACTGGCTGTCCGGCTGCCTGCATGGGGATTTTGGTACGTCGTATTCGCTGAAGACGCCGGTGCTGACGCTTCTTTCATCGCGGCTGCTTCCGACGCTGAAGCTGGCATTGCTCTCGCTGGCGATGATGCTGGTGATCGCGGTCCCCCTGGGAATGCTTTCGGCAGTTTACAAAGGAAGCGTTCTGGATTATATTGTCCGGGGGTATACCTTCCTGGGCGTGTCGATGCCGAACTTCTGGGTCGGCCTGCTGCTGGCCTATTATATCGGTATGGTGCTGGGATGGCTGCCGGTGATTTCGATCGGTACAGGCATAAAGCCGATGCTCCTCCCGGCGCTGACGCTGGCCTTTCCAATGTCCTCAAAATACGCGCGTCAGGTGCGTACAGCGGTGCTGGAGGAGCTGAACCAGGATTATGTGACCGGCGCCCGGGCGCGCGGAGTGAAGGAGAGCAAAATTCTCTGGATGCATGTGTTTCCAAATTCGCTGTTGCCGCTGATCACAATGTTGGGATTGTCCCTTGGTTCTCTGCTCGGCGGCACGGCGGTAGTGGAAGTGATTTTTTCTTATCCGGGACTGGGAAGCCTGGCGGTGTCAGCGATTTCCTCCATGGACTATCCGCTGATACAGGGCTATGTACTCTGGATTGCCCTGATTTATATGGTCGTCAATCTGGTGGTTGATCTTTCCTATAATCTGATAGATCCGCGGATGAAAAAGAATATGCTCGCGCCGCGGCCGGCGAAAACAAGTGAAACAACGACTGGTACGCCCAGTGTGCAGCAGGGTTGAGAAAAGAGGGAAGCATGCAAAAGAAAATGGATTTTATCAAAAAGCATAAATCATTTACCGTATTCGCCATACTGGCAATTGCCCTCGCACTCGTAGCTATTTTCGCAGATAAAATTGCTCCCTACGATCCTTACGAGGCTATCCTGACGGATGCCCTGCAGGCGCCGAGCAGCACCCACTGGTTTGGTACGGACAAGCTGGGCAGGGATTTATTTTCAAGAGTGATTTTTGGCAGCCGGATTTCGCTGTCTTCGGCTCTGATTCTCGTGGCGTGTATCTTTGTGGTCGGTTCGGTGCTTGGCATCCTGGCCGGATATTTCGGCGGCTGGATTGACGCAGTGATCATGCGGATCGCGGATATGATGATTTCGTTCCCGGGCATGGTACTGGCGATTGCGATTGCAGGTATTCTGGGAGCGAGCATTACCAACGCAGTGATTGCGATTACTGCGGTAAGCTGGACGAAATATGCGAGACTGGCGCGCAGCCTGGTGCTGAAGATTAAAAACTGCGATTATATCGCGGCGGCGCGGGTGACCGGTTCTACCACCTCCCATATTCTCAGTGTTTACCTGTTTCCGAATGTGATGCCGACCCTTCTGGTGACGGCGTTCACAGATATCGGCAGCATGATGCTGGAGCTGGCGGGGCTTTCTTTCCTGGGCTTTGGCGCGCAGGCGCCGCAGGCGGAATGGGGACTGATGCTGAGCGAAGGGCGAAGCTATATGATGGCGGCGCCCTGGATGATGCTTTACCCTGGTCTGGCAATACTTGTTACTGTTGTGGTATTCAACCTCTTAGGAGACAGTCTGCGGGACGTCCTGGATCCCAGAGATTGATGCGCAAGACTGCAAACGGCAGTTTTATTGTGCGAATGCGGTCGGCGCGGCGTAGGCGGCAAGCCGCTTATGATGGATAAAGGCTCTGTGCGCATACTGCAAAAAAGCTTAGGCCGTTGCGGATGCGTGACAGGAGGGTGGTCTTGTGAGGATCACGCATTTACGAAACTTGCGGAAGGAATAGAAAAAGGAGCAGGAAAAAATGAAAAAAATAAGCAGAAGAGATTTTTTAAGAGGTTCAGCGGCTGCCGCACTGTCGGCTGCCATGGCGGTAAGCGTTTCACCGGTTGTTACGGAGGCTGCTTCAGGGGATACATTGAATTTCGGGTGCTATGTGTACTCGACCTCTTTTGACCCGGCGGCGTATCAGAATGCGGCATGGCAGGGCGTGCGCTGGGGCATTACGGAGTGTCTGTTTAAGTTTAATGACGACATGAGTGTAGAACCTTTGCTCTGCGATACCTATGAAGTATCCGATGATAAAATGACCTGGACGTTCCACATTCGTGACGGTGTGCTGTTTTCAAATGGGGACGTCTGCGACGCGCAGGCAGTGGCGGATTCCCTGAACCGTCTGTTTTATGTTTGCGCTAACAGCGACGATTACAGCTCTACTCCGGCGGGCTATATTGATATGGCGAGCATTGAGGCGGACACGGACGCGAATACGGTGACGATCGTGACGAATACGGCGGTGGCGGATCTGACCGCGACCCTTTGCTTCCCATTTTATTCAATTATCGATGTATATGGCGACACCACAGATGCGGATCACGCGGGCGGCTACGCGACTTCCGTGATCGCAACCGGTCCGTATGCGCTTTCCTCTTTTGACGCGACGACGAAGAGCGGCAGCATGGTGGCAAATGAGAACTATTGGAATGGTGAGGTTCCGTACAGCACGGTGAATGTGACCTTTATTGAGGACGATTCGACCAAGGCGCTCTCTCTGATGAGCGGTCTGATTGATCTGACGGAGAATGTGACGACCTCCAGCGACCTGGCGACCCTCGAAGCGTCGGATGCTTATTATGTGTCAAAGTCTTCCAGCTTAAGAAGCGGATTTGCCTATATCAATTTTGACGGTGTGCTGGCCAATGACGCGCTGCGTCAGGCGGTTCGTATGGCGATCGACAGTGAGACAATGTGCAATATCACGGTGGGCGGTATGTATACGACCGGTGTTGGCATTCTGCCTTCTTCCCTGATTTATGAAGATGAAAATCTGGACAATCCGTACGCTTATGATATGGATGCCGCGGTTGCGCTGCTCGATGAGGCAGGCATTGTGGATTCCGACGGCGATGGTATCCGCGAACTGGACGGAGAGCCGATTAACCTGACTTATATTACCTATAACAACCGCTGCCTGTCAGATTTTGCGCAGGCCATTCAGGTTTCCCTGACTTCGATCGGCATTGGCGTGTCAGTAAACAGCACTGACAGCGATACCGAGTGGATGCTGATGCAGGCCGGAGAGTATGATCTCTGCGATTCCAACTGGACGACCGTGGGTACGGGCGACCCGACCGCCTTCCTTCTGAACTGGTATGGCGGCACGGACGGTTCCAACGCTTACAGCTCGGACAACCCGGACGGCACCAATTACTGCAATTATGACAGCGACGAATTTGATGCCCTGTATGAGCAGTTCACCGCCTCAACCGATACGGATGAGAGAAATGCCCTGGTTGTAGAAATGGAGCAGGTGCTGGTGAACGATGTGGCGGTGCTGCTGCACGGCTATTACAATTCAACGATGATCAGCAACGCTTCGAAGGTAACCGGAGCAGAGATCGCGACCTTCGATTATTACTGGCTGAATACGGATATTAAGCCTGTGGGCTGAGAAATTGATTCCCGCAAAGCAATGAGTCAGGTGGCTGGAATCATAAGAACTTCATTGGTATTCCGCTACTCTTATGGCATAGCCTGCACGGGTATCTGACGGAGAAAAATGCTGCAAAGACAAGGCGGCAGGAACGGCAGAACGGTTGCGGATTGCAGCGCCTGGCAAAGGATCGTACATATTATGGGAGGATCGGACATGGATTTACTGAAAATACAGGATATTACCGTCAGGTACGGGGATAATCCGAAGCCGACGATTGAACACTTTTCTCTTTCGATGAAGGAAGGGGAAGTGGTCAGCGTTGTGGGCGAGAGCGGCAGCGGGAAGACAACCGTAATCCGCGCGGTGCTGGGGCTGCTCCCCGGCGGAGGTGCGGTGGAGGCTGGAGATATCCTGTTTGAGGATCGCTCCCTTCTGAAGCTTTCGAAAACAGAATGGCGGGAGCTGCGTGGGTCGAAGATATCTATGATTTTTCAGGATTCCGGCGCCATGATCAATCCGATCCGGAAAATCGGGTCACAGTATGTAGAATACATACGGACCCATGAAAAAATATCCAAAAAGGACGCTTTTGAAAAAGGCGTAACCATGCTGGAGCGGATGCGCCTGCCGGATGGCCGGAACATAATGAACAGCTATCCGTTCCAGCTCTCCGGCGGTATGCGGCAGAGAGTCGGTATTGCCATGGCAATGACCTTTTCTCCGAAGCTGTTGCTGGCGGATGAGCCGACGAGTGCTCTGGATGTGACGACACAGGCGCAGATTGTGCGCCAGATCATGGAGCTGCGCGATGAATTCCATACATCGGTCATTATCGTGACACATAACATCGGCGTGGCTGCCTATATGGCAGACCAGCTGGTGGTTATGCAGCATGGAAAAGTGGTGGACGCGGGCACCAGAGACGAGGTCATGAAGCACCCGACCAGCGAGTATACGAAAAATCTGCTGGCCGCCGTGCCAGAAATGGAGGGCAAGCGCTATGTCTCCTGAGAATGAAAAAAAGAAAGCTGGCTTTGCCGGGAAAATGGCAGCAGAGGCTGAAAAAACAAATCCGGAACTGGAACCGATCCTTGAGGCCAGACATGTTACAAAGCAATTTCCTGCATCGGGCGGGAGAACGCTCAAGGCCTGTAATGACATCAATCTGACCGTCTACCGTGGGAGGACGCTGGGGATTGTCGGTGAAAGCGGCTGCGGCAAATCGACATTTGTAAAAATGATCGTTCAGATGTTTCAGCCAACCGAAGGAGAAATCCTTTTTGATGGAAAAGATATTACGAAGCTCAAGGGCGAAGAACTGCGCCAGAGCCGCAGGAAGATTCAGATGGTTTTTCAGGATCCGGCGGCTGCGTTCAGCCCCAAAATGAAAATTATCGATATCATCACCGAGCCGCTGATGAATTTTAAACTGATTAAACGTTCGGAGCGCGAGGCGAAGGCGAAGGAGCTGCTGCGGATGGTGGAGCTGCCGGAGGACTTTGTTTATCGTTATCCGCACAATATGAGCGGCGGGCAGCGGCAGAGGATCGGTATCGCGCGGGCGCTTGCGCTGGAGCCGGAAATCATCGTCTGCGATGAGGCGACCTCAGCTCTTGACGTGTCTGTGCAGGACCGTATCATCGAGCTGCTGGTAAAGCTTCAGAAGGAAAAGGGTATTTCTTTTGTATTTATCTGCCACGATATGGCGCTGGTGCAGTCCTTTGCTCATCAGCTGGCCGTCATGTATCTGGGGAATATCGTCGAGGTGCTTCCGGGAAATCAGGTGGCGCACAATGCGCAGCATCCTTATACGCAGGCCATGCTAGGCGCGATCTTTTCCACGCACATGGATTTTGAAAAAAAGATCGAGAGCATTGAGAGCGAAGCACCCAGCCCGGTAGACGCACCGCCCGGCTGTCCGTTCCAGAACCGCTGCGATCGCTGCAAGGAGATTTGCAGGAGAGAAAAGCCGGTTTTGAAGGAGATTGAGGAAGGACATCAGGTGGCGTGCCATTTGTTTTGAGTGGAAAGTGGCACCACTGTAAATTGCGTTGCACAGGTGTCGTTCGGCGAATTATTCGGAGCCGTTTTCAGCAAATTATTTTCGGCC
>JAJPXU010000059.1:0-20638 GCA_021205305.1 Lachnospiraceae bacterium
TACATACTCGATCGGGGACTTTTCATTTTTCGCATTACATGATAAAATCAGGAGGCAAACATATGGCAGAAAAAGATATCACAGAAAAATTGCTGGAAGATTACCCGGACGTCTTTGCCGACATTGTAAATGTCCTTATTTACAATGGCAAAGACACCGTGAATGCAGATGATCTCGAAATGTCCGGTACACTCAGCCAGTATAAAGCGGCAAATACCATTCACGGACAAGACCGGGATGTCGCAAAGTACTGGACAAAAGGGCAGGTACGTATTGGCCTGCTGGGTCTGGAAAACCAGACGTCACGAGATCCCGACATCGCCCTGCGCGTGATTGGCTATGACGGTGCGGCTTATCACGACGAATTAAAGCAAGGAGACGCCAGGTATCCCGTCGTGACCCTCGTCCTGTACTTCGGGACAGACCACCGCTGGGGGCAGAAGTCACGCAGTCTTTACAGCGTGGTCGGCGCGCCAGACGAGGAACTTGGGCATTATGTCCACGACTACAAAGCAAACGTATTTGAAATCGCATGGCTTGACGATGAGACAGTTGCAAAGTTTAAGAGCGACTTCCGAATCGTCGCAGATTATTTTGTACAGATGCGGAAGAACCACAAATACATTCCTTCTGTGCAAGAAATGAAACACGTAGAGGATGTATTAAATCTTTTGGCAGCTGTATCTGGTGATCAAAGATTTCAGATTACGCAAAACGAACCTGAAGAAAGGAAGATATCAAAAATGGAAGACTGGTTAACAAAAGCATTGGAAAAGGCAGCAGAAAAGGGCATGGAAAAGGGCATGGAAGATGGATTAGACAAGGGCATGGCCGGAAGACTTATAAAATGTGTTGATTCGTTGATGAAAAATGAAGGCTACTCTAAGGAACGCGCATGCAGTGTTCTGGATTCTACCGTAGACGAATATGAAAAAGCCAAAAATCTTCTGGATGAGACCGCTGTCGTTATCTGATTGTAAAAAGTATGATCTTTCACAAAATGGCCGAAATGAATTATAATACAGCAAAAGCGGCATCTGTTTCGGATAAGATTTCTGTTTGGATACAGCTATTATGTCCCGCTGGCTTCTTTTTTCTATGCGCTTTATCCCATGGATGTCGCCGGTATTGGCCCGCTGGGCTCCATACTTATCATTTTGCTCGCCCAGTTTGGAGCAACCATATTCTACAGCCTGCCGCATGGACTTCTTCCGTGCATACTGCGGCTGCTGCGGAAACGGAGGGCGTGGGGACGTCGGTCGATGTTCCTTCCGCTTTCGATCGCCGCTCTGTGGGCACTCGTCGAGTGGTGCCAGTCACAGACCTGGATAGGGATGCCGTGGGGCGAGCTCGCGGCTACCCAATATCGTCTGACGCCGCTTATACAAAGCGCATCCCTGCTGGGTTCGTATTTTGTCAGTTTTCTCATGGTTTTGTTCAATGCTCTTCTGGCGCTTTTTCTCTATCGGTGTTTTTTCTCAGAGGATACAGTTTCCGGAAAATGCCGGAAAATATGCCCTCTTCTGTGTGCCGCCGCGCTTTTTGCAGGGAACCTGACATACGGGCTGGTCGCTTTGAACACAGAACATGAGTCATCTGAGACCATTTCTGTGGCAATCGTCCAGGGGAATGTTTCCACTTCCGATAAATGGATGGGAAACAACGGATTCCTTTTGTTGCAGCACTATCTGGGTATGACGGAGGAACTTTCCGCGGATGGGGAAACGGATCTGATCGCCTGACCCTGCTCTCCAATGATACCTGGTTTGATAACTCCTACGGTGTTTATAAACTGCTGGCGCACTCCGTGCTGCGCGCGGTAGAAAACGGCCGCTATATCGTGCGGGGCGCCAATACAGGGATATCCGCCGTTATCGACGCAAACGGCCGTTTTCCAGCCGCGCATTGGCCACTACCAAATAAAGATATGCCGCCAGGAGCCCCACCGCCACCAGAAACCAGTAGCCGCTGACCTGAAAAGATCCATATTCAAATATGACAGGGCACATATTGCCGTCCTTCCTTTCTTTCTGTGTCGTGTGGAACTCCTCCTGTATGAATCATGCGTTGCGTATCACTCTTCCTCATCTGAATTATAACACCAGATTTCACCGCTATCCTCATCCCACTCGTGACTGCTATTCACGCAGATCCATTCTCCACACTCTGGACATTGCGCATGATAGCCTCCATCGCAGGCGCAGTGGCCGCACTCCAGAAGTTCATGGTCTGCTTCTTCCTCTACTTCGCAAGCGTGGTGATGTTTTACAAAGTCGATCGCTTTCTGAATTTTCTCCGGCGGTACATCATACAGCCGGAAGGCCATTTTCAAAAACGCCTCCACCGCATACAAAAGGAGTTTATCGTCTGTCTTTCCCGCGAGCAGCTTCTCGGAAACGGAAAACTGCCGTTCCAAGACAAACACGATCAGCTCGCACAGCACATCTTCCCAGGTGCGGAAGTGGCTGTTAAAGGCGCCGACGCTGATCCTCATCTTCGTCGTGATAGTGCATTCTGCTCTGTCCTCATATGTGTCCAGGTTTTTATTGAGGACGCGTCTTTTATTTGTCTTTAATCTATCATACTGTCCTTGATATGTCAACGGACAACCCCAATTTTTTTGCGAAATTTTCTCAATCGAGTAGGGAGAAGATTTTCTCCCTACTCGCCGCGCGGGGCGCATCCAGCGCTAGCTGGAAAACTTCCATGTGCGCCCCTGCGCAGAATAGAAAAAGCGGCTGATTCAGCCGCTTTTTGATTATTTTTTACATTGTTATTTCCCAAAGCAATTTATCCCCCAGCTGTTTTTCCTTCACCCCGGTAATCGACAATAATGTCCGTTCTCTTTTCATCCCGCGTCTGCGCCTCGATATAATAATTTCCAGTTCCATTGATAACCGGTTTCAAATACATCAGAAAAATTTTTCGCGCAAATTTCTCGACAAATCTCTGATCTGTATCGGTATAAACACAGGCATAATGCTCCGCAAATTTACGCAGTAATGCCTCCATATCCAGTCGTCCGCCTATAACGAACTGGCCCTTATTTAACTCGGCGTCTTTCTTTGTAACATTGTCAATTGTTTCCTCAGAAAGGAAGTAATCGTACAGCACTACCTCGAAAATCCGGTTGAAAATGGTCACCTGCCCATTTACCGGTTTGATATAGTCAAACATTCTGGCCAGATTTATTACTTCGTTATGAGTATTAAAAGCAACGGATTCTCCCTCAAACAAGATACTGCGAAGCATTTCCTTTAATTCCGGATAATCTTTCAGCTGTTTAATCAAATCTTCCAGCAGTGCCATATTCGAGGTCTCGACCAGCCTGACGGCTGCTACTACCCCTTCCCGTGTCCACGCTGCCCTCCGATCCGGAAAACCGGATGTACCTGCTACATTTTCATCCAGCCGCTTGCATATGGCAGAAACCAGCACCGGGTAGCCGGACGTGTAATCATATATCATTTCCGAAATCATCGGTATATCCATGCCCGTCTGATAATCTTTCTCGTATTCTTTCAGCATACCGGCAATATCTAAGGATCATCCACCTCTAACGGTCGATTCCATTTTTGAATCAATTCCTCCTGCATACAAATCTGTCGCATTGACTTACTCACTCTCCTGATAAAGCTTGCTACCAGTTGGGCGTCAGACGTAAAGATAGCATTTGACCAGGCAAGGCTGATCTGTATACAATAATACTTTTCACGCAGTTTCCTGGATATTGCCCGGAGAGTTGAAGTCTTCCCATACTGTCTGCCACGGTTAATGGAAAAATACTTTCCACGCTCCACATACTTAGCTATAATACGATCAATTTTATCACTTGTATCCACCATATAATGCTTTTGCGAATTGCATACTACTTCCGTGTTAAAACTCCTCATATTTACCTCTCCATCTTTTCCCGGTTCAACTGATTCCTCAGTCCGTTCACCTGCGATTTTCCACCATAAACCCGGCCAGCCGCAGATCCCCTTCGATATAAAATGTCAGGTCGTCCCCGGACGGCACAAGCTCCAGAGAGATTGTCTGGAATCCGGACGTAAACCGCCCCCAGTATTCCGCGGAAAAGCTGTCTGTAAATGCGCAGCCTGTGATTCCCAAATTCACAGGCGCCGCTTCGGCGGATGTAAGGTTTGTATCCGCACAGCCCGTATCCGTGTGGTTTCTATCGGCTTTCTCTCTCCCTGCGGACGCTTTGCTGTCCCAGCGAGCCGCTTCGCTGCCTCCGCTGACGACACGGAAGCTGCCTTCCTTTTCCGCGGCAGCTACCACGGACAGACGAATGGTCTCCCCGGCCGCGTTTACACCCTCATAGCGCGCCCAGCCCTGCCCCGGAAGCGCAGCCTGCGAACACATTCCCGCCGAAACACTGTTTTTCACAGAAGCGCTGCAGGACTCGCTTCCGCCCTGCTTGCCGGTGTCCGGCCCTTTTCCCAGAACCAGGTTCTCATACTCATCCCAGTGATCCACGCTCACAAACTGGCCTCTCGGTCTTGGCATTCCCTTGTCTCCCGGGATGAAAATTTCTTTTTGCAGACGGATGTCTCCGCTGGAAGTACCTGCTTCGATTCGATAAACGCCTTCTTCTACGATAAAATCCGCCCGCGCCACATCATACACGCGCAAATCGGAGCGCGGCACGGCAAATGTAAGCTCTCTCGTCTCGCCCGGACGCACATCGTGCTCCCGCCGGAAAGCAATCAGTCTGCGCACCGGCTTATGGATCCGGCTTTCGGGATCGCGCAGGTAAATCTGCACCACCTCATCGCTGGTGCGGGTACCGTGATTCATAATCCTCAACTGTATAATAAGCTCTAAGGCTGCCGTTCTTTCCATCTCTGGCGCAGCTAATGTCTCTTCTGCACACACTGCCGCCTCGCCCATCTTTGCCGCGCCCGGCTGTCCAATCTCATTCAATGAAAGCAATTTTATTGACAAATCCTCATAAGTAAACGCGCCGTAGGTCAGTCCGTGTCCAAACGGATACAGCGGTTTCTGATCGTAAAAACGATAGGTGCGGCGGGTCTTGCGGATATCGTAGTCGTCTTTATCCGGCAGAAGCGCATCGCCCGGATACCAGGTCATATTCAGCCGTCCTGCCGGTGCGCAGCGCCCAAAAAGGGCGTTTGCCACTGCCGTGCCAAAGTCCTGGCTGCCGGTCGCGGTCTGTAAAATCGCCGGCAGATTCGCCTGCTCCCAGTCAATCGCGTACGGATAATTCGCGTAAAGCACCAGAACGGTATTGGGATTTGCAGCAAAAACAGCCTGCGCCAGCTCCCGCTGCTGCCAGGGGAATTGAATCGACGGACGATCCGCGTCTTCTTTTCCGTTGATCACCGGACAGTTTCCCAGTGCCAGTATCACCGCCTCTGATTCTGCAGCCAGCTTCCTGGCACGCGCAAGGCCGTTCTCCAGCACTTCCGCCGCAAAGAAGGCTGCGTCATCCCCTGCCTCCCGGTTTTCCTCTCCTTCCAGTGCTTCCGTCTGCGGCACACCGATCCCATGCTCAAAAACAGTCTTTACCGCCGAAAGCAAACCGTCCGAGCGGACAACAAGCTTCGCGCCGTACCAGGTCACAAGCTCCTTTCCCGATGCCGTATTCCGGCTTCCGGACGCAGCCGAACCGCTTCCCTTCTGCCTGTCTTCTTTTGCCGGGTCCGCCTCATCCGCGCCCCAATGAAAACACTCATGGACGAACCACCCAAACGGAATCTCCTGTTCTGCCGAAAGCAACCCGTCATCCTGTACACAAATATACTTTTTCAAACGCGGCACAAAAAGCGTAATGCTGTTGTCGCCCCAGTCCTGGATGTAAATCGGCTCCGCCTGCCCGCGGTCGGCCGTCACGGCAAGCTGGTTTTTCTCATTAAAATATGCATACAGCGCGGCTTCTTCCTGCGGCGCGCCAGATGCCCTGGCTGCTGCCTCTTTCGGCAAGGCACTTTCCCCGCTTGCTGTCTCTTTCGCAAAGACACATTCTCCGCAGCCTTTCACCCGCAGCAGCACAAGATCCAGCCCGCGCTCCGTCGGCGCCTCGCACCCGGTCAGCGCCCGCACGCCGTCCAGGACCGTCGTCCGCCAGTTCGGCTCCCCGCCATACCAGTCCTGATACCACTGATCTGCCACCGGGCCAATCACGCAGACCTTCGCATCCTCGGAAAGCGGAAGAAGCCCGTCATTTTTCAAAAGCACCAGGGATTCCTCTGCCAGGCGCAGACTGACTCTGTTATGTGCATCCGAGCGCATGACCGACTCGTCCACATGATTCCACGGATTCGCGTCCCAGGCGTCATACAGCCCCAGGCGAAGCTTTGTCCCGAACGAATGGCGGAGGGCCTGATCGATCTCTTCCTCTGTAATCATCCCGGCCGCGTACGCTTCCCGCGCCGCCTGCTCCACCATCTCACGCTCGTCCGTCATACAGTCCACGCCAGCCTTCAGGGCAAGCGCCAGCGATTCCGCGTGCGATTTCGTCTCATGACGGGCGTTCAGTTCCATCCCCAGCGCGCCGCCGTCGCTGACCACATGTCCGCTAAGCCCCCACTTTTCACGAATCAGCTCATTTACACGGTGATCCAGAATCGAAGTCACCCCATTCACGGCATTATAAGAAGTCATCAGGGAAGTCGCCCCTGCCTCTTCAATCACGCGTCGGAACGGTTCATAATAATAATCCTGCCGATTCGCCGCATCCAGGCCGGAAGACTTGATTCCCCTGCCTTCTTCTACATTGTTCGCTTCAAAATGCTTCAGGGCAGAAGAAATCAGCAGATGCTCCGGTTCCTTTTTCCCGGCCATTTCCGCGTCTTTGCTATCATCCAGAGAGTTATCCGATGCAGCCAGCGTCGTCAATTGCCGCCGACTCCCCTGCATCCCCCGCACATACGCACCCGCCATTTTTCCGGTCAGATAGGGGTCCTCGCCGTATCCTTCCTCTGTCCGACCCCAGCGCGGGTCCCGCTCCATATCTACCGTCGGCGCCCAGCGAAACAGGCCGCCCACCGGATTGCGCTGATACAGTACCCGCGCTTCCTTGCCGACCACTTCCCCTGCCTCACAGAGCAAATCCGGATCCCAGGAAGCGCTCATCCCGATCGGCTGCGGAAACGAAGTCGTCGGCTCCGGTTCTCTTTTGTGTCCCTGATCATGGCGCGCTTCTACCCCATGCGCCGCTTCCGAACCAATAAACTGCTCGCCGGTTCCAAACCGCGGCAGCGCGGGCGTCCCCGTCCCCAGACAGGAAAGCTTCTCATCCATCGTCATTTCTGATAATAAATAATCCAGCCGCTCCTTGATCGGCAGCCGCGAATCCCACAGCGGTGTCTTCTTAAAGTCTTCCATATTCGTAAATCCTCCCTGCTGTCCACTCATTTTATTCCCGCAAAGCAGCGCACGATAAATGCGCGGGTTTTTATCATCTTATCATACGGAAATCCAAATGTACAGAAACAAAAATGGTAACGTCTAACGACAAAACAGGCCGCCGGATGGCAGCCTGCTTTGTTGTTCATCTGTAGTTGTCATTAGAGTCTTAATAGAACCAGTGGTCTCCTATCTGAATGCCTTTGTTCGCGGTGGTGTTAAAGTAAAGGGCGCCACCTGTCGGATCCTCTCCGGCGATCGCCGCTGCCGCCGCGGTATAGCAGGTGCTGGGGACACCGTTCGCTAATGCCGTAGCCAGAGCGCCGCTGGAAGCCGGGGAGAACTGGCCGCTCTGATAAATCACCTCGCTGATTGTGTTCGGGAAGGATGAGCTGTTCACACGGTTCATCACAACCGCGCCAACCGCAACCATTCCATCATAGCTCTGATTGCCTGCCTCACAGTAAATCAATGCCGCCAGAAGTGTCGTATCATCCGTGCTGGCGGATGTAGAGGTCGTCGTAGCCTCTGCCTCTGTCCATGCGGTAGTCTCTGCCTCCGTGTATACTGTCTCTGCTTCTGTATATACGGTCTCCGCCTCTGTGTACACCGTCTCTGCTTCTGCAGAAACAGTCTCTACTGACGCAACAGCCGCTGTCTCTGTCGTCGATACTTCATAAGAAGCGGTCGATATTGCATTCCCATCCGCGTCATAATAGGTATCTGTATCCGCATCATAGTACCCTTCGTCATCCGATGAAGAAGAACTGGAAGACGAACTCGAGGAGGAGCTTGTCTCCGTCTGTGATGCTTCTGTCGCGGTCGTCTCGGTCTGCTCGGTAGCCGTCGTCTCAGTCTGCTCCGTCTGCGTCGTCGAAGACGAAGAGTTGGAAGAGGATGAACTGCTCGAGGAAGAGCTGCTCGAAGACGAACTGCTCGAAGACGAGCTTCCGGTTGAGGAAGAACCTGACGAAGAGCTTCCCGATGAAGACGATCCCGAAGAGGAGCTGCCTGAAGAGGAAGATCCTGACGAAGAGCTTCCCGATGAAGACGATCCCGAGGACGAACTTCCTGAGGAAGAGCTTCCTGTCGAGGAAGAGCTCGAAGAAGACTGGCTTGTCGAAGCTGCCGCCTCTGTCTCTGTATATGTATCCGTCTCTGCTTCTTCTCCGTAAAGCTCTGCGTAAATGTCTACCAGCTCTACCCGCTCACCGTCCTTCGGAGTCGCAGACTCAAACAGCATCACGCTCGTCACATCTTCGCTCGAAACAAATGCGGTCGTATCTTCATCATACCAGATCTCAATCCAATGACCGTAGTCATTCACCACCTGATACACTTCGCCGGTGTCCATCGTATCCATCACCGTAACAGCTTCCTCAGACGTATAAATATTCACATCATCCCATTCGGCGCGGACTCCTTCCGCTCCGTAATACTCGGCAATCTCTGCCACATCCGCGTCAAAAAGCAGATACGATGTCATCACATATCCGGTGATGCCGTTCGAATAAAATTCCGTCCAGGTCTCTCCACGCTCAAGCACCCAAACCGCGGTACCCTTATAAAGATAACCAAGAATCTCGCTCTCTGAGTCAGCGGCACTGCGGATAACCACACCGGTTTCCACATATTCACTGTTCGTAATCGCAACCTGCGCCCACGCATCTTCCTCTTCATAGGCCACCGCAAGATACAACGGCTCCTTATCTTCTTCTGTCTCCGTCTCGCTCTCGCTTTCGGTCTCGCTCTCTGTCTCTTCCCCGGCACCCTCTGCTTCTGTGGCTTCCGACTCCGCAGCTCCTGCCTCTGTAGCCTCTGTCTCCTTCGTACCTGCCTCAGCAGCAGATTCGGAAACCTCCGTCTCTTCTGCTGACAGTTCCGCGCTGACCACTGTGGTCTCGCCGTCCGCCATCACCAGAGCGCCTGCCACCGATGCGGTACATAAAACCGCTGTCATGCATAGGGCAATTCCGATTGTCCTTTTCTTCATAAAACGCTACCTCCCAAAGTCTTGCTACATTTTTATTAAAAATTATTACATATTTGTTAAATCTTGATGACATGGCTATTGTAATATGATTCGGCACCTTTGTCAATGACTTTTTTTATATTCTCCGGTTTTCACACTGATTTTTTCGGCTTATCCATAATTTTTTCGCGGTTTTCCTTCTTATTTACATAACAGCCCCATCAGTTCCTCAAAACACACGCCGTCCTCAAGGGGCAGATCCAGCTCAATCGATTTTTGAATGCACCGCTTGATGAATTGAGAAGCTCCGCGTACCGACTGCTGAAATTCCACGCCATTTACCGCATCCGCGGCAATGATGGCCGCAAACACATCCCCGGTCCCACAGCGCCCCGTCCCGACCCGGTGGGTGCGTACAAACCGCGGTTCTTTTCCTTTCTCGTAGCAAAGATTTGCGATAAACTCCCCCTGCGGAATCCCGGTAATCACGACCCGCTCCGGCCCCATTTCCGAAAGCGTTCTCGCCAGCGAGATCACCTGTTCCGTTTTCCACTTTCCATCATGGTACGCCTGATCCGTCAGGATACAGGCCTCAGTCAGATTCGGAGTCAAAATATCCGCGCGCACGGCAAGTTTTTTCATCTCCGAACACATTTCCGATGTATAGGTCGAATACGGCAGGCCATCGTCCCCCATCACCGGATCTACAATGACCACCGTATCCTCCTTTGCGAAATCATCCAGAAAGCGAAGCACGATCCGGATCTGCTCCTTCGAGCCAAGGAAGCCGGTACTGATGCCGTTAAAGGTAAGCTCCAGCTTTTTCCACTCATCAATATACGGCTGCATCCGATCCGTATAATCCTCAAAATAACAGCTCTCATATGCCGTGTGATTGGAAAAAATAGAGGTCGGCACCGGACAGCACTGCACTTTCCTGGCGGATATAATCGGAATCGATACAGTGAGCGAGCACCGGCCAAAACCGGTAAAATCATTGATAACCGCGATTTTTTTCTGACGATTGTGATCCTGCTGCATAAAAAACATCTCTCTTTGATAGGATAAAAAATCGGCAAAACAGCAGGCCGCCCATTGCCTGCTGTTTTCACTGATGCCGATTGTACCTTATTTTTATACAGATTGCAAGAAAAAGAAAATCGCCTGTCTCACCTGTTTTTTTTACTCTTGTAATTATTCCAGGCAGCCGCCCCCGCAATCATCAAAACAAGCGCTGCCACCACGATCATGTATCCAACCACAGAAACCATATTGCTGATCATACCATACACCTCCTTAATATGTCCTGCATCGCCCTTAGATGCAGGACGTAAGCTATGTTCCGATTTGCGAAGCAAATCGAGAACCAGGCCACGCCATTGCCGTCAGGCAATTTTGCATGGCGTGGCTCACCTTATAAGCCATTGCAAAGCAATTTTAGTTGCGAGGCTCTCCATTCATATCCTCAGCGATAAAATATTCAAAATTCATCTGGTTCATCGCGACTTCTGCCAGATTCACACAGCTGTTGCCCATGCGGTCAATGCAGTGCAGAATCTGCATGAACGGCGCCGACAGGCTTCTCTTACACTTGCCTTCCGTCACGCGCTGCATATGCGATTTGCGCATATTGATGTCCAGATCCAGCACCTCGTCCTTGTGCTTGATGATCTTGCGCATCGCACCTTCATCTTTTTTGTACAGTGCGGTCAGGGCATTCGCATACATTTTTTCAATCTGTCCCAGACTGTTCTCCAGATCACGGATCGCCTCTTCCGAATAGGAATACCCTTTGTCAATTTTTTCCTGAATCGTCTCCGCCATTTCCACGGACAGGCCGCTCATGCGGTCCAGATCACTGAGCACATACATCAGCTTCGCCGTCTCCGTCGCCTGCTGCTCCGTCAGGGCGCCTGACGAAAACAGGTCGGCCAGATATTCATTGATTTCCCCCTGCAGGGAGCTCACCGCTGCTCCGTACTCCCGCACCTTCGTCAGAATCCGTGTATCGCCGTTCTCCACTGTCCCATGCACATCCTGCAGCATCGTCTTCACGATCTCACCGCAGTGAAGCGTTTCCTTTGCCACCAGCTTCAGCGCGGCCGCGGGCTGGGCAAGGACATTTTTATCCAGATAAACCGGAACCGCCGGATCCGCCTCTTCCGCCTTTCCATCCGGGATAAGCTTCATAACCAGTTTCACCATAACCCCCAGGAGCGGAATCCAGAGTATCGTCATCGTGATATTAAAAATCGTATGCGCATTCGCGATCTGACGCGAAATCACATCAATCTCCGCCCCGCTCGGAGAAATCCACCGAATCAGCGCCGCGTACGGCTTTACAAACCAGATAAACAGCACCGCGCCGGAAATATTAAAAAGGGAATGCGCGACGGCTGTCCGCTTCGCGTCCTTCGACTGTCCGACCGAAGCCAGAAGCGCCGTGATCGTCGTACCAATATTGTCGCCAAGCAAAATCGGAATCGCTCCGGTCAGACCCAGAATACTGGTAACGCCATCCGCGCCCGCCTGAGAAGCAAAATTCTGCAGCACAGCGATCGTCGCGCTGCTGCTCTGCACCACCAGCGTCATCAGCGTACCCACCAGGACACCAAGCACCGGCACATCCGCCACCTTCGCAATCATGTTCGTGAAGACCGGGCTGGACGCCAGCGGCTTCATCACATCTCCCATCGTCTCAATTCCCAGGAACAGCAGGCCAAACGCGAACAGAGTCAGGCCGATATTCTTGATCCGCTCCTTTTTGCAGACAAAGGAAATGATAAACCCGGCAAAAATAAACACATAAATGTAATCCGTAATCTTAAAGGCAATGATCTGCGCCGTGATCGTCGTACCGATATTCGCGCCAAAAATAATCGAAATCGCCTGCGGCAGCGTCATCAGACCCGCACTGACAAAGCCGATCGCCATCACCGTCGTCGCGCTGCTGCTCTGCAATACCGCTGTCACCAGCGCACCCGCGAGAACGCCCAGCAGACGGTTCCGCGTCAAAAGCCCCAGGATCTGCTTCATTCGTTCGCCCGCTGCCTTTTGCAGACATTCACTCATCAGGTTCATACCAAAAATAAAAATCGCCAGGCCTCCGAACAGGCCAAAAATAATCTCAAGTGTATCGTTCATCTTTTTCTCCTGTGTCCTCTTCTTCCTCTTTTTGTACAGGAATAGTTTAACGTATTTACCGGAAACAGAATATCGGGTGAGAGTAAAGGAAATGTAAAATCTATGTAATGTGAAATTTTTAATTAAAAAATCGGGTACATCAAAAATCCCATCGCAGACCTTTTTGCAGGCAGAAGAATTAAAGGCAGAAGAATTGGAACAGGTTAGTGGTGGTGTGTCACTTACGAGTATGTATAACCTGGAGAACGGAAGCAAAGAAGGTTCTTTCTACTACAGCGCCGGTGATACAAAAGATCAGGTTATGGGCAAGATTATTTATGAATTTAGTGCCAGAGGCATAACTTTTAGCGCGGCTCGACAAAGCGAAATACGTTCGTACATAAGAGAAGGTTATGGCGGAACTTTGAAAATTACCATAGATCCAGATGGATCGCTTAGCGTTATATCATATTAATCATCCTGAATGATTCACGGTATAACAGCTAAGGCAGCTGAAAACCACTTGAAGAGATTGAAAGAGGGGCCGAATTTGGCTCCTCTTCCTTTTCACTTCTATATTCTCCATAAATGGAAGGGTATGGCGATAAAACTTAAGCAGAGATTATAAATTGCATCCGTTGCAAAAAATACGTTCCGTGCTATAATACGGAGAGGTGTAACATTCTCTGGAAAAACACGGAGGAACATGCGATGCGAGCAGCAATTGTAGATGACCTGGCAGAAGACCGGGAAAAATTGCAAAAAGATGTCTTTCGCTGGATGAAGGAAAACCTGGATCCGCCAGTGACGGCCCCGATGCTTTTTGACTGCGGCGAAGTTCTGCTTGACAACATGAAGAGAACCGGCGAGGCCGATTCCCAGCGTTTTGATGTGATTTTTCTGGATATCTACATGGGCGATGGCATGAATGGAATGGATACCGCCAGACGCATCCGCGATATTGACCAGGATTGCTGCCTGGTATTTACTACGCAGTCTCCGGAGTTTGCGGTAGAAAGCTACGAAGTGAATTCTTCCTGGTATCTGATAAAGCCCTACACGTATGAGAAACTTTCCCTGGCTCTGTCCCGCTGCCGCGCTTCTCTTGCGGAATCCCGTGAAAGCATCACCGTTCGCGGCGAATCCGGCGATGAAAAACTATACCTCTACGACATTGTCTGGACAGAATATGTAAACCGGCATGTGATCGTACATATGAAAGACGGCAGCAGCCGTCCCCTTTCCATGCGTCAGGGAGACTTCGCAGAACTTTTGCTGGGCTATCCCTGTTTCTGCGACTGTATGAAAGGTGTTTTGGTCAATTTTGAAGCAGTCGACCAGCTGCAAAAGGACCGCTTTCTTATGAAAAGCGGCCAGTCTCTTCCGATCAGCCGTCTGAAATATCAGGCGGTGCGGGAGCAGTATCTGAACTATACCTTTGCCAAAATCCGGGAAGAGACGATATAACGTTACAGGTCACGCCATGACCAAATTTACGTTATTTTAACCACTACATATGTGACCTATAACGGCATAACACATCTTCACTGCACCAGCATCCACCCATCCAGCCATTCCAGGAAGGTCTCCACATACGCTTTTGACACCACCTGCCCGGTCAGCACCGGATAAAACAGCAGGAACAGCAGCAGCACCGCCGCACTATAGACAAACAATAAGGCCATGAATTTCTTCCTGCCCATCCGGTCTTTCCACTGTGCAAAACTACAGGCGATCATGCAGACGACAAACGGCACGCAGGGAAAATAATGGTAAATGAATGTAAAACGGGAAATCAAACACCATGGCAGATAACAGGACAAATAAGCCAGGCATAAAAAACCGGCTGTGTCCCCTCCCTCCGGTCGGCGGTCTTTTACGGCATCTTTTTTTGAAGCGCTCTGCTTTGACGGGTGTAAGCTGGCAGGCTTCGATTTCATCCCCTCATCCATTGATGCGAAATATTTTCCATAAATCGGCTTTTCCCGCAGGATCAGGTACACCATATAGACAAAGGCCGGTATTCCCGCCCACCAGATGAGCGGGCTGCCAAAACCGCTGATTCCGGCACGCAGATCCTGACCAATGATTTTCGAATAATAGAGGACCGGACGAAGCATGAGCGGCCACTCATACCAGGAGGAGGCAAATTGATGATCCCCGGAAACTCCTGTGTGAAAGCTGAGGATATACTGCTGGTTGCTTACCATCCGCGCGATCAGGCCGGCGTCTGTTCCATCCGAAAACGGAAGGTAGGAAAGCGTATAGATAAGCGCCGGAACCGCCAAAAAGAACACCAGAAAGAAGCCCAGCGTCCCTATGGTATTTTGCCAAAAACTGCGAAGAACGGCTGCGTGGGAAATGCCATTGCTGCTCCCGTCCGGTGTTTTTTGCGCATAGGCATATTCCCGCGCGCGCAGATACAGAATCCGGAAAAACAGAACCAACAGCCCGACTCCGGCATAAAAACCAGTCCATTTGCAGGCAATTCCCAGTCCGAAAGAGATTCCACAGGCCCCGAGCGGCAAAAAGGTACGCCAAAGCGGGGTGTCATAAAAACTCAGACGGCTGTAACGATACATGAAAAAATACATCAGAAGAGTAAAGAATGTGATAAACCCGTCGAGTGTCGCCATTCTGGTCTGTACAAAATGCATAAAATCAAACGCAAACAGAAAGCAGGCGAATGCACCCAGCATCCGGTTTTTTGTCATATCGCGCCCCATCAGGTAGACAAAGGGCAGCATCAGTACGCCGAACAAAGTTCCCATGAAGCGGATTCCAAAAGGACAGGTACCAAAAATAGTCATGCCAATCGCAATCAGGATTTTTCCCAGCGGCGGGTGCGTTTTCTCCGCAGCAGGCGTCCCATGTATAAATTCGTAGGCCGTACGGGCATAGAGATATTCGTCAAAATAGGTATTGCTGCGGTAGTCAATTTCCTCCGGAAACAGTTCCGCCTCGTCAAACAATTCCTCCATATCCACGATATTTACCGGCGTCACCGCCTCGCCGTCTTCGTTTTGAAACACCAGCTCCGCAATCGCGGTATCGCCCGAGCAATTCGTCAGCCGCAGGTATCGCCCCGAGACACTTAGCGTATAGGTGGACCAGGCAAATCCCCGCCCCATCGTCGTACCCTCGGCCTCCGACCATTCTTCGCTCTCCGTGTTCCGGCTCTCCAGAGTGAAGGTGATCGACTCGATGTCCTTCAGATACCAGTTCATCGTCGTGATCCCCTGGTCTTCCCCGAAATCAAAGACAAGGCTCTCCCCCGCCGCGACCGCATACTCCGTCACCGGGGCATCCATACTCCCCAGATCCCAGAAAGCCACCACACCATAAACCAGGCAAAAAGCAAGCATCACAAAAACATCCCCGCGTGTAACTGGCATACACGGGGCGGACGGCCGCGGTGCGTGGCGGTCGCCATGCGCTTTCCTCACGTTCCGCATGGTTCTGTCAGAAGCCCTCTGTGCTTTCTTTTCCCGTCCAAAAGACTTCTTTCTGACAAAATGCAAAGCGAACGCAAGGATCAGGAAAACCGCGGCAATTATGAGTTTTATAATGGTACTATTTTCCCATAAAACAGGAAGCATAATTCTGTATCTCCAGATCGTCGTTTTTACTATAATTGCAGACTCGACAGATACCTCATACTTTGTTTATATTTTTCCAGCGAATTCACTTCTATTAAAACAGACACATCCGGATTCAGAGCGGGCAGCACTTCTCTCCACGGAATTGTCCCGCCCTCGCTGCCAACCGGAAGATGCGAATCCACACGCCCATCGTTATCGTTGATGTGGTAATGAGAAATGTAGAGGCCGCACATCTTCTGCCATACAGAAATTTCCGTCTTTGCGATGTTCGCGTGGGCGATATCCAGACAGATGGAGAACCGCGTCCCTTTCATGCGTTCGGCCAGAGCCGCAAGCAAATCCGGCTCCTCATCAAACATATTTTCCATATAGATGTCAATATCCGGATAATCCTCCATAAATTCCCGAAAATACGCCTCATTCCGGTCAATCCAGCCCTGCCGATACGTGGGCTCATAAAAATTGGGAATAAAATTCGTGTGAACGATCATCCCTTTCACACCCAGGCGCATAGCGATGTCGCATACCTGACGCAGACGATAATCGCTGGCCTCCCGTATCCGTCGGTCTGAGGAATGCACCGTAATATCAAGGAACGGGCCGTGCAGCGTATCCTTGCTGGTATCGCGCCCCGTCTGGAGATATTCGTGCACACGCCGGTCCACCTCATCCGGCTGCTCCAGGATTCCGGGCAGCATAAAATCGTCGTACTCGAAAGGAACGCCCAGCGCCGTCCATTCCTCCAGATGCCCCAGATCCGGTATTCCATAATAATTCATTCCACACGTCCTCCCTCAGTTCTCTTATCCTGGCACATACCGCCCCATTTAGCCTGCAAATGTTACTAGTTACAGATGTGTTGTGAATATAACCTGCACATCACCATATCTGAAAATTTGCTTTGACTACAAAATTTGCTATGCCTGTAAAAACCGCCTTAACTGACATTTACGCCGATACACGATCCACCTGGTATACCATAATGCCCTGCGATTTTCCTTTCAGCGGAATCACGCCTACCTCCGACACCTCGATGCGGTCTTTCAGATTCTCATAGACAAACTCACTGATCAGAATCTGCCCGGCTTTTGCGTTCGCCTCCAGGCGGGCTGCCGTGTTTACCGTGTCGCCAATCGCCGTGTAGTCCATCCGGAAATCTGAGCCGATATTCCCGACAACTGCGTCCCCGCAGTTCACACCAATCCCATAGCTTACCTTTTTGCCAAACCGCTCCATAAAAGTCGCCGCGATCCGGTCGCTGCCTGCGGCGATATCCCGCGCCGCACAGACTGCCTTGTAGATATAATCGTCACTGTCAAACGGCGCATTAAACACAGCCATGGCCGCGTCGCCGATGAATTTGTCCAGCGTCCCGCCATTTTTAAAAATCGCGTCCGTCACCAGGCCAAGGTACTCGTTCAAAATCTCCACCACCTGCTCCGGCTGTAATGCTTCGCTGAGCGGCGTAAACCCGCGAATATCCACAAAAAGCACAGCGATATGCCTTTTTTCACCGCCAAGCTTCAGCTGATAATCATGGTTTTTCGAAATCTCCTCCACAACCTGCGGCGCCACATATTTCTGAAACGCATGCATAATCTTCCGCTTCTGAAGCGTTTCTGAGACGTATTTGCTCGCAATGCTCCAGACGAGCGCAAGCAGGATCGAGAGCGGAAGCGTAATCATGTTGATCACCAGTCCCCGCTCATCCAGGTACAGACAGAGCCCATACTCTCCGGCAATCAGCGCCGCTCCAATGAGAACACTGCCCCAGATCCGGATCGCGCCTGCAAGCAATGTCAGAGCAAAGACAATCCCTGCGCAGCAAACCGCATTTCCAAGGCGGTTCCCATACACCAGGCAGCGCTGTTCCAGCAGACTCTGGATAATATTCGCATGAATCTCTACCCCGTACATTTGCGTGCCAGTCTGTATCGGCACGAGGTAGGAGTCTCCCATCCCGGCCGCATACGCGCCCACCAGCACAATGCTGTTCGCAAAAGCCGCTGCAGGAATTTTCCCTTCCAGCACATCGACCAGCGAAAGAATCTCATAAGACTCCGTGCCTCCGGTATAATCAATATAAATTCCGCCATTAGCGTCCACCGGCATAAATTCCGTCGGATCCGTCACCGTCTCTCCTTTACTCTCCAGTGCCATCTGTGTGACCGCCGCTGCAAACGACTGGTAGCCGTCCCGCTCCAGAAAGGTATAGCGCACACTGTTATCCGTTGAGTCCTGTACCGTATTTGCAAATCCCGCCGTAACAAGGTTTTCCAGTTCCCCAAAAGGCGTCTCCACCATATCAATATGGAGGGAATTCACCGTACTCACCCCGTCCACTGTCTCAATCGTCGTATCAAACACCAGGTTGCTCGCCATCACGATGTTTGCATATTTTTCGCAGGCATCAATCAGAAACTGGTCGTCATCCCCTTTTTCGCTCACCATCAAAATATCGAATCCAATCACCCGGGGAGAATACTCTCCCCCGTCCAGAATCTCGATCAGATCCGCATAAACTTTCCGCGTCCATGTTTCAAACTGTCCCAACGCCTCCAGCGACTTCTCATCAATCGCGATAATCTTGATCGAAGCATCCACACGGTTCGCCCGCTGATAGACCGCGTCCTGCAGCGTGAGGTTCAGGGACTGAAACCACTGGAAATATATACTGAAAAACGTCAGAGCCGCAATGCATAAAGCTGCGAGCAGGTTTCGTTTTTGTATCTTCAAGCCTTTTCTTTCCTTTTCTTTACATATAGAAACAATTCGCCAAGTACCACCGGAATCAGAAGCAGATCAACCGCGCTCGCCAGCGTGTCGAGGGCGCTGCCCTCCTGTGCGGCAGAGTCTTCCGCCGCAGCATCTGACTGCTCATCTGCCATATCCGCTGACAACGCTGATTCACTTTCCTCTATGAATAAATTGTCTTCTAACAATGTCGTTTCGATTTCCGAAGAAGTCTCTTCTTCCACCGCCAGTTCCGTTTCTGCGGAAACCTCTTCTACCGCTGTCGCATCTGTTTCTGTCAGTTCATCGTCCTCATCCGCATTCAAACTATAAGAGGCCATTGCCGCGTAGGATTCAATGGATTCCGTTTCTGCCTCGGTCAATTCCTCAGATTCCATTTCCTCCTCAGTTGATTCCTCGACAATCGATTCTTCACCTGTGACTTCCACCGTTCCGCTCACTGAATTGTAATTACCGGACGGCTCCGTATATTTCACTGCGTAAGAAGCTGCTCCGGAAGCAATTACTGCACTTTCATCAATCCAACTAAAATTATCAGGCAAGTGCACCGTACTCAGGCTTTCGCCTGCAACGCCAGACAACCCGCTCGGCCAGCTGATGGCAGCAATTGCCTCACCATCCAGATCCGCCGCCACAATTTCAAAATAGTAATACAGATAACTGCCCGTGTAACTCTCCGTGCCAACAATTGTGATTGTCGCTGTCCCCACATTTACATTGTTGCTGTATTCGACGGTATATCTCTCTACCGTATCATTCGCAGTGACACTCGGCTCAATCGCCCCACCAGTATAAGTCTGGCTGGTGGTATCTACTGTAAAATTCCCTGTACTCAACGTGCCTGTTCCATTCACCTTAAATTCGACATAATCCGAATAAAGTTCCGCATAATTATCGCCATCGCTCGCAACATACGCCCGTACATACCAGGTTCCCGCGCTGGTTGGAGCTGTCACTTCTTCGTAAACGGAATCATAGCTATTGTAATAATAATAAGAATATGTTACCGTTCCATATTTCGCCGCTGCCGCCGGTGAATTGACCGAACTGATATCACTCCAATCCGCCATCGACAATTCTGTCGTCCAGACATTTGTTGTGCCTGTAATCGCATACTTCAGCGTAATCTCCGCTGTTGTTGTTCCGTCACTCCATTGATAATTGCTGCTGTCCGTCAGTGTCAGCACAACACGGTAGCTTCCCGCGTCTGTACCTCCTTCATCTGCCGTTATCGTATAGGCATCGGCATTGCTTAATCCGGATGTCTGCGTTTCGCCATTATACTCCTTATCCCCGACCGTCGGCACGTCTACTGCCGCTTTTTCAATCGTGAACACATAAATAAGCGTTCCTGTGTAATTTCCCTGACCGGTAATCGTGACTGTCGCGGTTCCCACATTTACATTATTACTGTAAGAAACTGTATAGTCGTCCTCGGTCAATTCACTGTTTTGGAGTGTAACTGTTGTTGTAATTTCGCTTCCGGTGTAAGTTCTGTTTGAAGTATCCACATAAAAATCCGCTGTTGTCAATTCGGTCTCCGTTTCGGTTTCAGTCTCCGTTTCCGTCTCGGTTTCTGTTTCGGTTTCCATCTCAGTTACCGTTTCAGTCTCTGTTTCCGTTTCTGTTTCCGTCTCCGTTTTTATCTCAGTCTCGGGTTCCGTCTCAGTCTCCGTTTCCGTCTCAGTCTCCGTTTCGGTCTCGGTTTCCGCTTCCGTATCGGTTTCAGCATCAGTATCAGTGTCTGAATCAGTATCAGGGTCGGAATCATAATCATATTCGGGTTCAGAAGAAAGTACTAGAAGGGAAAAAT
>JAJPXU010000059.1:20648-28787 GCA_021205305.1 Lachnospiraceae bacterium
TCTGTGTCTGGCTCTGTCTCTGCTTCTGTCTCTGCTTCCGCGTCGTTTTCTGTTTCCGCCTCCGTTTCCTTCTCCGCCTCGGTTTCGGTTTCCGGTTCTGTCTCGGCTTCTGCTTCTGTCTCCGTTTCTGTTTCTGTTTCGGTTTCCGCTTCCGTTTCGGTTTCCGCTTCGGTTTCCGTCTCTACCTCTATCTCAGGTGTTTCTGTTTGTGATCCTGTTTCTGTCTCGGACTCACTTTCGGTCTCTGTTTCTGCTTCTGTCTCCGTCTCTGCGTCCGCTTCAGTTTCTGCTTCTGCCTCCGTCTCTGCGTCCGTCTCCGTTTTTACTTCTGTCTCCGTCTCTGCATCCATCTCAGTTTCTATTTCTGTCTTCGTCTCAGTTACGGCCTCAGTTTCTATTTCCGTCTCAGACCCAGATTCCAAATTTGCCTCCGTCTCGGTCTTACTTTCTGATTCAGGCTCTGTCTCAGTCTCTGTTCCTGCCTCTGTCTCTGTCTCAGCCGACGGTTCCGTCTCCGTATCAAATTCCGTTTTGATTTCTGTTTCCGATTCACTCTCGCTTTCCGCTTCCGGCTCACTCTCGCTTTCCGTTTCAACATCCGCATCCGTTTCCGGCAACGTCTCATTTTTCAGTTCTGACTCTGTTTCTGTCTCGTCATTCGTCCCGCCAGTTTCCCCTGACTCTGCCTCCGTTGCTTCTTCTGTACTCACTTCGCTGTCAGAACGCGTCTCAGTATTTGCTGTCTCAGCCGACGGCGTTTCTGTCGCTGCCGTTTCTGTAACGATTGCTTCTGTAGTGGCTGCTTCTGTAACGGTTGTTCCCGCAGACGGAGACACACTGGACGACGCCGCGGTTTCTCCTGGCAGAGAAATTTCTCCGGTTTCAATCATTTCTATAATATACTGCGGCAAGCTGCTGTAGTCTATGCTGGTTTTGGTAGAGGCATCGCTGCCGTATTTCCTCAGATACGGCTCCTGTTCTCCCTCTTCCTTTTCCTCCGTTATCTCGTTTCCGCTCGTATCAAAATGTTTTTCGATGATGGCTTCTTCTCCGGCCTCTACCATCGTTTCTTCATTTACAGAATTATTAACGCTGACGTACACTTTTCCATCAAAAACAGTAATCGCCGTCTCGCGATACGTTCCGTCTTCGTTCGTTGTAATCGCGATGCGGAATTTCGTACCCCGCACCGCCATCACGCCGTCAGGCGTCTCAATCTCATAAGCGTCGTCTTCTTCCAGAGGATTCTCAATATCGTTGTAAATAGCTCCCTCGTTGAGATAAATATGGATCGTACCCTTATTCTTTTTCCCTTCAAGCTGAAACTCAACCTCAGAGGACTCCTCAATGATCGCATACTTATCATCATCCAGGATCAGACTCACCTGGCCGTCCTCGCCGGTAGTAATGATATCGCCGCCCTGTATGACCATCTGCTCATAGACCGGCATTTCCAGTTCTTCGCGCAGCAAATCAGCAGTGCCTTCCTTCTCCAGCACCTTTACATTCCGGTAAGATTCTTCCAGTTCGGCTGCCCCAGCCTGCAGCATTCCGCAGCCCAAAAGCGTAACCGCCAGCAATACTGCTATCTTCTCTCTGCCTTTCAAAGCGAAGCCCCCTTTATCACGATTCCAGTCTGCGGCAAACGGTTCATCCCCTCAACACAACTGCGAAGCAACTATGTACAGCCAGGCCGCAAGCAAAATTCTCTTATCAGTTCCCACTCACATTCGTCAAATTCAGCGTCTTGATCTTCCGCAGGGCGATCAGGTTTACAATCAGGGCAAACACCGCTCCCACCGCGCACGCATAGATAAGCGCCCAGACACTCGGAATCCGCACATAGCGGCTCGCTCCCGTCTCAATGATACGAATAACTATATAAGAAAGCACCGCGCCGAATCCGCTCCCGAGGAGCAGACCCAGGATTGTGAGAATAATATTGTCTTTATACACATAGGCCCGTGTCTCTTTCAGCGTGTAACCGTTGATGCGCATAACAGCCAGCTCGCGCGCTTTCCGGTTGATGTGCATGACGATCTGGTTCAGCAGAACCAACAGCGCCATAACCGCGGACAGCGCCAGACAGATGGCGATTACCAGATTGATGGAGGATGCGTCCGCCTCAAATTCACTGTTATCTTTCAGAGACAGGAAGCCATCCACATCGCGAACCTTTTCATACAGACCCTCGATGTCTCCTTTGAGCAGGAAGACGCAGGCGTCCGCCTCTTCGCCCATGGTTTCCTCGTAATACGACGTTGTGGTCACAAACAGGTTGTAGGCCAGATAGTGCTCAATGACACCCGCGACCTGGAATTCGACCGCGTTCCCTTCGGAATCCATCAGTTCAATCGTATCGCCCGCGGACAGTTTGTTGTCCTCCGCGCACTTTCTGGAAATCAGAAGACCGTTCTCCGGTACTTCCGCGGTCTGATTGGTATTGATGTCTTTGAGATACATATAGTCTGAGAGTTCATCAAAATCGTCAGCAGACACAAGATGAGCCGTCTCCCAGCTGCCGCCGTCTACGCGGAAATTTTTCAGTTTATCCTGAATCAGCGTATAGGAAATTCCGCTCTCATCCAGTATCCCGGCAAATTCCTCTGCGGAACCGGTCTCGCTGTTTACTACGAGCCGGTTTTCATACAGGAAATACTGCTCAAACTGTACAATCGAGGAATTCTCAATCCCCATCTTCAGGGAAAAACAGATCACGAGCAGGGCAATGCAGCCCACCACGCCCATGATTGTAGTCATCATACGCCCCTTGTCGCTCATGACATTTTTGATCATCGTGCGGGAATAGAGGCTGAGCTTTTTATAAGCTTTCCACTTTTCAAAGAAAAATGGCTTCTCCTGCGTCGGCACTTCCCCGCGCAGCAGCTCTGTGGCCGGCTGGCGCACCAGCCTGGCGCAGGCAGTATAAGTCGCCGTCAGGAATATGACAAAGCAGATTACGGCTGTGAGCAGTGCTCCTTTCCAGGCAAAAATCAGCGGAATACTCCCCAGCAGGAAATCCGAAGAGAATATGTGCAGAACCAGAATCTCTACAATGACAACGCTCGCCAGCCATCCAATCAGGATACCCAGAATCGCACACAGCGCATTGTAGAGCATATAATGCTGCAGAATTTCTCCCGATTGGAACCCCAGCGCCTTCTGCGCTCCGATGAGTGCCCGCTGTTCCGTAATCATCCTCGTGATCGCAGCATGGCAGACCACAATCGCGACCAGCAGGAAAATAATGGACATCGAGTAGCTGAGTCCGTAAATTCCATCCACGATCGTCCGCACGCCGCGGACATCGCCCACATCATTCCGAACCGATACAATCCAGTCCTTCCTCTGAATATCCGCTGCTTCCTCTTCGGCGTCAGAGAGTTCCTCCCGCGCATCCGAAAGTTCCGCTTTCGCTTCTTCTAAATCTGCTTTTGCCTCCTCAAGTTCGGCTTTTGCCTCTTCCAGATCCGCCTTCGCGTCCTCGAGTTCGGCTTTTTTATCAGCCAGCTCCGCCTCCGCGTCCGCCAGCTCCGCCTGGCTTGCCGCCAGTTCTTCTTTCGCGTCCGCCAGCTCCGCCGTCTTCCCGGTCAGCTCTGTCTTCGCTTCCGCCAGTTCTTCCTTCTTTTCCTCAAGCAGCTGTACGGATGTCGCCAGTTCGGACTTTTTGAGCGACAGCTCAGAACGAGACTTCGCAAGTTCCGTCCGGCTCGTTTTCATCTCCGCTTCAGAATCCGCCAGCGTCACCATGGACGCTTCCAGAAGGGCTTTCGACTCCTGATACTGCGTAATCGCTTCCGTCAGGGCAGCTGCGGCGTCTCCATAAGCCGCCAGCTGTTCCAGCGCCTGATCCAGGTCTTCCGTCTCAATCCCCAGGGCAAAAAGCTGCGTCACAATATCATTCAGCGCGGCATCCAGCGCGATCTGCTGCGTAAGAGCCTGCTCCCACCCTGCCTGAAGTTCTTCCTCGGCAGCATCGAGCTGCGTCTGCGCGTCATCGATCTCTGCCTGTGCCTCATCGATCTGCGCCTGCCCCTCATCCACCTGAGACTGCGCTTCCATAATCTCGGACTCTGCCTCATCGATCTGCATCTGTGCGTCTGTCAGCTCCGCTTCTGCGTCTGCGATCTCCGCTTCCCCCTCCGCGATTTCCGTTTTGGCATCTGCAATTTCAACTTCCGCGTCCGCGATCTCCGATTCCCCTTCTGCGATTTCTGATTCCGCGTCCGCGATCTCTGCTTCGCCGTCCGCAATCTCCGATTCCGCCTCGTCTGCCTCCGACTGGCCGTCATCGATTTCCGACTGCGCCTCGGCAATCGCTTCCTGCGCTTCCTCTGAAATCGACGTATAACGAAGTTCCGCCCTCTCGGCACCAAGCTCCTCGACCGTCTCTTTCAGAGCCGTCTCCTGTGTCGTGTACGCAGTCGAATAATAATAGACATCATCCAACGCGTCACTTCTCACATACGCAGTCGTATAACAGTCATCATAATAAGAAGCGTCAAATGCTTCCGGAGAAAGCTCTATGTAGTAGGAGGCACTCCCCAGGCCCGCTGTACTCGTCCCGCGGGAATCCTGCAGCTCCGCGCAGCAGAAAGCCGGCATATTAACAATCGCTGTCACCTCAAACGTGTCCGTCACCAGTTCTCCGTCATGCTCCAGCGTAATCACATCGCCCACCTGAATACCCTGCTCTTCGGCAAAGACTTCCTCTACTGCCACTTCGTCAGCCGCGGTGGGAAGTGTACCCGCAATCACCACCGGTTCGTTCATCTCTTTGCACAGAGAGAGTGCCTGCAGGGTAATCATTTCCGTCTCTCCGTTCATCAACACAGTCGTAGAATAACCGCCCTCGACCGCATCCACACCTTCCCATTTGGCAATGGCCTCGATATCCTCTCCCGTAATTCCATTCGCGCAGGTAATCTCCAGCGTTTCCAGCTTATTGTCGATATAATATTGGCTCGCCCGCCGCAGGATCGCCGTCCCGGCAGACTGAAGTCCCAGGAAAATCGCGATACTGGTCGCGGCGATAAAAGCCACGGCAAAGAAAGAGACGCCATTTTTCAGAATCGTCCTGTACAGGTGTTTCCATCTCGTCTTTTTCATCACCATACCAACTCCTTTGCACTGGCCGGATGCCGGTTCACAATCACTTCCGCTACCACACCGCCTTTCATGCGGATCACGCGGTTCGCCATCTTCGCGATCTCTTCATTGTGCGTCACCATCATCAGCGTCGTGCCGGATTTGATCACATTTTCCAGCACCGTAAGTACCTCAATACTTGTCTCATAGTCCAGCGCAGCCGTCGGCTCATCCGCCAGAATCAGCCTCGGCTTTTTCACCAGCGCTCTGGCAATCGACACACGCTGCTGCTGTCCGCCGGACATCTGCGCCGGATAATTCTCTCTGCGCCCGGAAAGGCCTACACTTTCGAGCGCCTCCGCCGCGTCCATCGGGTCATCGCACAGTTCGCCGATAAAATCCAGATTCTCCTCCGCGGTCAGCGTCGGCATCAGATTATACGCCTGGAAAATAAAACCAACCGAGTGTCTGCGGTACATCGTCAGCGTCTTCTCATCCGCGTGGGAATAATCTTTCCCGTCAAACAAAAACGTCCCGCTCGTCAGCTGATCCATGCCGCCGACAATGTTCAGCATCGTCGATTTTCCGCAGCCGGACTCGCCCAGAATCACCAGGAACTCGCCCTCGCGGACATCCAGATTCACACCCTTCAGCACATGCACCGCTGTTTCTCCCGAGCCGAATGTCTTTTTGACATCACGCAGAGAAATAATGGCTTTCTTCTCCTCCGTAAAGCCAAGGTTCAGCCCGTTGCTGTCAATGGCAATCGCCGCCAGCATCGCCAGGTTTTCACACAGACTGACATCCTCATCGTTGTACAGAGAGCCGTCTTTTTTATTAATAATCTGAATGCAGCCAATGACCTCGTATTTATTCGCCAGCGGCACGCAGACCATACTCTTCGTCACAAAGCCCGTGGCCGCGTCAAACCGCCCTGCCCAGCGCGCATCCTTCTGGCAATCCTTCACCACGGTCGTCTTTCCCGTCTCCACTACCGCGCCCGCAATGCCCTCGCCAGGTGCCAGACTCATGCCGGTCAAATCCGCCCCGCCAATCCAGAAAGACGGATAAATCCGCTTATCCCCGTGTGAATTGTAAAACCAGACCGTACCCGCTTCTGCGCCGACCGCCTTAACCACCTCATCCAGACTCGTCCGCAGCGCATCCTCCAAAGATTCCGCTTCCTGCAAAAGCCGGGTAATCTCCCAGACGACCTGTGTATAGCTTACTCTCTTGTCTACTTCTCCCATCTTCTCACCCGCAGCGCGGCAAGCGCAGCTGCCCTGCCTTTCTGTTTTTCTTTCTTCTTCTCTTATGCTATGTTTTTCCGATCATCACTATGCAGCGGTTTTCCAC
This sequence comes from Lachnospiraceae bacterium, assembly GCA_021205305.1. Classification (GTDB taxonomy): domain Bacteria; phylum Bacillota; class Clostridia; order Lachnospirales; family Lachnospiraceae; genus Choladousia. The sequence goes on from JAJPXU010000059.1 coordinate 27,093, forward strand.
CGCACCGTCATATGTAACATTCGATGGATCTAATCCTTCAGAATCGATACACTGCTATGGCCAAATATCGAAAAACAATAACGTCCACCCTATGACCAAATATAACCTCAAGTGTGTATATTCTATCATAGCGTGGCCAAAAAATTGACTACATCTTGTGCGAAAAATTAACATCTTGTGCAGATACTAAAAACCCGCACCCAATCCAAATATTCCTCCGAACAGCAGGCTATCGGTACAGGTCCTCCAACGACAATAGCAATACACTGCTGTCTTCCCGCCCGGTAACCCAATCCGAATATCCGCCCAGTGAAAAGAATAAATATTTTGTAACCCGATACTTTCCATAAATCAACGAGGAGCGTCGGATCAATGTTTCATAAATGCCTTTATCTATTTTCTCATTCTTAAATTTGCACTCTCCGACAATCGCCGTATGATCCAGCTCTGAAACAGCCACAACATCAATATCAGCTGTTTGCCGGATTTTCTTATTATCTGAATCAGAAATTACTTCTGTTCCCCACCAGGTTCCCACGTTTGTGAGGAAACCGCCATATGCTCCCAGAATCCCCTGCTCCAGCGTATAATATCGGCACATATCTTCAAAAACACTGCCCATAAATGCATGCAGTTCCGGCTTCACTGCCTTTTCATAGTAAAGATCTCCATGCCCCATCTCAATCACGCTGGCAGCTTTGGGGATAAACTGATACCAGAACTTAAACATATGATCCTTTAAAACATACTGTGTTTTCTTCTTGTTCTTTTCTTCCGTAATACACTTTCTTTTCTCAATCAAATCTATTTCCATCAGGCGATCCAGACAGTATAAAATAGTTGAATTACTTTCTCCGACTTTCTGAGAAATACCATTTACCGTATTCACACCTGATGCTACCTGTTCTATCACATTATTGATTAATGTCACATCAGAAAACTCCTGTGTGAGCAGATTTCTCGACTCATCATACAGATATCCGTCTGTCCGAAAGAAGAGACGTTTCATATTATCGTCAAGGCTTTGCGTCTCATCAAGCATGGAAAGGTATTTCGCTACCCCACCGGTAATGCCATAACAAATCGCTTTTTCTTCCAATGAGTAATTCGGCACAAAAAGTGCGGCATCTTTGTAATGAAAAGCCTCCAGTTTCATTTGAGAAGTTCTCCTGCCAAACAGGGGGCTTTTTTCACTTAACACTTTCTTCTCCATAAAACTAAGCGTTGAGCCGCACAGAATAATCATCAGATTTCTATCCGTCCACTGCGTATCGATGTATTTCTGAAGAACCGAAAGGAGTGCTTCATCTTTTTCCGCCCAATAAGGCAGCTCATCAATCACGAGAATCAGCGGACCCGTTCCCATTTTCTGCGTGATAAAATCAAAGACTGCTTCCTTAGTGGGAAATGAAGCCTGTTCAAAAGCGGGGTCAAGAACTGAAACAACCTGTCCGGAGAACAATTCCAGATTCCTCTCTCTCCCTACCTTCGTTGCCGTATAATAAATTGCCCTCTTATCTTTGATAAATTCCGCTATCAAAGTAGACTTTCCGATACGTCTTCTTCCATAGAGCACTGTCATCCGGAATCCGGATCGACCGTACAACTCATTTAAACTGGCAAGCTCCGTTTCTCTGGCTATAAACATTGTATTCCTCCTCATGCAGTTTTTTCAAAACATCTTCGGTAAATTGT
>JAJPXU010000036.1 GCA_021205305.1 Lachnospiraceae bacterium
TTATTTTTCCGAAAAAGTGGCCTTTTTGGGGTCAAATAAAGTGCAGGATAACACCATCCCCGTGAGGTCCGCGATGTCCGCCTTTTTTCTCTAAATTCAGATCTTTTTCAGCCATGATGCTGCTCACCTCCCTGATTTTTTGCCGGATGTATACTGAGCCTTGATCCGCGGGTCAATCCATGCGTAGACCAGATCCAGCAGCAGATAGACCAGTGCGGAAAACGTTGCGAAAAACAGTGTACAGCCGCGGATGATCGGATAGTCGCGGTAGCTGATGCCATCGAGCAGGTAGAGTCCGACGCCCGGGATGGAAAACAGTCTCTCTACAATCGCGGAGCCGCATACCACCAGGGCCAGGCTGCCGCCAAGCATCGTGATGACCGGCATCAGAGCGTTCGGCAGAATGTGCTTGCGGACAATCAGATCTTCACTTTGCCCTTTCGCCCTCGCGGTAGTTACAAAGTCGGAATGAATGACCTCCAGCATACCGGAACGCATCAGTCTGGCCTGTCCGGCGATGCCGCCCATGACACCGGATACGATCGGAAGGATGTAATACTGCGGTCCGCCGATTCCGTATGCCGGAAGCAAGTGAAGCTGAAGGGAAAACAGCAATACGAACATCAGCGCTACCCACATATCCGGCAGGGATACCAGAACCATGCAGACGCCCAGCACACCGTAGTCCTGCCAGTGTCCCTGATGCCGTGCCGCAAAGATTCCCAGCGGAATGCCGATCGCCACTGTCAGGATCATCTGACCGAAGCCGATAATCGCCGTACGCGGCAGTCTCGAAAGGATGGTAGACATCACAGGCTCGTTGTAGGTCCAGGAGGTACCCCAGTCCCATTTAATGAATGAGTTATACAGGAAGGTCACAAGCTGCTGCAGGAAAGGCTTGTCTATTCCCAGCTTTGCCCGCAGAGCAGCCAGGTCAGCGGCGCTCGCGTCGGAGCCAATCAGCTGTGCAGCCGGATCTCCCGGAGTGAAATAGGTCAGCAGGAAAATAATAATTCCTGCGCCGACCATAATAACGATCGACCATAACAGTCTTTTTACAATGTATTTCCACATGTTCATCCCTTCCTTTCATCAGCTGATCTCGATACCGGCTTTGCCCGCCTGTTTGCTTTCCTCTACCTCGTATTTCGTTCTCATCTCGATGAGACGTATCATCCAGAGGAAGCCCGCTGCTGCTACAAGGATTGCCGCATTTTGAATATGGCGGACATCCAGGGCTCCTTCGTAAACTGCGTAAATCAACTTCGCCGCCGCTGTAGCTGCCAGTGACACGCTGCCGGCCAGAGTTACCTGTGTCAGGCGAATGTGGCTGCCTTTGTATTCACTGTAAATCATTTTTCTTCCGGCAAGCAGGCCGCAGACATAAATATATGCCAGCCACAGAAACAGGAAGATGTCCACGGACTGGAGCACCGACACTGCCGTCGCGTAATTCGCAGCCATCTGCTCTGAAAAGCAGGATACGTAATACAGGTAAACAGCTCCCGCTAGCAGGATGGCGTACAGAACTCTTTTGCCAATAAAATCCGCCGTTTTCTCCTGATCCAGGTAATAGCATCCCGCATAAAACCGTTCCACTTTTTTATGCTTTCCTTCCTGATCCGCGGTCGTATTTTCACGATAGCCTTCAAAATAGCGGTGGTAAAAACCGCTGTGCCAGGTACGGGCAGGCTGGTCTTCGTTCCAGGTGCGGTACATCAGCCTGTCGATTCTTCGGATAATCTGATCCTTCAGCTTCATGTAATCACCCCTGTCTGTTTTCCCTGCGGCTGGTAAAAAGCCAGTCTCTGACCGCCTCAATGCCATAGGCTACCGGCCAGGTACATACGTGATTCGTCGCCGGGGTCACTTCCTTTTCCGGCGGTACTACCGAGCTGCCTTCAAATACGGTATAACGGATCCGGTACGAATCCGATGCCGCCTTTGCTGCCGCTTCATTCAACAGCTGCGGATCCATTTTCGCGTCCCAGCGGTATCTGCCGATCACAGCGCCCTTTTCTTCAAACGCAGAGGTGATGGCGTTCATACCGGGCAGTGCCTTTTTGTCGCCTTCCGATACCAGAATCCAGATGTTCTGATTCCAGAGGACGCTGCTGCGAGCCGGATCCCACTGTCCTGCCACCAGCAGGAATCCCGCGAAGAATTCCGGATAGCGGATTCCCAGCTCCAGGGAAGCCATGCACCCCTGTGACTGGCCGGTTGTGTAAATGCGATCCATATCAATGCTGTACTGTTCGGAAAGCAGATCAATCATGCGCTTGATCGTCTCAATCTCCGGATGGGCTACAAAGTCATCATCTGTTAGTCGGATCCCCCTGGGAATCTGCGGACAGAGCACGAAGCAGGGATGTTTTTTCTGCTCCTCAGGCGACGCCCAGATCAGGCCGCCGTTTCCCTGCGCAAGCGCCAGCATCGGATCGTCTCCGCAGGGCCCCGCGTCATGGATGAACAGCACCAGCGGATACTTTCGGGATGGGTCATATTCTTCGGGTACAAACAGATTGAACTTCAGCGCCCCGAGCTTCATCTGCCTGAACTCATCCGCCACCGGACAGATGCTCCGGTTCGATATGCGGAAGATGTCACTGCCTTTGCAGAGTTCGCCGTTCACGCCGACGATATCTGCCTTCTGCTTTACAGATACCGCTACCGGCCGCAACTCCGCCGCCGAACCTACAGGACCCCCTGGACCTTCTGGGCCTCCTGGACCTCCTGGGCCGCCCGGACCTTTCGGACCATCCTTCGGCGGGCCTCCTGCGTCAATGCTGCCGCCTGCCATCGGGCCTTCCGCTGCCATGGAATCCCCTCCCGGCTGCTTTCCCGGAAGCTTCGGGCCATCCTTTGGCGGACCACCCGGTCCTGGTCCCCTTAATCCGCCCGGACCTTTGTCGATCTTCACACTGGCTGTTTCATCCTTTTCGCTCAGCTGCAGTACCACAAAGCTTCCAGACGCTGCCGGTTCCTTTCCGCATACATCCGCGCTGACATAAGCATCCAAAATGGTACGCTTCTCCACCTCATACCCTTCCAGGCTGACCTGACTGTCTTCAAGCTCGAAGTCATATTCCAGGATCGCTCTGGAAATCACCATTCCGTCAGGCCGGTTGGAAGTCATTGCCGTGATGTTTTTGATCGTTCCGTTTTTTCCCATCCTTTCGCCTCCGTCTCCTAAATACGTTTCATCCGTTTTTATCTGTCATAGGTCTTCCGTTTCTTCAGAATAACCCACTGCTTCTATATTTCTTAATAAGTCTCCATTTATTTTTCATTCATTATTGATTCTTCAAAGCGGCCCTGTCTGCAAGCCAGTCACAATTCATATCCTTCCAGCGAAGTCAGCAGGCCGGGATGCTCTTCCGTAATCTTAAGCGCCAGCTTTTCCGCATCCGTTTCCACCAGGTCTGCCATCTGATAACCATCATCTCCAAAATGCATGGCCAGCGGAGTCTGCTCTGTATAAGGCTCCCAGCGGCAATTACCCTCTCCAGCCGCATCTCGGGATGTATCTCTGTTCGGATCGCCGGTCTTTGCAAAATTCGTCCAGTAGGTCTGTATTGCCTCAGAAAGTTCAAAATCCAGTTCCCCAAATCCATCGCCGCGGCTATCGAGCGTTCCAAACACATAGACTATCTCGGATGAATGGGGAGTTCCCGCGCCATACGCCGGAGCTCTTCCGTGTGTCGGGCCGCCCTCTTTTTTGGGCTGCGTCCGGTCCATGTAATAGGTATAGATCGGCGTGCGCCCTTCCTTTACACAGAGCCTTGCCCATGCCTGGCTCGCAGCGTAGGAAAAGCCCCGGAAATACCGGTCGCTCGGAAACTGCCGCATCACTTTTCTGGAGAACATCCAGGCGTCCCCGGCCACGGTTCCGCAGATAATCGGGATATCAGGATATTCGCCTCTGGCAATCAATTTTCCAGGTACCTCTATCAGAGAAACACCATCCAGGAACGGCTGAAAATACCCGACCTCAAAACCTTCCGCCGTCTCCTTCGCAGCCTCTGCCATCTTCTCTGAGATTTCTTCCGCATCGCGTGTCAGCATATCTTCGATCGTCCATCCGATATGCCACATCGCCCGCTCACACAGTGCCATAAATTCTTCCTTCGGCCGGATCGGATCGGCTTCGTTGAGGCCGCCGCCGGATTCAATGATTGCTCTGGAGAACATCCCTTTTGCAAGCGGAGACGTCATCAGCATCCGCGTGGACATTCCTCCTGCAGACTGCCCAAATACCAGAATACGCTCCGGATCGCCTCCGAATGCACGGATATTTTCCCGCACCCAGGTAAGCGCCGCAATTTGATCCAGAATACCGGCATTTACCACCTGCCCGTTCCGCTCCTCCAGTTCCTTTGTAGCAAAAAAGCCGAACACACCGCAACGGTAATTGATGGTAACGACCACCACGTCCTTCCGGGTCAGGCTCTCGCCATACATCTCCGGATCCGAGGATCTTCCGCCTCCAAAGCCGCCTCCGTATATCCAGAACATGACCGGAAGCTTTTCTTCCGCTGTTTTCGCCGGTGTGTATACGTTCAGGTACAGGCAGTCCTCCGATATCGGGAATTCATCTCCCTTTCGATCCTGGATGCAGGCCGGGGAGAAAGTGAAGCACTCCCGTTCTCCTTCCCAGCTTTCCGCCTTCTGTGGAGCCTGATACCGGAGCTCCCCAACCGGCGGCTTTGCGTACGGAATTCCGAGGAACATCGTACATTCGGTCTGTTTTCCCGGCATTCCGACCACAATTCCATTCTTTGTCACCGCTTTTGTTATTGTCATTTCGTACATCTCCTAAACCATTCGTTCTTTTAACTTGGTCATATTATACAAAAACCATCCATCCTTTGCAATTCGTTATATCTCTGCTTCATTCCGTTTTGGAATCCAATCAGAAGCTATTTGGAATCTGTCCGCTTTCAGACACAGGGCACCAGCTGCCAAAAATGCATAAGCCAAATTGATTGAAAACGGACATTTATTTTGACATCGTTTTCTCCATCTGCTATACTGCTAACTATAAAGAATATTAACGTATGCAAAGGGTCGGAACCGATATGGAGCTTCCCCGGAGTCTGTATCGAAGCTTTGCATCTTTACACCATACTTATGGTGTTCCGGAAGCGAGGTACCATTATGGAATTAAATTACATCAACGAATTTGTCGTCCTGGCACGTGTGCTGCATTTTCAGGAAGCAGCGGATCTTCTTTTTATCAGCCAGTCCTCTCTCTCAAAGCATATCAAGTCGGTTGAAACGGACCTGGGTGAGGACCTGTTCATCCGCTCTAAAAAAGGAGCTGTATTGTCCGATTTTGGAAAAGCATGGCTTCCCTATGCAGAGCAGATGGTCAGCATTCAGAAGGAATACACGCAAAACCTGCTCGACAGGGAATCCGATGCGCCGGAGGTCAACATCGGGTATATTCCTCTTGTGACGCTCTACAATTTTATCCCCTTTTTTAAAGATTATAAAAAGCAGCATCCGCACTGCCAGTATTCTTTTCTGCAGGGCGGCGACCGTGAATTACTCGACTGGCTGCAGCAGAAAAAAGTCGATTTCATTCTGACAGGGAATTATGATATTCCGGAGGATCTCTATCAGCGGCAGTTTTACACCTCTGATACTCTTTCTGTCGTAATGCCGGAAGCTCATCCCCTTGCCGGGAAAAAGGCGGTCTCTTTGGACGATCTGAAAAATGAATCCCTGATTGAATTCCGCCACATGAGTTCTCTGCGAAGCAGCATCCGCAGGACAGATCCGTCCTTTGATCTGCGCCCTTCCATCTCCGTGGATAAGGCCTCCGTCCTCTTTGACCTGATCCAGAAGGGAATGGGACTGTCTATTCTGACACACAACATGGCTTCCCATCTGGAAATGGAAGGAACCGTGATTCGCCCCATCACACCGGATATTTTTTACGAAATCTATATGGTCTACCCAATTCGAAAAGCGCCTCTGGTCGCCAGAGAGTTTGCCGCTTTTCTCAAAAGGTAGGGGATGGTCATTTTGTAATGTACGAGAAGCTGTCGCCGGACTGCACATATTTCATCGGCACTTCACATCCGATGACGTTTGGCAGATAGCGAACCATATAGCGCATGCCCAGCTCCTCCACATTGAAATGCCCCATCTCCAGTATGGTTTTCGGTATCCCTGCTGCGCAGGAATCACGCACATAGGCGCTCAGCGTCCAGTCAATGATCTCAAAAGGAATCAGCACATCCGCCTGCTCTCTCCTTACTTTTTTCATCGTCTCATTGTCCGGAATCTCTGTCTTGTTGCCAAACGGTCTTGCGCCCTGCACATGCTCGCAGAAGAACACTCTGCGGACGACAGTGTCGTAGCTTCCTACCACACGGATACCAGTAATATTCAGCTTCTTCATCAGGAACTCCGCCAGCTCCGGCACCGTTGTCTGCGGGATTTCATAGAGCAAAGGCTTTTTCGTATCTCCGATGACATATTCCTTCCAGCCCAGCTCATTCATAATGCCGTAGAAAATCCCGTCAATGTTCGCTCCGCCGTGGCCCCCGTGGATGTGATCATGATCCCGGTAAACAACGATCTGGTTTTCTTCCAGCAGCTTTCTCTTTACCTCGTATACCGGGTCGCCCTCCAGCCAATCCGTCGTATCCTCGTGACTGTAAAAAAGAGGTTCATGACAGATGATCAGATTGGCCTTTTCCTGCACAGCCCTCCGGATCACTTCAATCGACGCGAAACAGGTAAGAATAATTCCGCTGCACTCGGCGTCCGCGTTCCCGATCTTTACCACATCACAGGTGTGCGGATGCTCCAGCGGCGGGTGAAATGCTTCCAGCTTTTGAATAATTTCTTTTATTTTCATGGGGTCTCCTTCTATCGTTTGTGTATCTTTTCCGTGCAATAACTGATAGACAGCCTTACTTACTATTCAAACAGTTCTAATGTGCCACCAAAAGCGTTTTTTCAGGGCAGCTTTCCCTTTGTCAGCTCCCTGATCACGCCAGGCTCGGTGACAATCATGCGGTTCATCGGCGAGGATGTCGCTCCGCGGAAGGCCGTGATCGGGTAGCCGTAGGTGTCATTCGACATCCCGATGGCGCGTCCGCGGCAGTTCAGATAACACTGGCCGCAGCTCTGACAGTTTTCCGGATAGGCCAGCACGGACTTGCGGGCTTTTTCATCAAAATAGAAGACATCCATCGGGCAAATCTCTACACAGTTTTTGCATCCGATGCATCGGTTCAGATCGATTCTTACCACACTCATTTTCGCTCCCCCTTTCCTTTACGGCCTCTTTCGGGCAGCTGAAAGCCCATTTTTTCCGGCTCTCCGGGGAAATAAAATACATAGCGTGACTGATAAGCTTCCTCTCTGTCGCCAGCCCAGGCGTCCGGAACCGGCACCTTATCAAACGTACTTTCTCCGTTTTCTGCCTTTCTCTGGGTGATGTAGCATAAAAAGTTCTCATCATCCCGGAACGGATAATCCTCGCGGTAGGTCGTTCCGCGGCTTTCCTTCCGTTCCAGGCCGGCGCGGAGCTTTAATTCCGCGGAGAGTACTTTGTGTTTCATCTCGATACACAGTCTTAAATCGTGGCTGGTAGCGGCCTGCAGCTTCGGAATCACATGATCACGCATATATTCCACCTGCACCAGCGCCGCCTTCAGGGTCTCCTCGCTTTTAACCACAGTGATCCAATAAGGCGCCATGATCGAATGCAGCACATCGCGCGCCCAGTTCGGGTCAAAGCCATTTTCACGTCCCAGAGGAGCAAGCATTTCCTCTTTTTTCAGCTGTATTTCTTCTTCCGGCAGCGGTGCAAAGCTTTCACTGGCCGCATAGGAAGCTGCCGCGCGGCCTGCATGATCGCCATCAATCGATGTAAAGCAGGACGTGAATCCCACACCGCAAGGATAGGCCGAACCGGACGGGGAGGTCGCATGGATCCCGTCTCCGGCTACATAAAGTCCGGCAATCTCCGTTTTTCCGTCCGTTTCTCCGAGACCGCAGAACACACCGGACGTAAGATGGCAGCACATACCGGTCGCTGCTCCTGCCAGTGTACTTGCTGCTACCGGCGTACTCATTTTTCCAGAACGCACTTCCTCGGGGTCTGTCTCATAGACTTTCGAGCCGCCGCGGCGGGTATAATTGGCAGTCGCCACATTCTGAATCTCACTTCCATTTGCGAGCGGCACACCATTTACGGAGTTCTGTACCCGCTTCATGACCATCGCGTACCCTTTCGCCGAGGCATATCCGGCAGCACTCTCCAGATCTACATCGCCGCCGCACAGCCAGATATTTTCCAGATACTGCCAGTGGTTGTCCAGGAACACATTGCCCGGCGCCTGGCTGGATGTCGTGTGGAAGTCCTCAAATTCCTTTCCCGTAATCGGAAGCCCCATCTCCCAGGCCATATATTCTCCGTCAAAGGTATCGCCGCCGACCGGGTATCCAGTCGGCTTGTAGCTGCCGCCTCCGGTCGCCATGACCACAGCTTTCGCACTCACAGTGATCACCTGTCCGCTCGGGACATGGAAAGCCATCACGCCGCAGATTTTTCTTGCGTCATTCTCCGTCTGGCTCTCCGTTTCCGCTCCGGACTGCGCTGCTCCGGCGATCAGGTCTGTCACCATTGTATGCTCCAGATACGGAATCTCGTACCGGTTCAATACCTCAATCCATTTTTTATGGCGGTCAAATTTGTCAAACATCTCCCGGTATCCGACAAAATCTTCCCGCTCGTAAAAATCTCCGGCCTCCGCAGCCTTCGGATACTGGGCGAGAATCCCCCAGTCGGTCAGGCGCTCATAAATGCCCTTCGATTCCTTCAGCCAGCACTCATACCAGCGCAGGTTGCACAGATAGTCGCCGCCGCGTTTCATGGCCTCCTTAAAGGCTTCCTCATCATCTCCGCGCTCCGGGTCGAACCAGCGAAAGCTTGACGGCCAGGGAGAAAGCCCGGAATAACCAGGTTTTCCCTTATCAATCACGAAGACATTCTGTCCTGCCTCTTTTGCGGAGACAGCGGCGTTCAGTCCCGCAAATCCGCAGCCGATCACCACCACATCCGCCTGATAGGATTCTCCATAAGGGCAGGTTACTTTTTCTGGTCTCGGCAGCTCCATCGTACGAGGGGTACGGGGCGTTTTGTTATTTTCTTTCATGCTGTTCACTTCCTTATTCCTTTTTTAAAACAGTTCCTCATGCCGTGCGTGCTCCATCACAGCCTTCGTAACATCCGCGGTCTTGTCCGGACGCCCGATCAGCACCGCACCCTGCAGGGCATTTCCCATGAACCAGTACTGCTCCTGGCTATTGTCCACATCGTCGACGGTTTTTACCAGACGATAGGGCACGCCGCTTTGCTTGCCTGGATCTCCGATTGCAAACAGGGTTGTCCCAAACCCATCCAGATTCAGTCCCAACAGCTGTGACTCGTATGCCAGCCGCTCTCCCGCCGCGTTCGCACCCGCAATCCGTCCCTGCTCGGACGCTTCCGCCCAGAGCTGGAAATTCACACCGTCGTACTGCGCACAGTCTCCGCAGGCATAAACAGAAGGAAGGCTCGTCTCCATAAAGGCGTTCACAACAATCGCACGCTCCACCTGCATTCCGGCATCCTGTGCGGCCTTCACATTCGCCCGGTTTCCGCAGGAAACAATCACGAAATCCGCAGGGAAAGTTTCTCCGGTTTTCAGCTTCACTCCTGTCGCCCGCTCCTCGCCAGTAATGCCTTCGATCTGCACGCCTTCCAGACATTCCACGCCCAGCGCCGCCATCTTCCCGCGCAGCACTGCGGCGGAATCCGCGTCTGCCTGCCGTCCGATGATCTGCGGCGCTGCCTCCAGCACTGTCACATGTATCCCGTTTTTCAGCAGCTCGCTCGCAGCCTCCAGTCCTAAGACGCCGCCTCCGATCACGACCGCGTTTTTGGCGGTTTTCATCCAGTCCTGAATTTTCCGGCTGTCCCAAAGATGACGGATCGTCACCACTCCCTCTTTTTGCCAGCCTTCAAACGGCGGAATGAAACACTCCGCGCCGGTCGCAAAAATCAGGCGGTCATAAGGAATCTCATCGCCGCTTTTCGCAGCATGGACGATCTTCCGCTCCGGGTCAAAGGCGTCCGCCGTCTCTCCCAGCCGCAGGGAAATCCTTTGTTCCTCATACCATCCGGCCGGGTGAAGGTACAGCTCCTCATCCGGTGCGTCCGCAATGCTGAGATTTTTCGTCAGCATCGGGCGATGGATCGGCAGATAATCCTCTGCTGACAGAATCAGAATTTCTCCCGTCTGATCCCTTTTGCGGATGGCCTCCGCCGCCGATGCACCGGCGACGCCGCCGCCAAGAATGACATAGCGCAGGTCGGTATCCTTCTGATAAGAAATTTCTTCCTCCTCGACCGGTACGCACTGGTCGAGCCCCACGCCGCAGACCGGGCAGGTGCCAAGCGACGCATCAAAAATTTCTCCGCAGACCAGACATTTTACAAGCTTCGGCTTCCTGGGATTCGGCACCTTCCGGGCGCTGCATCCGACTCCGAAGCCGTAATTTCCGGCATTTTTCAGATCATTTTCCGTCAGCTCCCCTACAAAGAAGCTGCTCTGGATGCCCAAATCAAATCCGAGAAAAGCCAGATGCTCTCTTAAGAAATCCGCCTGGTCATCCTGCGTGGAAATCTTATAGAAAATCGACACCAGCTTGCCTTTGCAGCTTTCCGCTTTCAAAGACGTCACCACATCCCAGATCGCCTTTGCAGGAGTCCCCTTCGAGATCGTTGTGCCAAGAAGCAGGACATCCGCCGAAAGCGCCATGCGGATCGCTTCATTCCGATCTGTGGTGGAGAGGTTACAGCGTGTGACGTTGGAAACCTCAGCCTCCTTCAGGCCATTTTCCACACAGGCCGCGTAATCTGAAAGCTCGTTCGTTCCTTCATAAAGGATCGCCACACTCGGGTGTGCAGATACCCTCGAGGCAGGTTTTCCGGTCTGAGGCTCTGTCCGTCCCTCTGAAATCCCGGCAGCGGTCTGCTGCAGGTAGTACGCCAGCATTTCTTCCAGCTTTTCCCCGCTCACCGCCGGTCCCATGGAGGGATATATGGCTGTCACCTCATGCTCCCGCACAAACGCAACTGCACATTCTGCATCCGCAGCCCTTCCGGAAGCTGCAAGATCTTCATAAAAGTCTTTCATTCCAAGATCCCATTGTGTGCTTCTTATCGAATCCGCCTCCGGAAGCTCCAGCCCGCAGTACAGGGAGCCAAACAGATCCGATGTATAAATACTGCGATCCGCCTGATCCAGCACATACAGCGCCGGGCAAAGCGTCCCCGCTCCAAGCAGCTGAAACTGAAACTGAGATCCCAGCAGCGTCAGCGTACGATTGTTCCGGATCTCCAGGCTCTTCGTCCCCTCCGGCAGGATTTTCTTCAGCTGCTCAAGCACAGGATATGCGGCAATCAGTTCCATCCCGGCATTTTCCTGCAGAATACGCAGTACCGCCTCTCTGCTGTTTTCTTCCGTAAACACAACCAGATGGCTGATCCGGTCAAACGAAACGTTCTGTCGGATCTGTTCCATCCACTCCCTTACGTAAGCGTCCGGTACCGTTCCAATCAGCAGGCACTCCTCCTGCGCCTGCACCAGATACGAGCTAAATGTCAGTCCGTTCCCTGCATACGACAGATTTCGGAATACGCGGAGTTCACTGTCATTGACTCCAACATACCGGATATCATGGCATTTGTCCATATTCTCACCTCTCCGTTCTTTCATTCCTGTAACTTTTTAGTAATTGTGGCGTTTTTTCAATGAAAATTATAATAAATGCACAGCAAAAGTACAATTCGATTTCCATAAGGGTCATTCCCGATTGGAATAATTGACGGAATATCGCTGAGTACAGCTTTAACCGCAAAAATACCCTGCCCGGCTCTGTGCATAAAAATGCGGTAAAAACTGCCCTCAGACTGCTCTTACCGCAGAATCAGATTACAAACAGATTATTCCACAGAAGATACAAAAAAATCCGCTGATCCCATCATGGAAATCAGCGGATTTTTTCATCATCAGAACCCTGCTTTTTTCTTCGTTTCTTTTCTAATACTGATAAAGCTGTAGATAAATGCCAGCACTTCCGAAATCCACATCGCGTACCAGGTATAGGAGATTCCAAGGAAGTTCGTGAACACCCATACGAGCGGCACAAGCACCACCAGCTGACGGATCGCGCCGCCGATCATGTTGATCACGCCGTTGCCGAGGCCGGAGCCAAAGTAGCCGAAGATGATCGTCATGGTAGCGAAGACGAAGGTCACGGAAATAATCCGCAGTGCCGGTACGCCGATCGCAAGCATCTCCTCACTTGCAGCGAAGAGGCCGAGCAGCTGCTTCGGGAATGCCAGGAAGATCACCGTGCCGATCAGAGCCATCACAATACCGGCCGGAACGACGCATTTCCACGCCTGCTTAATCCGATCCTTATTGCCGGAGCCGAAGTTGAATCCTACAATCGGAATCGTCGCCTGGCCAAGTCCGTTCATCGGCATCATCAGGAAGTTCTGTAGCTTGTAGTAGACGCCAAAGAACGCCACTGCCGTTGTAGAGACAGACATCAGAACCGCGTTTACAGCGAAGGTCATCACGCTGCCGATTGCCTGCATGACGATGGTCGGCATGCCAACGCGGTAGATCGCCTTCACATCGTCCATATTAAAATGGTATCCCTTAAAGTGTACATGGATCACCGGGTTTTTCGTCTTGTTCAGCACCAGGGCTACCACAGCGCCTGTACACTGTCCGATGACCGTGGCGATTGCAGCGCCGCGGATGCCCATTTCCGGGCATCCCAGCAAGCCGAAGATCATGATCGGATCGAGGATAATATTGATGATCGCGCCGGAGATCAGGGAAACCATGCTCAGAACCGTATCGCCGACCGCCTGCAGAAGCCTCTGGCCGTAAGTCTGAATAAATGTACCATAACAGAAGATCACACAGACCTGCATGTACTGAATGCAAAGCTTTCTCAGTTCCGGATCACTGGTCATTAATGACGCAATCGGCTTTGAGAAGAAAATCCCGACCAGGGAGAAAATCAATGCTGAAGCTATATTCAGAATCAGGCCTGTGGTGGCTGCGCGGCAGGCATCCTCATCCTTCTTCGCGCCGACATACCGGGACAGCAGAGAGTTCAAACCGACATTGGTACCAACGCCAACCGCAATCATCAGAAACTGCACCGCATACACCAGTGAGGTGGCGGTCAGTGCCTGTTCCGAATACCTCGATACGAAAATACTGTCTACAATATTATAAAGGGACTGCACCAGCAAAGAAAGCATCAGCGGTACGGACATCGACAGCAGCAGCGTGTTCATCGGCATGACTGCCATTTTGTTCTGTGAGCCGCCTGCTCCGTGCGAACCATTCTGCGGACTGCCTGCTCCGCCGGTACCTTGCTCATTATTTCCACTCACGCTCTGTCCGGCAGCGGCACCCTTGCCCGCTCTTGCGGATGTGTTTTGTCCTGCCTGTTTTGTTTTACTCTTTCCCATTTTCTTCTGCTCCTTTTAAATTTTGATAAATACGTGAAAGCACGAGCATAAACTGCTCCTGCTCCTCTTCTGATATTCCCGCAAAAGCCAGCTCGTCCAGCTGCTTCATATACACATCCATTTTTTCACCCAGCCCGGTGCCCTTCGATGTGAGAAACAGCTTCTTCTTCCGCCGGTCATCCTCTTCCCGTTCGACACGGATCAGGCCGTCCCGTTCCATCCGCTCGATCAGGCCGGAAACTGTGGACTTATCCAGATCCCAGGCTTCGCAAACCTCTGTCTGCGAACAGCCGTCATTCGTCGCCAGGTACTCCAGAATGTGCGGCTGTCCCCGCAGTAGTCCGATCTCTCTGGCCTTGCGTAAAATGTATTTGCTGAACTGTCCTTTCGTCAGGGCAATCCGAACATGCAGGCTGTCCATTCTCTTCTCTCCTCTCCTTTCTGAAATTCCGTATGGTTTTCCGTTTGATTTTTGTCTGGATTTTTGTTCTTTGTACGGTTCCTCGAATAATTAGTTTGTATACTAACCGTTCGTTTACCAACTATTATACGCGCATATTCCTCTTTGTCAACCGGAAATTTTCAATTATCCCCGAGTTTTTCTACCACTCGGCAGATCCGCAACAGAGCCTCTGCGTCTTCTGCTCCCAGAAGGTCTATGAGCCGGGCGGTCTCCTCCCATTTTTTCTTTCGCCGCTGCCCCACACGCTCCCTTCCCAGGTCGGTCAGCTTCACGCTCACACGCCTGCGGTCGCACGCCGCCGTCTCTCTGACGATGAGCCGGTCTTCTTCCAGTTCATTGAGTACCGCCGTTACGCGCGGGGTAGTGACATGCATGTAATCGCGCAGATCCCCAGGGGAAGCCTGCCCCTGGTGCTCGTACAGATAATTGAGTACCATCCCCCGCCCGGAATCGGATTCTCCGGAGCGCTTTCTTTTCTGGCTCACGCGCATTTTCCAGATTGCGTTCGTAACTTCTTCAATCAGCTGTTCTCTGTCCATCTGTCTCTCCTTCTGCTTTCCGGTCTGACACTCTCCGGTCATTCCCCGGTCGCTTTTGGTCATTTTTCAGTAGTTCTTTGTCCGCTCCCCGGTCATCCTTCAGTCGATTTCGGTCACTCAACCGGAACATATTTCATCAGAAGCTCCTCCAATTCATCGTTCGAAATCGGTGTCGGCACGGAAAATCCGGTATTTTCCTCAATCACCCGCGCAAGAGAACGGTATTCGTCTGCCTGTGCGGACTCCGGCGCATACTCAATGACTGTTTTACGCTGAAGTTCTGCGTGCTGCACCAGATTATCGCGGGGGATAAAATAAATCATCTGCGTATTAATTTTCTCCGCAAATGCGGTCACAAGCTCTCTCTCCTGATCCACCATACGGGAATTACAGATAAGTCCGCCAAGCTTTGTTTTGCCGGTTTCTGCGTAGCGGCGTATCCCTTTGCAGATATTGTTCGCCGCATACAGGCTCATCATCTCACCCGAACAGACAATATAGATTTCTTTCGCCTTTCCTTCCCGGATCGGCATGGCAAAACCGCCGCATACAACATCCCCCAGAACATCATACAGGACATAATCCAGATCCGATGTATAGGCGCCCAGGTTCTCCAGCAGGTTGATGGCTGTGACGATCCCGCGCCCTGCGCAGCCGACTCCCGGCTCCGGACCGCCGGATTCCACAGCTTTAATCCCCTGAAAACCTGTGTAGAGAAAATCTCCCAGCTCCACTTCATCTTCGTCCTTTTCCCGCATCGTGTCCAACACGGTCCGACGCGCATGACCGCTCAGAATCAGCCTCGTGGAATCCGCTTTGGGATCGCAGCCCACAATCATCAGTTTTTTCTTATTTTCCGCCAGAGCGGCCGCCAGATTCTGTGACGTTGTAGATTTACCAATGCCGCCCTTTCCATAAATAGCAATCTGTCTCATAGATTCATTCACCCTTTCCATATTTCGAATAGTGCAGGAAGCTTACAGGCCTTCCGGATTTCTGAATGGTAATGCCGGAAGCTTACAATCCTTCCCGGTCCAGCCAGGCATCCAGTGCACCGCCCGTCATGTTAAACGCTTCCATTGGTTCTGCCGGAAACATACTTCCTGTATTGGGAAGCTGCACCCAACGCACTTCTTTTTTCACCAGTGGCCGCAGATCTCCATCCGCACATATGATACGGACAGACGCTTCATTGGCCAGCCTGACAAAGTCATCCTCCCCGGTCAGCTTCTGATCGCCAGTCTCCATATGTGACCTGTCCATATCATAAAAGCTGAGCACCCGGATCTTTGTTTTTCCGCGGCGAAGTAATTCCCTGCGGATCGCGTTGGCCGTAAACTGCTCCCCAACAATCAGAATTTCCGGCTCTGTATCCGCCTCAACTTCTTTTCTCTGATCTTCATTCGAGCTCCCGGCAGACTCAGACAAACCGACATTTATCCTTTGTTTCTCTCCCGAATGTTCCGTGTCAGTAACTGGAACGGCTTCCTTTAACCTGATCTTCAGTGTCTCCGCACAATCCGCACCGAACGGTGCTTCTGCCAGATAAGGGATCCCATATTCGCTCTCCATATACCTGGCCAGGCGCAGACCGGATTCGTTTACTACCAGGTTCAACGCCGCGGCAGACGCCAGCTTCAGATTTTCTGTCGTCTCCTTCCATCCCCAGCGGGAGAGAATCTGAAATTCTTCCTGATCAAGAAGCGTTTCCAGATCTATAAAAGATTCCTTTGCCCAATCAATCGTATTGGCGCCAAGAATATTCAGGGAGCCGGGGATCGTCTCACGAGGCGTCAGCAAAAGACGTCCCATTGCTTCCAGCGTGCAGCTGATCCCATACAGATAGTCCTTTTCACCGTCAATCTTCACCGCCGCCGCGGGAAGGCCGCTCTGCACAGAAGCGCCACCTCTCTCCGTTCGGAGACTGGCCGGTTCGTCCATGGAGGTTCGCTGCACGAAGGCAGAACCTTCCGTAATCTTCTCTGCCGCGTATTCCAGATCTGATCCAATCATAGACGCGGACGGTCCATAAGCAAGCAGGACAAAATTCGGGGAAAGCTGTTTCGCGCCCTTATCAAATGCCTGCATCACTTTCTTTTCTGTGCCGGTAATAATATCCTCATTGCGGATGTCTGAATTGAGGACACGCATTCCAGGCATAAGCCTTCCAAAGCCGCCCCGGCCGCCTCCATGTCCATGGCGGCCTTCCACTTCCGGCCGTCCATGCCCGCCGCGCCCAAACATAAGCGGCTTATAGGTGCTCGAATCATCGATCAGTCCCAATCCTTCTGTCTCATTCACAACTGCCTCAAATCCCATCAGATCCGAAAGGCAGGGCGGCAGCACTTTCCACAATCGCTTCATATAATCAATGTCTCCTTTTCTTTTGTTTCATCGAATCCGCCTGTTAAACCAAACCAGCCGCAAATCTGCGCCTCGTTTTTCCAAAACACGCTGCTACTCATGATCTCCAAACTCCAGATGTGCGTCCTCAAATACGGTAAGGTCAATGTCATATTCCCGTTTTACCCGCTCTTTCAGCAGCTCACTGTCTGTTGAGAGAATGACCCACTGGCAGCCGCAGGCAATGACAAACCGCTTCTCTCCATGTTCCCTGGAAAGCTCAGCGAGCGCTTCAACGATCTGGTTCAGATAGCGCCCGCTGGAAAAATCGCTCATCGACGGGCAAAGCAGTGCCGCCCGTCCCTCACGCATCAGCACCCCGATTCTCCGATATGGCTTATGGCGCAGGCAATTCACGGAACCCACAAAAAGCAGCATTCCCTTCTCTGCCAGTTCCTCAAGTAAATGGTCTCCTTTTCCTCCGCGGTGAGGCATAGGCCCCTCGTCCATGTTTCTATTCTTTTCTCTGTTCATTCAGTTCCTCCGTACATGATGATTATAGAAAGTCAATATCAATTATTTAATTCACATGAGTTAATCATATTAATTAATTATCTATTTGTCAAGTAAAATAGAATCCCGCCTTGCGGGATTCTCGCGCTGCCGCGCGTCTGCGTAAGCAGACAGTTTCTTCTAGCGCGGTATGCGCATCCTCCCGGAGGGTTTTTGTCCGATAGGGAAGTTCGGAGAACTTTCCTATTGGACAAAAAAACAGCCCGCAGCTCCTCCTCTGTCAGGGAAAGAGCTGCGAACCACCTTTCTTTTCTGCGCCAAAACGCTGTTATACCATTATTCCTCCGCGAGCAGCGCGCTCTCCAGATCCGCAAGCATCGTATCCAGTGCGGTAATCCCGCCTTCTGCGGTGTACCACACAGCCGGATGCTCCAGATACACGATATTGCCATTCTGGTATGCATCCGTCTGCATCACCAGCTCATTTTCCATGATCTCCTGCGCCAGCTGCGCACCCTCTGTCTGAATCGCCGCGTCGCGGTCCATCACAAAAATATAATCCGGATTCTGTTCCAGAACAGTCTCAAACGAGGACTCATTGCCATGTGTGGAGGTCGAGTCCGCCGCAGTTAAATTCTCAAAACCGATCTCCACGCCAATGATAGAGCAGCGGCCATCGTTTCCAAGCAGATTGAAGCTGCCGCTGGTGCACATACCGACAAGAGCTGTCTTGCCCGCCGCTACTTCCTGGAGCGCTGCGATCCGGTCGTCAAAGGCTGCCATTTTTTCATCAATCTGATCCTCGAGTCCAAAGATGGAAGCGATGGTCGTCGCATTCTTACGAACGCTTTCTACCAGGCCGATTTCACTGTCCGTCGCCAGATACACGACCGGCGCGATCTCGCTCAGGTCGTCATAAATCGAGCTCAGACGGCCGCCGATAAAAATAATATCCGGCTCGCATTCCATGACTGCTTCCAGATCCGCCTCCTTAATATTACCAAGGTTCAGAATATTTTCATCCTCCGAGTAGGAAGAGAGGTAGTCAATCGAAGTGCTGGCGGTGCCCACCACCCGGTCGCCCAGGCCAAGGTTATCCAGAATGTCAAGGGAAGCCAGATCCAGGATCGCGATACGTTCCGGATCATACGGAACCTCCACCTCTTCCTCTTCGCCATCCGCGTTCAATGCGGTGATGGTGATCGTTTCCGTTTCTTCCGCACAGCAGGTTGCACTGATTGTCATTGCCGCGACAAGCGCAGCGAAAATAAGTCTTTTCATTTACATAATCTCCTTTTTTGAAAGTACTGAAACAACAGAATGATGTGTAACCAGGAAACCTTTCCTGCTTTCTCAATAATAAATCGACAGCGGTTTCCCTTCAATCTCCATAATCTCAAAATCTACATTATAAATGCGCGCCAGGGTCTCCTTTGTCATCACCTCCTTCACGGTACCGAATTTTTCAATTTTCCCGTCCT
Source organism: Lachnospiraceae bacterium (assembly GCA_021205305.1). Taxonomy (GTDB): domain Bacteria; phylum Bacillota; class Clostridia; order Lachnospirales; family Lachnospiraceae; genus Choladousia. The sequence continues at coordinate 18,907 of JAJPXU010000036.1, forward strand.
TGAACGCACAGATGTAGTCTGAGTAAAATGCCGCATAGTTGATTTCGTGCAGCACTAAAATCACCGTCTTCCCAAGCTCATCGCAGAGACGACGGACAATTTTCATCATATTGGTGGCATGGTAAATATCCAGATTATTTGTCGGTTCATCCAGCAGGATGTACTCCGTATCCTGAGCAATCACCATTGCAATATAAGCCCTCTGGCGCTGCCCGCCCGAAAGCTCGTCGATAAACCGATCCTCAAATTCTTCCAGTTCCATGTAAGCGATCGCCCGGCTGATAATTTCCTCATCCTCCTTCGTCGTATGATTTCCGGAATAAGGAAATCGCCCAAAGGTCACCAGCTCCCGAACCGTCAGCTTCATCTGAATGTTATTCGTCTGAGTAAGAATCGCCAGGCGCTTCGCCAGATCGCGGCTTTTCCACTGCGTAATATCCTTCCCTTCAAAATCCACCTCGCCGCCATCCCGTGCAATCAGCCGGGACAGGATATTTAATACGGTCGATTTGCCGGCGCCGTTCGGCCCGATCATAGAGATGACCGCCTGCTTCGGAATCTCAAAGCTGACGTCATCGACTACCGTTTTTCCGTCATATTGCTTCGTCAGTTTTTTTGCAAACATTGTCTGCTCCCTTCTTTTTTATGCACATGACCGCGAAAGGAAATTAGCGGCTCTGCGCTCACCTTCTCGCGTTTTTCAAAATCAGATAAAGGAAATAAATTCCGCCCCACAGAGTAATAAATACGCTGACCGGCACGGAGTATACGAACACCCGCTCCACAACCAGCTGTCCCGCGACCAGTACCAGCATGCCAAACAGGGTGGAACCGATGATCAGCTCCGAATGACGGTAGGTCTTCAAAAGCTGCCGCGACAGGTTCGCGATAATCAATCCGAGAAAAGAAATCGGCCCGACCATTGCCGTCGCCACTGCGATGTAGAGCGTTACGCACAGCAGAAGCCTGCGGATACATCTGTCATAATCAACACCCAGATTGATCGCCTGATTTTTCCCAAGCGTGATCACATCCAGCAAGGCCAGATCCTTTCGGAAAAGAAATGCCAGAGCTGCAAGTACAAGCACAGAAAAAACAATAATCTCGGTATTGATATTGTTAAAGCTCGCGACCAGCGTTGCCAGCAGGGTGTCATACTCATTCGGATCCATGACACGCGTCAGCGTCGACTGAATACTGGAAAAAAGGAACTCAGCACCGTGCCGACCAGCAGGACATAAAGAACATTGTGCCCGGTCTTTTTAAACAGATAGCTGTAGATAATCGTCGCCGTGATTCCCATCAGCACCAGGTCAATGCCAAACGCCAGATTCGATTTCGTCATGATAAAGCTGGTTGTGCCAAAGACAAAAACCACCGCCGTATGAATCAATGTGTACAGCGAATTCATGCCCAGCAGACACGGTGTCACAATCGTATTGTTGATAATCGACTGAAACACGATCGACGCGCTGCCGATGGCAAATGCGGTAATCAGCATCGCTGCCAGCTTTGGCGTGCGAATTTTCATAGAGTAGTGAAACAGCTTTGGATTGGCGAATTTCACACCAATCGTCATGTAAAGAATCGCCGCCAGAATGACAAGTATGCCCAGGATGGCCAGCTTCCGGAGGTTCGAAGTATTCCCTTTCATCATTTCTCAGCTCCTCCTTCCTCTGCCTTTTTCTGCACACCAAAGTGTTTGCTGAGAACGTCTCCGACATTGACCGCTTTCCGCCCATGCCTCAGGCGGTACATCAAAAGCCCGATAAACAGAATGCTGCCGAGAATACCGATGATCAGTTCGATCGGCAGCTCATAGGGCGCGATCACCACCCGCCCGATCATATCGCATACCAGCACGAAGATCGCCCCAAAAAGCGCAATATCCGGCAGAGTTCCCCGAATTTTATCGCCCTTGAACATCGCAACCAGGTTCGGCACAATCAGACCGATATAGGAAATGGAGCCAACCACTACCACCACGCTTGCCGTGATCAGCGCGGCAATGGTCAGTCCGCCAAACAGCACCAGGTTGTAGTGGACTCCCAGGTTATTGGAAAAATCCTTTCCCATACCGACAATGTTAAAATGATTCGCGAATATAAAAGCCAGAATCAGCATCGGCACCACCAGATACACCAGCTCATAGCGCCCGCGGATGATCATCGAAAAATGCCCGACCGTCCAGGTGGAAAGTGCCTGCGTCATATCGTAGCGATAGGCAAAATAATTTGTGATCCCTGTAATCACGTTGCCAAACATAATGCCCACCAGCGGCACCATCACCACGTCCTTAAACTGAATCCGCTGGATAAACCAGACAAAAATCCAGGTGCCAAGAATCGCGGTTGTAAACGAGAACAGCGCCCGACTCCAGATCGTCGAATTCGGCATAAACAACAGGGCCAGTAAAATCCCCAGCTCCGCGGATGAGATCGTCGCGCCGGTTGTCGGCGAGACAAACTTATTCATGCAAAGCTGCTGCATGATCAGCCCAGCCACACTCATGCCCATACCCGTACATAAAATTGCCAGCAGCCTCGGCAGTCTCGACGCCATAAAAATCAGCCACTGCTCGGAATCTCCCGCAGCCAGACCTGCCAGATTCACATCAATCACGCCTACAAAAAGCGAGAAAAAAGAAAGTAAAATCAATGCCACTCCAAGCAGCACTGTACTCAAGTGTTCTTTCAAAAATCCTTGTTTCATGTAAACCTCCGAAAATGAACAGCAGGCTGTTCTGAATGGTTAAAAACAACAGCACTGCGCATAAAACAAAAAAACATCCACTATAGAGTATAGTGGACTGCTATCCGGTAAGTTGTGCAAATCTTTTATTAGCTTATTCTAATTTTCGTTAGGATACTAACACAGATTGGCATAGAATGCAAGCATTATTTTCATGTTTGTGTAATTACACTTGCCGATACGGAAACACCGTTCACATATCCAACACAAAATGGACATTCTTTTGTCACTAATCAGATGATAAAATGGAACGGCGGTTTAAACACTGCCAAACTATTTTCAGGAGGCACTCTTATCATGAAATACAGTATAAAAAGAAATCTGTCGTCTTTCCTTTCCCTGACCCTGGCCTTTGCACTTGCCGCTGGCAGCGGAGTAAACGCCAGTGCCGCGGAAAGTAAAGAAACATTCACAGAGGCTGCCGCAGAGGAAGCTCTGTCGGAAAACGGTACAGATACATCTGGCGTTGCCAGCTATTATCTTGTGACAAATATGTACGGCGATGGACAAAAGCCCTGGTATCTTGTGATTGAGTACACCGCAGAGCTTGATCCGTCAGGTGTCTCAGTGGACGATTTTGAAGTAGACAATTATGAGATTGAAGCCGTTTACACAAATTCAGAGGCTGCTCTTCCTGACAGCAGCGCAGCCGGAAATTATGTACTGATTGAGTTCTCCACCGACTATACTACCACCAACTACGGCGGGAGCGGCTCCGGCAGCAGCGGAACTGATGCGGATAGTTCCTTCGGAAACGGCTCTTTGGGGGATGATTCACTTGAAGATGGCTCTGAAGGCGGGCGTTCCCTGGGTGAAGACTCCTTCGGAGGTGGTTCTTTCGGAGATGATTCTTTTGGAGATAATTCTGCGGAAGACAGGGCGAATTCCGGTAATAGTGGAAACACTGAATTCCTCAGCTATGAAGAAAACGAAACAGAATCCAGTGACCTGGGCGGCTTGAATGATTCCGGCTTCGGCAATCGCGGTGACCGTTCTGATATGGGCGGTTCCGGCATGGGTGGCTCTGACACAGACGATTCCGATATGAACGGCTCGGGCACGAATGACTCCGAGATGGGCGACTTCGATGCATCCGGTAAGGCAGACCGTTCCATGCAGAGCGGCAACAGCAGCAGAGGCTCCATGTTCTCCTCTCAATCTGCGCTCAGCAACCAGCTGACCGTAACGTTCCGGCAGACCGGCAGTATTTCCTGCACGGATGGGACAACTCTGGATGCGTGGGCGGAAAGCTGTACTACGAATTATGAAAATAACGTAAATCTTCTGGTCGAAAATTTTTCCCAGTATACATTTACGCTTTCGGATGGCACCTCCCTGATGTACAGCCTGTATCTGCCGGATGATTACTCGGAAGATACCGAATATCCTCTCGTCCTGTTTATGCCGGACGCTACCGGGGAAGGCAGCGATGAATATCTCGCCCTGACAGAAAGCCTGGGCGGTGTGATCTGGACGACCGAAGAATGGCAGAGCGAGCATGAAACAATCGTGCTTGTCCCACAGTATGAATCTTCCAACACGGAAGACCCTGCGTATACCATGGAGCTGGTAACCGAGATTGTCAGCCAGTACAGCGTTGACACATCCAGAGAATATCTGGTCGGACAGTCCTCCGGAACCATCCGCTCCATCAAACTTCTCATTGATTACCCGGATGAATTTGCGGGCGCTCTTCTTGTTGCCGGACAGACCGATTCGGCCTACACCGATTCGATTGCACAGCTGTCCACGCAGAATATCTGGATGATCTGCTCTGAAGGCGACGCGAGAGCTTATCCAGGTATGACCGAGATCACAGAAGCCGTGGAAGCAGAAGGAACCGAAGTGACCATTGCCCAGTGGGCCGCCACACTCACCGATGAAGAGCAGGAACAGTTGGCAGCAGAACAGGCTTCGGCAGGGACTACAATCAACTGGACCATTTTCGACGCGAATACCGTAATGAGAGATGATGTAACCTCTACGGACACGACAGAGCACATGAACACCTGGCGCGTGGCATATGATCTGGATACGGTGAGAGAATGGCTGTTTGAACAGACATTATGAGAACGGAACTACAAACAGAAATGTAAGCCATCAGGCGCACGCGATTATCAGGTCGGATATATAAATATCCGGCCTGGTCTGCTGTTTTATGATTTATTGTATGTCTGTACCAGCTATGCAAATATGGACAAAGGACACATCCATCGCGAAGCGATTTCATTACGCGGCTTTTATTTTAACACACTCTTTTCTGATTCCTCCCGCTCTTTATACCGCTTCGGAAACAGAATATAGGATACAAAAAATTTTCTATATTTCCTGTAAAGCCTGGGATCAGCGCCCCCCTTTGTCCTCGTAATCGAAGTTGCCAGCCGCACCGGTAAAAAAACGGGAACTACGGCTTGTTCCATGCTTATCGTCATCCTTTCCAACCCATAGCTTTTTTCTTCAGTCTCTTAATTTATTTCTCCAGAGGCAGGAAAATCATTTTTATTATAGGCGTGTCATAACGTATGTTTCTTTTCGTGTCAAGATATGGCCGGTCCGTCTAATAGATAGCCCCGGCGCGGAAGCCAGCTTTTACCTGTGGCCATCGTACCGGGGTACCATTATACAATCAAAACTTCTTTTTGCTTCTGTCGTTGACGGGCTTTCGCCCTTTTTATCGGAATTTGCTGCTGCAACTTCCGATAAATTACATTACAGCGGCAGATCCTTTTTCTGGAACCGTATCATACCCACCGCATAGCATGCAAGTGCAATTACAGCAAGAGCAACTAATTTTGGTACAAACGCATAATCTACGCTCCCGGAGCCAACCGTTCCCAGTGCCTCGATATCAAACAGGCCGACAATGGTAATCTTATTGAAATTTCCCAGCATTTCCACACCGATACCCATGCTGACCATGCTCTCCAATCCAAACATGCCAAGCAAAGAGCAGAGGAAAAACCAGACATTTAAGCCGCCGCCCAGCGCCAGTGCATACTTGCTGAGATTAAACAGGCAGCTTGCCAGATAGCAGATCGCCGCCATTGCCTCCGCCAGCAGATACAGACCTCCGTAAAGTACGGCAAATCTCGCGACATCCACTTCACCGGCAAATGCCTGTGTCGCTGCCAGCTTTACCAGAAAAGCGCATCCAACCATGAGAAACGGCATTATAACCATATAAATCGCCTGCGTGATAACCACCGCACTGCGCTTCGTAGGTGTGGAGAGGATATAAGCCATGGAGCCCTTATCCACCTGATCGACCACCAGCGCGTTTCCGGCAAATACAAGAAACAGAATTAACGGCAGCAGGCTCATGATCGTAAAATACATCTGATTCATCATGGCTGTCGTGTCCATTTCACTCATCGTTTCCAGCATATCGGAGGGAATGCCCATCATCTCCAACATCATGGTCATCATGGATTCAATATCCAGATCGTCTCCGGAGAAACAGCCTTGTACGGAGCCGAGAGCATAAACATACTCAAATTGGGAAATATAGGCGTCCAGGCCAGCTTCTGATTCGGCCAGTGTTTCCGCCGCCGCTTCAAAATTTTCACAGGAAAGATCAAGGTCGGCGGACTGTTGGGAGGCCATCTCAAAGGCTGCCTCATACATGCTCTGATCTTCCGCTTCCGCAAAATCCTCATAGCTCAGTTCGGTTCCCACCATTTCATTATAGGAAGCCAGCACATACAGATGGCTGTAGAAATCCGTCTGCGCATCGGTATAATCCACGGTTTCCGTTCCGCCCAGCAGATTATTCGCATAAGTTGTGACCACCGTCATCAGGCACAGAACAAGTGTGCAGGCGATAAACAGGACTTTATTGGCATTCAGGCTCTGCTTCATCAGCGGCCAGGAAAAGATTTTTGTAACTTTCATTATTGTCTGATCTCCTTCCGATATATATTCATGAAGTATTCTTCCAGATCCTCATGGGTCTCATCTGCTGAAATCACCGGCAGCCCTTTCGTTGCCTTTATCGCGCGGTCGGTTTCGGCAGCAGGAACGGCAAAGGATACCACTTTCTTTACCTGCTCATCCAGGCCCGCCTCCGGAACTCTGTTCACATATTCCTGCGCAGCTGCTTCACTGGCAAACGTGATCCGGAACATCCTCGGCGTATCGTGGCGCAGCTTATAGAGGCTCAGTACATCCTTAATTTTTCCGTTCCCGATGATAGCCACACGGTCGCAGACATCCTCAATTTCCTCAAAAATATGGCTGGACATGAAGATGGTTCTGCCCTTTTTCTTTTCCTCACGAACCAGCTCCAGAAATGTCTCGCGCATCAGCGGATCGAGACCGGTCGTTGGTTCGTCCATAATCAATATTTTCTTATCTCCCATGAGTGCGGCAACGATTGCTGTCTTCTGCTTCATTCCTTTGCTCATGCGCTTCAGATTGGCGGACGGGTCCAAACCCAGAAGGTCAATCAGATGATTCATATAAGTAAAATCCTTTACGCCCAAAAACTGCGCCTGCACCTTAAAAAAGTCCGTGCCGGTCGTCAGATCCGGAAACGCAATCTCCCCGGGGATATAGCTGACATCCCTCATCACCTCCGGCGCCTGCTTCCATGGGTTTAACCCATTCACCAGCACCTCGCCGGAATCCGGCTTCAAAAAGCCCATCATATGGCGGATAGTGGTTGTCTTTCCAGACCCGTTGGTCCCCAAATATCCGAACACCTCGCCTTCCTGGATGTCAAGGGAGATGTCAAACACACCGCGGTTATCTCCATAATCCTTCGTCAGATTTCTTACAGATATAAGACCTTCGCTCATGCACTCACCCCCTTAAAATGATGGCCGGTATCGTAGAAGCCCATGAAATAATCCTCCAGGGTGAACGGGATCTCAATAAAGTCCGCAACATTATAATCGCACAGACAGGTCATAAGCTCGCCGACCCGATCTGCCTCCATCTGCACCCTCGCACGGAGCTTCCCTTTGTTTTTCGATGTGAATCGGAACGGTTTCTGAACAAAGTCCATATAAGAGATTTCATCCGCAAATGTTACGCGATAGATCCGGTCATGCTTCTGCTTCAGTTCCTCCGACCTGAACTCAGAGACAATCTTTCCATCCCGTATAATGGCAATGCGGTCGCAGGTAGCATCCACTTCATGGAATATATGCGAAGAAAGGAAAATCGTCTTGCCCCGTTCCTTTTCTTCCTTTACAAATTCAATGAACGTCTCCTGCATGACCGGATCAAGTCCGGAAGTCGGTTCATCCAGGATCAGAATATCCGGATCCTGCATAAAGGCTGTGACTACAGCCAGCTTGCGCTTTACGCCCAGGCTCATCCGTTTAATACTAACATTCGGGTCCAGATCAAACTTCTCCAGCAGCATCTTCAGATAACTGTCATTTTCCACATGGCGCATCTGCCCCATCATGCGCAGGAACCCGGTTCCCGAGAGTCCCGCCGGCAGCGTTACTTCCCCCGGAAGATAGCCGACCGTATTTTTCAAGGTCGCGCTGTTTTTCCAGCTGTCCATCCCGGAGATTGCCGTACTGCCCTTCTCAGGCTTCGAAAAGCCCATCAGATGGCGAATGGTCGTCGTTTTTCCGGCACCATTCGGGCCAAGGAACCCATAACATTCGCCTTTATCCACTTGAATCGATACATCAAACACACCGCGACCATGGCCGTAGTCTTTTGTCAGATGATCCACAGAAATTACTGTCATAAAATTCCTCCTTGATTTTTCCAACATTCTGTTGTATGATGCATTATACACAAGTAAAAAGTGTAATTCAACCATCAGATTTTCAAAATCTGTCGGATTTTTGTTACGGAGGAAAGTAAATGAAAAAGCAATCAGAAACCACCAAAAGGACACGCCGAATCTTCATTGACGCCTTCTGGGCACTGGTAAAGGAAAAGCCAATTTCCAAAATCGCAGTCAACGAGCTTACAAGGCGCACATCCTATAATCGCGGTACATTTTATGAGTATTTTATAGATATTGACGACCTGGTCGCAAATGCAGAAGCAGACCTGCTGGATGAGCTGAAGCAGACGATTCGTCAGGTTATGCCAGAATCAGGTTCCGGGAATACGATACACCAGATGGCTTCTGAAAGGGCGGATTCCCTGAAAAACCTTTTTCAGATTGTTTTTAATGCTATGAATGAAAAAATCTACCTCCTGCTTGGACCGAATGGGGACTCTGCTTTTTTCCCAAAAGTAAAATCAGAATTACTCCCGTTGGTGGAAGATTATCTCCCACTCCCGGCGGATTCGCCATATTTTGATTATCTGTTAGACTATATAAATTCTGCAATGTTCAGCATTTTGCAGCTGTGGAATGAAAGAGGGAAGGATCTTCCTGCCGAAGAAGTCAGTGCATTAATGCAAAATTTGGTACTGTACGGTCTGATGGCTTATCTTCCGGAAACCAACGATCCATTCCGCCTTAATCTGTGCTAAAAATCCCCGGGAATGCTCCCGAGGAGAAATTCTGTCTCTTAATCCGTTACGTAGAGTTTTTCTTTAACTTTTTTCCAGAGTTTCAAAAAAGGTTTTGTACATCAATCCGGAAAACCCTTTCCGGACCGAAATCTCGTAATAATCTTCATTGTTCATAGAAAATAGAAGTACCCCTTTGTTGCGGGTATCCATGCCTGGTATAATTTAAAATATCTCTGTTCTTTTTTATCATTCATCTTCATTTTTTACCTACCAGAATTCCCGACAGTGCCGGCCGCAGGGAAGGCAGTACTGCTTTTCAATGTCATAGATGTGTTATAGCTATTGTACCTATGTGAG